>CALUOV010000069.1 GCA_944322275.1 uncultured Bacteroides sp. | reverse complement strand
CCAGCCAGACGCCCGACAGCAAGCAGCCTATCCTGATATCGCTCATCCAGACCTACCTCCAACTGGACCGGCCCGACACGGCACAGGTCTACATCGACGAGGCCATGACCCTGCCCGACCGCAACAACCTGCGTTACAATATCTACGACCTGCTCTTCCAATACTACCGTGCCAAGCAGCAGCCCGAACGCTCCGCCTGGGCAGCCGACTCCATGCGCTACTACCAGCCCATGGTCATGAAGCAGCAACTGTCTAAGCAAGTGGCCGAAGTCAAAGAGAAGTATGCCAATGAACAACTGGCCGAAGCCCATGCCCGCGTCAGCCGGGAGCGGGACGACAGCATTCTGATAGGAGCGGCCGTGGCCGTAGCCCTGCTGCTCATCATTGTCTTTGGTCGCAAGGCATATCGTGACCGTCTGCATCGCCGGGAGCGACAGTTGCACGAGAAGGAAACGACCATCCATTCCCTGCAAACCCACTTGGAAGAAGAGAAGGCGCATGCCGAGGAAATGTCCGGTCACCTCTCCGAACTGGAAGTCCGCGAACAGGAACTGAGCCACGCCCTGACCAACGACACCGAACTGATGCAACGCCTGCGCAAGGAACCTAAGTTCTTGAATGACCCGGAGTGGGACAAGCTGAAAGCGGTGACCGACCGCGTGTACAACGGCTTCACCACCCGCCTGCACGAACGCTTCCCCCAGTTGACGGAAGTCTACATCCGCTACTGCATCCTCATCAAGCTGCGCTTCACTGTGTCGCAGATAGCCATCCTGATGGCTGTAGCCCCTTCCTCCGTCTCCCAACAGAAGTCGCGCATCAAGAAGCGCTTGCAGCAGGCCGAAGAAAATGCCTTTGCCGAAGGTGAGTCGCTGGACGAGTGGATCGGGAAGTTCTGAAAGCAATATTTCTTTCACATGCCACTTGTGTTTTGATGCTTCAGAAGACGGAAAAACGCAATGAAATATGGCTTTTCATTGGCCATGTGAACGTACTTTGTAAGAAGAGAACAGAATTTTATTTTTTGTTCCTAGTAGTGCTGACCACCCAACAGTTAGAGTGAGTGGTTATGAAATCTTCGATGTCAGGGGTGATGACTAATAATTAAATAATGTACAATGAACAATAAAGTTTTAATGGGCGTTGTTGCGGGCGACATGATAGGTTCCGTTTATGAGCGTTTCCCGATAAAAGAAATGGATTTTTGTCTGTTCAATAAAGATTCGCACTTTACGGATGATACAGTGATGACCATGGCTAATGCGGATTGGTTACTGCATGGGGGAGATCTTGCGAGCATTATGCAGAAATATGGGCGTAAGTATCCTCATGTCGGATATGGTGGAAGGTTTTGTCAATGGTTGAACGAGGTAAATCCGCAGCCATATCGAAGCTTTGGTAATGGATCGGCTATGCGGATGTGTCCGGTGGGATGGGCATTTGATTCTTTGGAAGAAACTTTAGGTGCTGCAAGGGAAAATGCAGAAGTCACGCACAACCATCCGGAAGGTATCAAGGGAGCACAAGCTACGGCAACTTGTGTATTCTTGGCACGCATAGGCAAGTCTAAAGAAAAAATAAAGAAGTATGTGGAGGAAACTTTCGGTTATAATCTGAATAGGGTTTGTGAGGAGATCCGTCCAACATATGATTTTGATGTAACTTGTCAAGGGACTGTGCCGGAAGCCATTATTGCTTTTTTGGAAAGTACGGATTATGAAAATGCCATTCGCTTGGCTATTTCATTGGGTGGCGATGCAGATACACTGGCTGCTATTACGGGTGGAATCGCAGAGGCATACTATAAGGAAATTCCTGTCTATATTGAGGAATGGGTGTTACAACGGCTTCCAGAAGAGTTTATCCGACTGATGCAGGAGTTTTGGGAAAAATATGGGAGCTGAATTTGATACGGAGAAACTGAAACACAAAGAGCATTCGATATTCGATGCTAACTTTGCGTTTCAGTTTCTTAGTAATTTATCGTACGATCGTTATTGTCCCCTCCTTTACCTTTTTCTCCTTCAAAGGCGTGCCTTCCGGTTCGTAGCCTAATGCAGCGCAGCCGTAAACCTTATGATTGGCGGGTATGCCAAGACGAGTAAGGAGCGTGCGTACATCGGGGTCATCACAGGTTTGGCCTAATTGGTTAATCCAGCAGGATCCGATGCCCAAAGAACGGGCCGCTAAAAAGATATTCTCCAAAGCGCAGGCGCAATCCATGCCAGCCCACCATTGTGTCGGTTCGTTAGACACGATGATCAAGGTGGGAGCATGATAGTAGCAGCAATAGGTTGTGCTATGTCCGCGTTCTTGCAGGAGAGGGTTGTTGCTCTTGGCAAAAGCGCCTTTTATCGCTTCGTTCAGTTCGTCTAATATTGCAGCTTTTTGGATAGCTGTGAAATGCCAAGTCTCTAAATGCATACCGTTGGGAGCACATGTGGCGGCTCGCAATATCAAATCCAATTCTTCGGCCGGAACTTGGCGGTCGGTATAAGCACGTACGCTATGACGTGCTTCCATGTTTTTCAATACTTCGTTCATGATTTTATCTGTTAAAAGAAAAACTTTATTATTTCATCAAGTCAAACAGATAGGCTATTTTCACACTGATGACACCATGGGCAGCACGGGAGAAATAGTCTTTCTTCGTGGTGCTATAAAAGTCGGAAAGGGCATAGTAATAACGCCCTTCGACTTGAAAGTGACCTATCTTAGTGCGTAGCTCTACTCCTGCTCCTCCGGTGATACCATAGTCGAACTTATTGTCAATGGGAGCTTCGTGTTGCTCGACAATAAGGTTCGTATAGCTATCCCATTCTCCACTTATCGTATAACTGTCACTGATTAAAAAACCTATTTGTGGTCCAGCATTGATGAAAAACTGTAGACCGCGACCTTCTTTGCCAAAGGCCAAGTGAGCCAAAAAGGGGATATTGACATAATTCATCTTGCGCGTATAAGCTAAGCCGGGATAATCCACATAGGATTCGCTCCATCCTTGTTGGGAATAGTTGATTTCAAGTTGGGCACCGCATATCATGCCGAAATATTTCTCCGAGATGTAGCGTAGGGTAGCGCCAAACGTAGGAGTCATGAGTGAGCCTTGTTGGACGCTGGGCGAGAAGCTAACAGAGTTGATGTTGATTCCGCCATTGACTCCTACGGAGAAATTGTAGCGTTGCTCGCCGACTTGTGCATAAGCAGACGTGGCCCAACTAATTACTGACAGGATAATTATAAATAATGTCTTAATTTTCATTCCTTGTACTTGTTTTGGTTGGGATTAGTCAAAGTCCAGTTTAAGAAGTTCAAACTTCTTGGTGAAATGCACGAAGAATACTTTGCGGTTAATGAAACCTCCCCAATTGTTGACCCGTTGAAACTTGAAACCTGTCTGTATGGACGCTACGTTGAAGCGGTTCAGATTTTCTTCGAAGGTGCTACCGTATTGGGCCAGACCTTTTAAGAAAAAATAGCCGGTGTCAAATCCTAATATTCCGTATTTGGGGTAACGTTCTTCCAGATCCTTTGCAAACCAATGTCGGTAATTCCGCGTGAATTCGGCTGCGGAAGGCAACAGGTTATTGGTATAAAAAGAGGTATAGAAGTACGTGTCAAGTTCAAAGAAAGCTTCCAGGTGATCCTTAGTGTAGGTTTGCCATTCGGGATAACCGAACAAGTGGATAGGCACTTCCGGATGTTGGCGTACGGTTACAGTCAAGTGGGGCAGGAGCTTGATGAGTGCCACGTTGCTGCCTGAAGTCGGTATAAAAATATTTTCCCGGTCGGGACGTAATACTTTGCTCAGTGTGTGGGCGGTAACCGTGTCTGGCAAGGAGGTCATGGGGACGGAGCGATTGCTTAACTCTTCCTTGAATCCTTTGATAAACTCCTCCTTGTCGCGAGCGCCTTCTTGCGTGTTGAGGAAAATAATGTTCGCATTACGGAATTGGCGGAAAAAATGGTCATATACTTCTGAATACAAGTAAGATTGAGGTGTGTTGATCTGATAGATGTACGGATTGCGGAAAACACTGTTATCCTTCGATGTAAAGGGTATGACCAAACGAATGCCTTTTTCATGAGCAAACTCTGTGAGAGGTTGTATATGTTCCTGATACAGAGGCCCGAATATGATATTGACATCCTGTAATTCTTTGTCGGCCAAAATCTTTTGGATGGAAGCATTTTGCGGGCCGGAGTTATACGTATGTAGGTCGATGGACACGCCCGATTTCTTCAGGCTGTCCACGGCCATGAGGAATCCTTCGTAATACTCTATCATGCGTGCCGATTCGTTCTGTTGTCCGCCTTCGGGCAGCAGGGGGAGGATGATGGCCACTTTGAGAGTGGGGTATTGCTCAGCTTTGATGCTGTTTTCCCTAAAGAGTTCGCGGTTGGTCGGCGGTTCTTTCGATGAGTCGGCGACTTTCTTTGGCGAAGGCTTCGGATAAGGGATGCAAAGGTAAGTCCCCCGCTTTATCTTGTTTTTTCCTTTCAGCTCGGGATTGGCGATGATAAGCTCTTCCTCGCTGATGCCATACTCGCGGCTGATGCTGTATACGGTTTCCCGGCGTCCCACCTTGTGCATATCCCGACACCGGGGCTTTACCTCGGCACGTAAGGATGTCGTATCAGTCGGTTGGGCTTCCACAATAGGGGGCTTCTCAGGAATAGGAGCTGGTATGCGGATGACTTCTCCCGCATGGAAGTTGACCGCGCTAAGACCAGGGTTCGCCTTGCAGATGGCTTGCACGGATACGCCATAGCGTTGGCTGAGGCGATAGAGAGTCTCGCCCGACTCAATGGTGTGGAATGTTTCCTGTGTGGCATTGGGCGCCTCGCGGGGAATACGCAGCTTGCGTCCTACGTAGATGCGTTGGTCGCTTCCGGGATTCAACTTGATGATATCGTTTTGGCTGACTCCATACATGCTGGAGATAGAGTAGAGGCTTTGCCCCTTCTCGATAGTGTGCAGGATGTATGACTGGTTCTCTTGCGCATGGATGCCCAGCGTGCAGGAGGTCGCCAGCAACAAGGAGAATAGGGCTCGTCGGATTGTTTTCATACTAATGTTTTCAGAAAGTGATAAAAAGCAGGTGCAAAGTTAAGAATTCTGTGGTATTCAAGCCAAGGGTTTAAGTTAAGAAATAATATTCGGCCTGCTCAAATCCGAAAAAGAAGGGAGGATGGCGGTTATTCGGAGAGAAAAAACTATTTTTGCAGACGGAAATGGGATTTTTCAATATGCAACAAGACGAAGCTGAATACATAGATGTCTACGGCGCCCGGGTGCACAACTTGAAGAACATTGACGCGCACATTCCTCGGGGAAGCCTGACGGTGATTACCGGATTGAGCGGAAGCGGGAAGTCCTCTTTGGCTTTCGACACTATTTTTGCCGAAGGCCAAAGACGTTATATTGAGACTTTTTCGGCCTACGCACGCAATTTCTTAGGTAATCTGGAGCGTCCCGATGTGGACAAAATCACGGGACTTAATCCTGTCATCTCCATCGAACAGAAGACGACCAATAAGAATCCTCGCTCTACCGTGGGCACCACGACTGAGATATACGACTACCTGCGTTTACTCTTTGCACGGGCAGGCGTGGCCTACTCGTACCTGAGCGGCGAAAAGATGGTGAAGTATACTGAGGAGCAGATACTGGACTTGATATTGAAAGAATACAAAGGAAAACGTATCTACCTTCTGGCGCCGTTGGTGCGCAACCGCAAGGGACATTATAAGGAGCTTTTCGAGCAAGTGAGGAAAAAGGGCTACCTGTACGTGCGGGTGGACGGTGAAGTGAAAGAAGCCATCCCCGGTATGAAGCTGGACCGATACAAAAATCACGATGTGGAAGTGGTGATAGATAAGTTAGTGGTGGCCGACAAGGATGATATCCGTTTGAAAGACAGTGTGGCCACGGCCATGCGTCAAGGAGACGGGCTGATGATGATATTGGACATGAAGACAGGCCAAGTGCGCCATTACAGCAAGCGGCTGATGTGCCCCGTAACAGGTTTGTCCTACAAGGAACCGGCTCCACACAATTTTTCCTTCAATTCTCCCCAGGGAGCCTGCCCCAAGTGTAAGGGGCTGGGCGTGGTAAGCCAAATAGATATAAATAAGGTGATACCCGACCGCGAGTTGTCCATCTATGACGGAGCGGTGGTGCCTTTGGGTAAATATAAAAACAGCATGATATTCTGGCAGATAGACGCTCTGTTGGAGAAATACGAAGCCAACTTGAAGACTCCGGTGAAGGAACTTCCCGATGAGGCTATCGATGAGGTGCTATACGGGGCCGACGAGCGTATCCACATCAAAAGTTCTCTGATTGGTGGGGCTGCCGATTATTTCACAACGTATGAGGGCGTAGTGAAATACATACAGATGCAGCAGGACCGGGATGCATCGGCCACGGCGCAAAAATGGGCCGAACAATTTGCCCGTACTGCCGAGTGTCCTGAGTGTCATGGCGCCCGTCTGAACAAAGAGGCTCTCTCTTTCCGCATCCATGATAAGAACATCTACCAGTTGGCCACGATGGACATCAATGAATTGTATGACTGGTTAGTACACGTGGACGGATATTTGGATAACAAACAACGTCAGATTGCCGCGGAGATACTGAAGGAAATACGTACCCGTCTGAAATTCCTGCTCGATGTAGGGCTGGATTACCTGTCGCTTAACCGTAGTTCGGTCAGCCTCTCCGGAGGTGAGAGCCAACGCATCCGCCTGGCCACGCAGATTGGTTCGCAACTGGTGAACGTACTTTACATATTGGACGAGCCGAGCATTGGTCTGCACCAACGGGACAACCAACGCCTGATTCATTCTCTGAAGGAGTTGCGTGACATAGGCAATACGGTGATTGTGGTAGAGCATGACCGCGACATGATGTTGGCGGCCGATTACGTGATAGACATGGGTCCCAAGGCGGGACGTCTGGGAGGTGAAGTGGTGTTTTCCGGTACGCCTCAAGAGATGCTGCGGACGCATACGCTTACCTCGCAATACTTGAATGGCGAACAGGCCATCAAAGTGCCCAAAGAACGCCGCAAGGGCAACGGACACAGTTTGTGGCTGCATGGCGCATGCGGCAATAACCTGAAGCATGTCGATGTGGAGTTTCCCTTAGGCAAGTTGATATGCGTCACGGGTGTATCCGGAAGCGGCAAGTCCACTTTGATAAACGAGACGCTTCAGCCCATCCTGTCCCAGCGTTTCTATCGCTCCTTACAAGATCCCTTGCCCTACGACAGCATTGAAGGATTGGAGTATATAGATAAGGTGGTGAATGTCGACCAGTCTCCTTTGGGACGCACGCCCCGTTCGAATCCGGCTACCTATACGGGCGTCTTTGCCGATATTCGCAATTTATTTGTCGGCTTGCCAGAGGCCAAGATTCGCGGTTACAAGGCCGGACGCTTCTCGTTCAACGTGAAGGGAGGGCGATGCGAAGCCTGTCAGGGAAATGGTTACAAGACCATTGAGATGAATTTCTTACCCGATGTTTACGTGCCTTGCGAAGTGTGTCATGGCAAGCGTTATAATCGCGAGACTCTAGAAGTGCGCTATAAAGGCAAGTCCATTGCCGATGTGCTGGATATGACTATCAACCGTGCCGTGGAGTTTTTCGAAAATGTGCCCCAGATATTGAACAAGATAAAGGTGATACAGGAAGTCGGTTTGGGATACATCAAACTGGGGCAGCCCAGTACAACCCTCTCCGGTGGCGAGAGCCAGCGCGTGAAGTTGGCCACGGAACTTTCCAAACGCGATACGGGCAAAACACTCTACATCCTGGACGAACCTACCACGGGTTTGCATTTTGAGGATATCCGCGTGCTGATGAATGTGCTGAACCGCTTGGTAGACAAAGGAAATACGGTCATTGTCATCGAGCACAACATGGACGTTATCAAGATGGCGGACTACATCATCGACATGGGTCCTGAAGGAGGACGGGGAGGAGGCGAAGTCCTTTCTGCGGGTATGCCTGAGGAAGTTGCGGAGAGTAAGAAAGGGTACACGGCCCTATTCTTGAAAGAGGAACTGGGGCTGAAGCCGTGAAGCGGCGTTTCAGTGGGAGAAAGCCCCCAACGCCAGTCGGGATGTCCGACCACCGTTAGTGGGGATGACCCACGACAGGAAACAATTCATCAAAATATAATTGAGAAGATAGGAAAGAATGAAGACAAAGATAAACAAAACCAATGCGGCGCGCCTGCTGGACAAAGCAAAGATTGCCTATGAACTGATACCGTACGAGGTAGACGAAAATGACTTGAGTGCCCCTCATGTAGCCGAACAACTGGGTGAGGACATCGATTGTGTATTCAAGACTCTGGTGTTGCAGGGTGACAAAACGGGGTATTTCGTCTGCGTCATTCCCGGCGAGCACGAAGTGGACTTGAAACTGGCGGCCAAGGTGAGTGGCAACAAGAAGTGCGACCTTATCCACGTGAAAGAGCTGCTGCCCCTCACGGGTTACATCCGTGGCGGCTGTTCGCCCATCGGCATGAAGAAGACGTTTCCCACTTACATCCACCAGACCTGCTTAGAGCACCCATACATCTACATCAGTGCCGGGCAGCGCGGTCTACAGCTGAAACTTAATCCTCAGGATTTGATACGTGAAGTGAATGCGGAAGTTTGCAAATTGTTTTGAGGCTTATCTTCTTTTTCTTATCTTTGTCCACCAAATAAACATTATTCATTAATCTTAAAATTTTATCTGACATTATGTTTGAAGGGCAACCTAAAGGTCTTTTTGCCTTGGCGCTGGCCAATACCGGCGAGCGTTTCGGCTACTACACGATGTTGGCTATCTTCGTGCTTTTTTTGCGAGCCAACTTCGATTTGTCCGCGTCTACGGCGGGCAATATTTACGCTGCATTCTTAGCGTTGGTTTATTTTCTTCCGTTCATCGGCGGTATCCTGGCGGATAAGTTCGGCTATGGTAAGATGGTGACTATCGGTATCATTGGCATGTTTATCGGTTATGTGCTACTGGCGCTTCCGTTGGGTAACGGGGCGGCAGCATGGGTGTCTATGGTGGCCGGACTACTGGTTATCAGTACAGGTACGGGCTTGTTCAAGGGAAACCTGCAAGTGATGGTGGGTAACTTGTATGACGATCCGGCTTACGCCTCGAAGCGCGATTCAGCATTCAGCATTTTCTACATGGCTATCAACATCGGCGCCTTGTTTGCCCCTACAGCTGCGGTAGAAGTTATGGAATATGCGCAAAAGACATGGGGCGTGAGTGTGAATGACTCCTATCACTTTGCTTTCGGCGTGGCATGTGTCTCGTTGATTGTATCCATGTTGATTTATTATGGCTTCCGTGGAACGTTCCGTCATGTGGAAGGCTCTACGAAAGAAGTGAAAGCCAGTGATGCCAAGACGGCTCATGTAGAGGAACTTTCACGTGAGGAGACCTATCAACGCATTGTAGCCCTTTGTCTGGTATTTGCCGTAGTTATCTTCTTTTGGATGGCTTTTCATCAGAATGGTTTAACACTGACCTACTTTGCCGATGAGTTTACGGCCAAGAGTTCTTCGGGTCTGGAGAGCATGATGTTCAATGTGCTGAACCTTTTTGCGGTTATCTTGATTGTGTATGGTTTGTTCCAGTTGTTCCAGTCCAAGACGGGTAAGGCCAAACTGATTTCCGGTGTAGTGGTTTTGTTGTCCGTACTGTTCCTTATTTATCGTTATACGGCGTTGGAGGGAAGCATACCGGTAGACGCTCCTATCTTCCAGCAATTCAATCCGTTCTTTGTCGTGGCTCTGACACCGTTCTCTATGCTGCTTTTCAGTTCGTTGGCACGTAAGGGTAAAGAACCTTCCGCTCCGCGTAAGATTGGTCTCGGCATGTTGGTAGCCGCTTTGGGTTATGTCGTGATGATTGTAGCATCCATCGGTCTGTTGTCGCCCAATGCACAAGAAGCCGCCGGTGATGCGGCAACGTTTGTATCTCCTAATTGGTTGGTATCTACTTATCTGGTGTTGACGTTTGCCGAATTACTGCTTTCACCCATGGGTATTTCTTTCGTGTCGAAAGTGGCTCCTCCCAAGTACAAGGGCATGATGATGGGTGGTTGGTTTGTGGCTACCGCCATCGGTAACTACCTGACGTCCGTTGCTTCCTGGTTGTGGGGTGACATGCCGTTGTGGGTCGTTTGGGGGACGTTGATGATGCTCTGCCTGCTGGCAGCCTTGTTCATCTTCTCCGTTATGAAACGTTTGGAGAAAGTGGCATAAGAAAAAAGTTATAAATAATCACTTGACTAGTCCTAAATAACCGTTACAGTTTTTGGACAAAAATAACACATTCAACACAGCTTGACAAGGCCAGCCTTGTCAAGCTGTGTGTTTTTTATAATTCTTGATTTTTATCAGCCTCTGTTGATGCATATATTCCGGTGTCTTATACCCACAGGAGTAATGCGGTCTAAGGTTATTATATTTATAAACAACATCCTTGATTACCTTTTTCATGTCTGCCAAGGAAAGATCAAGGTCTCCAATGAGGAATTCCTGTTTGAGGATTCCGTTGATTCTTTCTGCAACAGCGTTTGCATAAGGATCATAGGATTCGGTCATACTCGGTGTTATATGGTACAGGCTCAATAATCTCTGGTATGCATCCGAACAATATTGTATGCCGCGGTCTGAGTGATGTATCAGCGGTTCTTCCCGATACAGACGGTTCCGGTTAGCCATCTTCAAAGCATTCAGGCAGCCTTGAGTGTCCAATGAACCCGAAAGGTCATATCCCATAATCTTTTTTGAGTAAGCGTCAGTAACCAATGACAGGTACATAGGACTGTTTCTGCTTCCAATATAGGTTATATCCGATACCCAGATTTCTTCCGGACGTACCGGCTCTATGCCTTCTACAAGGTTCTTGTGCTTGCGGAACCGATGGTGGGAGTTGGTCGTTACATGATAAGAACGTTTCGGACTTATAAGCAGATGGTTGGCACGGAGGATGTCAAACAGCCTGTCGCGACCGGCCTTCTTTTCCTTCAATAACGGATAAAGCATGTGATAGAGTTTACGTGTGCCTATACGGGGCATCTCCATACGGATGCTCTGTACCATATCTACGACTGACGTCGCCTTACGGCGGCTTCTGTCCATGCTCCACTGATGACGATAATATTTCTGCCTGCTTATCCCGAGCAGTCGGCAGATTCCGCTGATACTTACGGATTTTTTTTCTTTGTATCGGAAGACTGTCCGGGAAAGGAGTTTTTTCGGATATCGATGTGATATTCCTTCTCTGCGATATCTATCATCATATCGAAGAATTCGGCTTTCATATCCTTCTGTTCCAATTCCTTTTCCAAGCGGGCATTTTTACGCTCCAGCATCCGTACTTTCTGCTCCAGTTCCAAAAGCTTCTGATCTTTACTCTTTTCCATTGGGTGATGGGATTTGTTTGACACGTCAAAGTTACCATATTTTTCAATCCAACGCTTCACCGTCTGGCTACCTTGTATGCCATATTTGCGTTGAAGGGCCCCTAAGCTTATGTTAGTGTTTTCATACTCCTGAACTACCGATAGCTTAAAGGACATACTGTAATCCTTTTGGGTACGTCTAACGTACTTGTTTTCTGTCTTTTCCATTTCGTTACTTTTTTAAGTGTAACGCTATTTTAGGACTAGACATAACGAAAAAAAAGAAGGTGCATCGTGCATTACGACACACCCTCTTTTTATTTACTCAAGGCAAGCGTCCAAATCACGAGTTAACTGCTCTCGGTCCAGATCTTGGCCTATGAAGACGATCTTCTCCATACGATCACCATAATACTCATCCCAGTCGCGCATTAAGCCTGCCTCTTGTTTCATCAGTTCTATCAAGTCTTCTTTAGGTGCAGTAGCATACCACTGACCGGCTTCTCTCAGTTGTTTTTGTGTACCTGCTTGTTCAAAGAGGTAGGACATGTCCCGATTGTGACTGAAATAACATACCCCCTTAGCACGAATGATGTTTTTGGGCCATCGGGTAGCTATAAAATGGTCAAACTTGTGGATGTCAAAAGCCGGACGTCGATAGTAAACAAAAGTTCCGATGCCATACTCTTCCACTTCGCCTCCTTCATGATGATGGTGGTGATGAGCATGTCCGTGCTCTTCATGACCTTCGTGCTCATGCTTTGGATAGTGGTGCGAGCCAGGATGTTTGGCTTCCCGTTCTTCTTCTTCAGTCATTTGTTGTTCGATGCCTCGTATCCAACCGGCCGAAGTGGCCGCGTGTTCAAAATCAAATAGTTGGGTGTGAAGTAGTTTGTCCAAATCAATGTTAGCGTAATCGCACTCAATAATCTCGGACGAGGGTTGCAACGTATATACGATTTGTTTGATGCGCTTCAGCTCCTCCGGCTTCACTTCCGAGACTTTGTTCAGGAGGATGATGTTGCAAAATTCTATTTGCTGAATGATGAGGTTTTCAATGTTTTCCTCGCTATGTGGATGGGTCAACCGTTCACCACACGCAAATTCGCTTTGAAGCCGTAAAGCATCTACTACGGTCACAATGCAATCCAGGCGACATTGACCGTACTTCGTATAAGCGCCTCCTAGCAAAGGTATGGAGCAGATTGTTTGCGCAATGGGTTCCGGTTCGCAAATTCCGCTGGCTTCTATAACAATATAGTCAAAGCGTCCCGCCTTCATCAAATCAAAAATTTGTTCTATCAAGTCGGTGCGCAGGGTACAGCAGATACATCCGTTTTGCAAAGCTACCAAACTGTCATCCTTTGTACCTACCACACCGCCTTTTTGTATCAGGTCAGCATCAATGTTTACTTCGCCGATGTCATTTACAATGACGGCAAATCGTATTCCCCGGCGGTTGCTGAGAATGCGGTTGACAAGCGTTGTTTTTCCGCTGCCCAAATAACCTGTGAGCAACAGAATTGGAATTTCTTTTGTGCACATACTTCTTATGTATTTAAAACGATACTGCAAAGTTACGCTTTCTTATCGATTTGTGTTCGTGTTTCAATAAAAACACGTATCTTTGCCCGTAACATAAAGATTATTTTATTTCTAAAAGCATAATAAATTATGTATACCCTACAAGCCAACGCAAGCGGCACACGAAGCATTGAGGTGTCGGACGAGAATCTTAAAACAATCTGTAAATACGGCCTATTTCAACATCTGATAGATAGCAATGGCATTGTGGACGAGACGGTACTTGACAAGTTGAAACTCAACATCCGCTCACTCATAGCCGCTCAGGTGGAGGACTCCAAAGACTTGCTTGACCTTTGCATAGATGTCATCTATCATAACAACATGAAGGCATTTGGTCTGCAACAACTCATCCGGCTCTACTTACAATGGGTGCCTGAACATCCGATGGAAGAGGAGGAAGAATAATATGAAGACCATCAACACTTGTGGATTAACGCGCTATAGTCCGCTTATTCCCGCCATCAAGGCATGGTATGAAGCCCAACCGGGTGAGATGTTGGAAATCATTATGGATAATCCTTTGGCTTTCAATGATCTGAAAGAGTTTTTGGCTGAACAGAAAATAGGATTTAGGGAGATATATGATGGGGAGCAGATGTCAGTACAATTCACCAAATAAAAATTGCCACTCCTGCTTATGAAGACCTATCAACTTATTGACTGGTTGCCTACTACCAAAAAAGAAGTAGAGTTGCGAGGGTGGGACATGCCGGACGTTATTCTTTTCAGTGGAGATGCCTATGTGGACCATCCTTCGTTTGGAGCGGCTGTCATTGGACGTGTCCTGGAGGCTGAGGGACTTCGGGTAGCTCTTGTACCGCAACCCAACTGGCGTGATGACTTGCGCGACTTCAAGAAACTGGGACGTCCACGCCTTTTCTTCGGTGTGTCTGCCGGATGCATGGATTCAATGGTAAACAAATACACCGCTAACAAACGTTTGCGGAGTGATGATGCTTATACTCCCGATGCCCGTCCGGATATGCGTCCTGAATATCCGTCTATTGTCTATACTCAGATTCTTAAACGGCTTTACCCCGATGTGCCTGTTCTTTTGGGTGGTATTGAAGCTAGTATGCGCCGATTGACGCATTATGATTATTGGAAAGACCGTGTGCGTCCCAGCATTCTGGTGGATAGCGGGGCAGATATGCTTATTTACGGTATGGGTGAAAAACCCATTGTAGAGTTGGCAAAACGCATCGAGCGGGGTAAGTCTCTGACAGATGTTCCTCAAACTGCTTATTTGGCTAAGGATGTTCTTCCACAAGAGGGAGATATTACTCTTTATTCACACGAAGAGTGCCTCAAAGACAAGCGCAAAGAGTCCGCAAACTTCCGTCATATCGAGGAGGAGAGCAACAAGTATATCGCATCACGTATCTTACAGACTGTGGGTCATCAGACGGTAGTTGTCAATCCGCCATACCCTCCTATGACTACAGCGGAATTGGATCACTCGTTTGATTTGCCTTATACTCGTTTACCTCATCCTAAATACAAGGGCAA
>CALUOV010000068.1 GCA_944322275.1 uncultured Bacteroides sp. | reverse complement strand
GTCCAGACGCACGGAAGCGTAGAACTTCAAGGCATTACCGCCCGTTGTCGTTTCTGGATTACCGAACATGATGCCAATCTTCTCGCGCAACTGGTTAATGAAGATACAGCAGGTGCGGGTTTTACTGATGGTAGAAGTGAGCTTGCGCAGGGCTTGTGACATCAGGCGCGCTTGTAGACCCACTTTGTTATCACCCATGTCGCCCTCAATCTCGGCCTTGGGAGTCAAGGCAGCCACAGAGTCTATCACAATGATGTCAATGGCCGAAGAGCGGATAAGTTGGTCGGCTATCTCCAAAGCCTGTTCACCATTGTCAGGCTGAGAAATCAGCAGGTTGTCAATATCTACACCCAACTTAGCGGCATAGAAACGGTCGAACGCGTGTTCCGCATCAATGAATGCCGCCGTACCTCCTTGCTTCTGAGCTTCAGCAATAGCATGTATGGCCAACGTGGTCTTACCGGAAGATTCTGGACCATATATCTCAATGATACGCCCACGCGGGTAACCTCCTACACCCAACGCCACATTCAACCCAATGGAGCCTGTGGGAATGACTTCCACCTGCTCCACGCTGTCATCGCCCATCTTCATGATAGAACCTTTGCCGAAGGTCTTTTCTATCTTGTCCATAGCCGCCTGCAAGGCTTTCAGCTTCTCGCTGTTCGGTGCAACGGCTCCTTCATTTTCAAAATTCAATTCGTCTTTCTTTGCCACAGTAGTATGTATTTAATATTAAAGAATTTGAGCCGCATGGTCCTTAGTCTTCACTTCCTTCGGGCCGATGACGCGCTCGATAATGCCTTCCTCGTTGATGATGAATGTTGTGCGGTTGGTGCCCATGTAGGTACGTCCGCATCGGGTCTTCTCACCCCACACGCCAAATTCTTCCACCAACTTCTTGTCCGTATCAGCAATCAAGGTGAAAGGCAGGTTGTTCTTCTCAATGAATTTCTGGTGCGATTTCCCGCTGTCCACACTGACACCTATCACTTCATAACCGGCTCCGCGCAAAGCGTCGTAGTTATCACGCAGATTGCAGGCCTCGGCCGTACAACCCGGAGTGCTGTCTTTCGGGTAAAAGTACAGCACAATCTTTTTTCCTTTATAATCGCTTAAACGAATTTCGTCTCCTTTCTCATTGATGCCCAAATACTCGGGGGCTTTATCTCCTATATTCATTTTCTTTTAATTTGTGATTTGGAATTTATGATTTCAAAGGACTTCATCTATTCCTTGAAATTTTATAAACTTAAAATAAAAACCTGATATTAATTAAAGTTCTAAATCGCCGTCAAACACTTCGTGCCAAGGCAGGCCCTGCTTGTTGAGTTGCTCCATGAACGGATCCGGGTCGAACTCTTCCACGTTCCACACGCCAGGACGTTTCCAAAGCCCTTTCAGAAACATCATGGCGCCTATCATAGCCGGTACGCCGGTGGTGTAACTTACGCCCTGCATACCCGTCTCCTTATAAGCTTCCTGATGGCTGCAATTGTTATATACATAATAAGTACGTTCCTTGCCGTCTTTCAATCCGCGGATACGGCATCCGATAGACGTCTCGCCCTCGTAATTCTCGCCCAAGTCTTGCGGGTTGGGCAATACAGCCTTGAGGAATTGCAGGGGAACTATCTTCATACCTTGGTAGTCGATAGGGTCGATGCGTGCCATGCCTATGTCCTGAATAACACGCAAGTGAGTCAGATATTCCTGCCCGAAAGTCATCCAAAAGCGGGCGCGCTTGATGGTGGGGAAGTTCTTCACCAGCGACTCCAATTCTTCGTGATAGAGCAGATAAGAGTCACGCGGACCGATGTTAGGATAAGTCAGGTCCTTGTGGATTTCAAGCGGTTGGGTCGTGACCCACTGGCCATTTTCATAATAACGTCCGTTCTGTGTAATCTCGCGGATGTTGATTTCAGGATTGAAGTTGGTGGCGAAAGCCTTGTGATGATTTCCGGCGTTGCAATCCACAATGTCCAAGTATTGTATCTCGTCAAAATGATGCTTGGCGGCGTAGGCTGTATAGACGCCGCTTACGCCTGGGTCGAACCCGCATCCCAAGATGGCTGTCAGTCCGGCTTCCTCGAAACGTTGCTTGTAGGCCCATTGCCAGCTATATTCGAAGTGAGCCACGTCCTTGGGCTCGTAGTTGGCAGTATCCAAGTAGTTTACGCCCGTCTTCAGGCAGGCCTCCATGATGGTAAGGTCCTGATAAGGAAGAGCTACGTTGATAACGATTTCCGGTTTGAAGTCATTAAACAATGCCACCAGTTCGTCCACATTGTCGGCATCCACCTGAGCAGTGCGAATGTTAGGATTGCCAATAGCTTTCACCACGGCGTCACACTTCGACTTCGTGCGGCTTGCAATCATGATTTCCGTGAATACATCCGGATTTTGAGCCACTTTGTGTGCAACAACGGTTCCTACACCGCCTGCACCGATAATAAGAACTTTACCCATGTCAGTTTCTTTAAGATTAAGTTGAAATTTTGTTGGGCAAATATAGCGTTTAATTCTTAGGCGGACAAAAACTAAAACGATATTTTCATAAAGAATGAATAGAAATCAAGGAGTTTTTCACACGCTGTCACGTCATCCCTCCCACTTCGCTTCGCATGAGCAAACCCCAATAAGAAATCACAAACAATTGATTATCAATACCAAACAAAAAAAATCCTCCAAACCGTCTCAAAAAAACTTTTTAGCTACAACCGTTTTTTGGCAATGTTTGGCGGAGTGCTTATCTTTGTTGCGTGAAAACGAAGCAAAGATTTCGGCAAGCCCAAGTTGTAGTTGGCAAGAATTCAATGAATGAGTTGACAAATCGATGGGGCAACAAAGCAATAAGGCATTTGTTATACGCTGTCTGACACGGGATATTTATCAAACGAGGTTATCAACGAGGAAAGACCGAAAAGGAATTCGATGAAAAGCTTCTAAAATATTATATTTTGTATCTAATTCGCGCATGATATTTTTTTAGAAAGTTTATTTTGCCTATATTTGCCCAGCATTTTAACTTAAACAACAAAAAAGTATGAAGAAGATTTTTGTTTCCCTGTGTATGACGGCGACCGTAGCGGCCTTGTCATCGTGTGCATCTACAAAGAATGCAGCTTCTCTGTCCGCATTAGAAGGTGAATGGAATATCATCGAAATTAACGGGTCGGTGGTAGTACCGGCTCCCGGCCAGTCATTCCCTTACATCGGATTCGACACGAATACGGGAAAAGTGTATGGAAACTCTGGTTGCAATCGGCTGATGGGAACTTTCGATACACAGGCTAAACCTGGGCATTTGAAGTTGGGGCAAATGGGAAGTACCCGCATGATGTGTCCGGACATGACCGTAGAGAAGAATGTGCTTGCTGCTTTGGCACAGGTGAAGAAATTCAAGAAATTGAACGACAATCAAATCGCTCTCTGTAGCAACTCATTGAAGCGTCCGACAGTTGTATTGCAACAACGGGCACCCGAAATCACTCTCGAAGCTTTGGCTGGACGTTGGATAATAACAGAAGCGATGGGCCAAGCCATTCCTGAGGACATGGAGAAAAGCCCTTTCCTGGAGTTTGACATACAAGCCCAACGGCTGCATGGTAATGCTGGATGCAACATCATTAATGGAGGATATGAGACTGATGAAGCCAATGCCGCTGCTATCAGTTTCCCCCAAGTCATCAGCACCATGATGGCCTGCCCGGACATGCAGGTTGAGCAAAACGTCTTACAAGCCCTCAACTTGACAAAATCATTCAAAAAGTTGGAGAATGACTACATCGGCTTTTATGACGCGGAAAGCACATTGGTGCTGGTGCTTAAAAAGTAAGGATAGACTAATAGGAAATAAAAATAGAGACCGTCGGAAAAACGGCCTCTATTTTATTAAGAAATCTTTTGAAAGAAATTACTTCTTGAAGTAACGATTGTACAAACCTTCAAAACCTTTGCCATGACGGGCTTCATCCTTTGCCATTTCATGAACCGTGTCGTGGATAGCATCAAGGTTCAGCGCTTTAGCACGTGTAGCAATACGCTTCTTATCTTCGCAAGCACCGCTTTCAGCATTCATACGCTTCTCCAAATTCGTCTTGGTATCCCATACGCAATCACCCAACAATTCAGCGAACTTAGCAGCGTGCTCAGCCTCTTCCCATGCATAGCGCTTGAAAGCTTCTGCTACTTCGGGGTAACCTTCACGGTCAGCCTGACGGCTCATTGCCAAGTACATACCTACTTCGGTGCATTCGCCCATGAAGTGATTGTTCAGATCTTTAATCATTTCTTCATCGCAACCTTTAGCTACGCCAATAACATGTTCATCAGCAAAAGTCAAGGCACCGCCTTCTTCACTTTCAACTACTTCCACAAACTTACTTGCGGGGGCTTTGCACAAAGGGCACTTCTCAGGAGCAGCATCGCCTTCATAAACGTAACCGCATACTGTACATCTAAATTTTTTCATCTTACTCAATTTTTTAATGAATGAATTAGTTTTATTTCTCTCTTAGAATAAGCCGCTTATTTCAGCGCTTCTTCTTTTTTCTTACAATCTTTACAGATACCTTTGTAATAGAAATGAATCTCCTGCACATCGTGTCCGTTCATCTCCCACGTCTCCACCTCTTTTTTTATTTCGCCATGCGGCAAGTCGTATATCCTCCCACACCGCTTGCACAAAAAATGTGCATGAGGGGTAGTATCCGCATCATAACAAGTGTTGCGCTCATCAATAGTCAAAGTCTGTATGGCTCCATGCTCACTCAACAACTTCAATGTATTATATACCGTTGTTTTTGATAACGTTGGCATTTGAGGAAACAAAGAGGTGTAAATCTCATCAACCGTAGGATGTGTAAGGTGCTCCATCAAATACCGCATGATAGACATTCGTTGTACTGAGGGTTTGATATTGTGACTTTGCAATCTTTCTACTACATCCATAATATACTAACAATACAAACTTGTAATAATTACATTTTTATTTTCATGGCAAAGATAGGAAGTTCTTTTGAATTACCAAAGGTTTTTTGAAGAAAAATGTGGCCGTATAGATAAATTGACTTATTTTTGTGGCAATTTAATCTTGTTTTTATGAATTACGGATATGTAAAGGTAGCGGCAGCAATGCCCCATGTCCGCATTGCGGATAGTAAATTCAATGCCGGGCAGATAGAAAAAGAGATTATCATAGCAGATGGCAAAGGAGTGCAGATAATCGTTTTCCCGGAGTTATGCCTCACGGGTTACACATGTGGCGACCTGTTTACTCAGCAATATTTGTTGGAAGAAGCGGAGATGGGATTGGTACAAGTGCTCAACACGACCCGTCAATTGGACATTATTTCCATTTTGGGTATACCGATTCCCTTGAACGGCTCTTTGCTCAATGCGGCAGTGGTCATCCAAAAAGGAAAGGTGCTAGGTGTAGTACCCAAGACGTATCTGCCTAATTATAAAGAATTTTACGAGATGCGTTGGTTTACTTCAGGATCCGGACTGTCAGCTTCTACGGTACGCCTCTGCGGGCAAATAGTTCCTTTGGGATGTAACTTGTTATTCGATACTCCAGACACCACTTTTGGCATCGAGATATGCGAAGATGTATGGGCGGCCGTGCCTCCCAGTTCTTCTTTGGCGCTCCAAGGAGCGGAGATTATCTTCAACCTCTCGGCCGATGACGAGGGGATAGGCAAGCATGTTTATCTGCGTTCACTCCTAAGCCAGCAATCGGCACGATGCTTGGCAGGCTATGTATTCAGCTCGTGCGGTTTCGGCGAATCTACAACGGACGTGGTTTTTGGCGGCAATGGATTGATTTATGAAAATGGTACGTTATTGACCGCCAGCAAACGCTTCTCCATGGAAGAACAAGTGATAATAAGTGAGATAGATGTAGAGTTTCTGCGTGCCGAACGCCGAGTAAATACAACCTTTACTGCTTGCAGAAAGAACCTGTGGAAGGACGAATCCGTTCACGTGCCAACAGAGTTTGTCAATCCCAAAGAGTTAAACCTATCACGCACATACGATGCCCATCCTTTTGTCCCCAAAGGTCCAACGTTGAACGAACGCTGTGAAGAAATCTTCTCCATACAAACTTCCGGATTAGCCCAACGCTTAATACATACTCATGCACAAAGTGCCATCGTGGGCATATCAGGAGGACTCGACTCAACGTTGGCACTGTTGGTTTGTGTCAAGACATTCGATAAATTAAATTTGTCTCGCAAAGGTATTATTGGGGTTACCATGCCGGGCTTTGGTACCACCGACCGTACGCACGACAATGCGGTGAACCTAATGCAAAGCTTGGGCGTGACGATACGTGAAGTCAGTATCAAAGACGCATGTATCCAGCACTTTAAAGACATCGGACATAACATATTGGCGCACGATGTGGTTTATGAAAACTCACAAGCTCGCGAACGCACCCAAATATTGATGGACATAGCCAACCAGACCAATGGCCTCGTTGTGGGTACGGGCGATCTTTCCGAATTGGCTTTAGGCTGGGCTACTTATAATGGGGACCACATGTCCATGTATGGCGTCAACGCCGGTGTACCTAAAACGTTGGTGAAATATTTGGTTAAATGGGTGGCAGACCAGGACATGGACGTAGCCTCACACATGATATTGCTCGATATTATAGATACCCCTATCAGCCCTGAATTAATTCCCGCTGATGAACATGGCAAAATCAGTCAGATAACGGAAGACTTAGTAGGACCTTACGAGTTGCACGATTTCTTCCTATATTACTTCCTTCGATGCGGTTTCCGTCCGGCCAAGATATACTATTTGGCAAAACGGACTTTTAAGGGCGTGTATACGGAAGAGATTATAAAGAAATGGCTTCAGACATTTTTTCGTCGCTTCTTCAATCAGCAGTTCAAACGTTCCTGCCTGCCCGACGGACCTAAAGTGGGCAGTGTCTCACTCAGTCCTCGCGGTGATTGGCGCATGCCAAGCGATGCTTCCTCCGAAGCATGGCTGAGAGATATAGAGAATTTATCTTAACCATCTTTTTCAAAAGATACACGCGCGCATGAGTGAAAAACTGATTCAACTATATAAAGCCTATACCGGACATGGGCCGGAAATTCTCAAAGCAATGCCCGGGGCCGGTTCCAACCGCCGCTATTTCCGCCTAGAGGGACATCCAACTTTGATAGGTGTGCAAGGTGAAAATGCGGACGAAAACCGTGCTTTCCTTTATTTGGCGAAGCACTTCCGCGAAAAAGGTTTGCCAGTACCGCAAGTTTATACTCATTCGGAAGATGACTTGTATTACCTGCAAGAGGATTTGGGAGATACGTTGCTGTTCAACGCCATTGAGAAAGGACGAACAACGGGAGATTTTAGTAAAGAGGAAAAAAACATTCTTCGACAAACGATCCGCTTGTTACCAGTCCTGCAAGTAAGAGGAGCCGAAAGCATGGATTTTCACCGATGTTATCCGCTGGCTGCTTTCAACAGACGTAGTATTTTATGGGACCTAAACTACTTTAAATATTGTTTTTTGAAGGCGACTGGAATAGATTTTCAAGAAGATCGATTGGAAGATGACTTTCAGACAATGGCCGATGTCTTGTTGCAAGAAGACTCTGTTACCTTTATGTACCGCGATTTTCAAAGCCGTAATGTCATGATAAAAGACGGGACTCCTTGGTTTATCGACTTCCAAGGTGGTCGCAAAGGCCCGTTATATTATGATGTGGCTTCTTTCCTTTGGCAGGCTAAGGCAAATTATCCCGAAGAACTGCGCCAAGAGCTACTAGATGAATACATGGATGCTCTTCGTGCTTATAAGTCGGTGGACGAGACCTATTTCCGTGCCCGCTTACGCCACTTCGTCCTCTTCCGCACATTACAAGTTTTAGGAACTTATGGCTTCCGGGGTTACTTTGAACGGAAGCCACACTTTCTGCAAAGCGTACCTTACGCCATTGCCAATCTTCGCCAGTTGCTCTGCGATACTTATCCCGAATATCCATATCTCTGTAAGTTATTAAGTGAACTAGTTGAATTGAAATTGTTTGCAGATGAATCGCAAAAATTTCCCCTGATAGTGAGAGTGATTAGCTTCTCCTACAAAAAAGGGATTCCAGAAGACACTTCGGGTAACGGAGGAGGTTTTGTTTTTGATTGCCGAGCCATACACAATCCGGGTAAATACGAACGTTACAAATCTCTTACCGGATTGGACGAACCTGTCATTCGTTTTCTTGAAGATGATGGCGAAATCATAGCTTTCATGAAGCATGTTTATGCCTTGGTAGATACATCTGTAAAGCGTTATCTAGAACGAGGATTCACTAGTCTTTCTGTATGCTTCGGTTGTACAGGCGGACAGCATCGTTCTGTCTATTCGGCCCAACATTTAGCTGAACACCTCCATCAGGAGTTTGGCATTCAAGTGGAATTGAAACATCGCGAACAAAACATCACACAAATCTTTAAAGCCTTCGACTTCCGATGAAAGCCATGATATTTGCCGCAGGTTTAGGCACACGCTTACGCCCCTTAACCGACCAGACCCCCAAAGCCTTAGTGCCCGTAGGCGGAGTGCCGATGTTACAACGAGTGATACTCCGTCTGAAAGAGGCTGGGTTTCAAGATTTGATTATCAACATTCACCATTTCGGAGACCAAATACTTGACTTTCTGAAGGCCAATCAGAATTTTGGTGTTCATATTTTCATTAGCGATGAACGTACTGAATTACTAGATACAGGTGGAGGCATCCGCAAGGCACGTCTCTTGTTGGGTGAAGATGAACCGTTTTTAGTGCACAATGTGGACATTTTGAGCGACATTGATCTAGCAGAATTCTATCGTTTTCACTTGAACCATCCTTGTGACGCGACTTTGCTAACCAATCACCGTAAAACATCGCGTTATCTTCTAGCTGACAGCGATGGATGTTTACGAGGCTGGATAAACAAGTCTACGGGTGAAATGCTTCCTGCCGACACCGCCTATACGAAGGGAACGTATACAGAGCTAGCATTCGGTTGCATTCATGTTTTGTCTCCTTCTATCTTCCATTATATGAAGAACGAACGTTGGCATGGGAAATTTTCCATCATACCTTTCTATATAGACATCTGCCATCGGGCGGACATACATTGTCATACAATAGATTCCATAGGATGGTTTGATATAGGCAAACTTGAGACACTGGCAAAAGCAGAGGCGTATCTTAATGAAAATATATCAAAATAAACAAGCCCCTTGCTTTTCCATAGCCACGGCTCTTCTATTAAAAAGGGATATTCAGTAAATGTCCCTAATACAGCTAAAGTGCATTGAGTTATTAAAATCTTACCAAGAAGCGCTACACATAACACAAAATTAGAATCAAGATCCACGCTCGTAGGCAAATCCCAGTAATACCCCTTCATAACTATCGGCCAAGGAACTGATACTCTGCAGAGTGGAGTTACTACTCTTACTAGAAAGATAAGTCACAAAATCCAGCAATTTACTGGCATTGAAGAGTATTTGAAGCTCGGATGAGGTACAGAAAATTGTAGCGTTCATGCCTACCAACTTGGCAAATTTCAAGTTAACTTTCTTGGTCTCGACATCGTAAGTATAAGAGCCTTTCAACTCTCTGTTTTTAATACGGGCTACAAATGAACTATCGGCCTCAAATGTAAATTCAAATTCACCAGGACGAATGTCTGCTTTCTCTAGCAATTCGTCTAATTTATCTGTAAGAGCTGAAGCAGCCAACGCTCCTCCAGCTTTTTGCAACATATTATCAGATTCAAACTGGACAGCCGATCCGGTATACTTCCAATTGCCCTCCAATGTTGCCGTATTCTTTCCGGTTACAGCACCGACAGCTTTCTCTATATTTTCCTTATTGAACAAATCCTTCAATGATTGGGCTTGTACACAAGGGGCGGACATAAGCATAAAGAACATCAAACCGCCCATACATAAAAATGTCATTTTTTTCATTATCATCCTATTTCTGTTTTTAAATTCTTGTTTATTTGCTCAATGTAAGCCAACAATTCATCCCGTCCGGTCCGGTTCTCAGAGGAGGTGACAAAATATGGAGGAAGCTCCTCCCATTGTTCGCTCAGTTTGTTCAGATAGTTACGGACATTAGCGTTCAACCTACCCGTCTTCAGTTTATCCGCCTTGGTGAAAACAAGGACAAAAGGAATGCCGTTTTCTCCCAACCATTCGATGAAAGCCAAGTCGATGGTCTGAGGGTCATGGCGGGAATCAATGAGCACAAAAAGGCACGTCATTTGGACACGCTCTAAGATGTAGCTTTGGATGATACGTTTAATCTGTTCCTGTCCTTTAGCACTGCGTTGGGCGTAACCATATCCAGGCAAATCGACAATGTACCAATTCTTATTGATAAGGAAATGATTGATAAGCATGGTCTTACCCGGTGTTGCGGATGTCATGGCCAATCCATTTCGTCCGGTCAGCATATTAATCAGACTTGATTTCCCTACGTTGGAACGCCCAATGAATGCATACTCTGGCAACAGGTCCGAAGGACATTTGTCAACTTCCTTATTGCTCATGATAAACTCCGCACTTTTTATTTCCATATCTCTGTTTCTAAAAATGATTTTTATGCAGGCAAAGATAATATAAAAAAGTGAGATACTGAGCAAATCACGGAAATATGATTGAAAGTTAATGATTTATGGGATTTTGGCGATTTGAGCAGTGAGTGGGTATCATAAAAAAGAAGAACAGAGATATTGCCCGTAGAAAATCCGTAATATCCCTGTTCCTTTCAATTTATCTTAATCGGTCTCTTTACTTCTTAGCCGAATAACGAGCGTTCAGGCCCTCCAGAATTTCCTGTGTAATGTTATAAATGCTGTCAGCATAAAGCAGATTGTCAAATCCTGTGTTACTAATAATCAAGCTATAACCTTTGGATTTATTATATTCTTTCAAGAAAGAGTTGATAGAATCACGCAGTTGCAGGCTGTTTTTTTCATTCTCGCTCAGAAGTTCCTGCTGCAACTTATTACTCAAATTCTGCAAGTCCTGCTCTAAGTTTACAATACGGTTGTACTCCTGCTGGGCACGCTCTTGCGAAAGATAAGCATTATTCTGATACTTGGTTTGAAACTCACGTTTCTGCTTGTCCAGCTCCGTAGCTTTTTGGTTCAAAGTCAGTCTTACGTTCTCGCTTTTCTTCACCATCGCTTCATTCAAATCGATGCAGAAGTTGTATTTTGCCAAAAGCGTATCTATCTCCACATACGCAATCTTCATGTCCGACAAACCGCCCTGTGCCGGTGTGTTGCCAGCCGCCTGCTGGTTTGCATTACCAGCACATTGAGAAAACAAAACACCAAAGGCCAAAGCCGCCAGACCGCTCACGAGATAATTCAGTTTCTTCATAATCTGCGTTCTTATATTTTATTAGTTAGTCATTCAAAACTTTTCTCTAACTCGTCAATTGAGAAACGCCGTTTGGCCTGCGCTTCCCTATCCTGTGACTGCACGCAACCGATACCCTTGCGGCGCAAGGCCGCATTACCACTCACATGCGAATTGGGGAACTTACCACCTTTCACAAAAAAGACTTTTACACCCAATAAAAGTATACAAATAGCAACTATTAACAAAGTTATCAATACAGTCTCGAGCATTTCCGTTAATTTTGTGGGTGCAAAGATAGAGCTTTGGTCGGACTAAGCCGCCTTTTTTACCTTAAAAAAAGAAGAAAGTAGTGCCAAAGCGTTCATTATTTAACCATATTTAGCAAAGACGTATTAATTATAAAGACAGAATGGAAAAGAAAGATTTGAAACCCACCGGAGTATTCCGGTATTTTGAGGAGATATGCCAAGTGCCTCGCCCTTCAAAACACGAAGAACAAATGGTGGCCTTCCTGAAAGACTTCGGCGAAAAACATCATTTAGAAACGAAAGTGGATGAAGCGGGCAATGTATTGATGCGCAAGCCTGCTACTCCGGGTATGGAAAACCGAAAGACGGTAGTGCTGCAATCGCACGTGGACATGGTGTGCGAGAAGAACAACGACGTGATGCACGATTTCATGAAAGACCCCATCGAAACCTTTATAGACGGTGAATGGCTTCGCGCCAAAGGAACCACGCTAGGAGCGGACAATGGCATCGGAGTAGCCACCGAGCTGGCCATACTGACTGATGACACGGTGGAGCATGGCCCGATAGAATGTCTTTTCACGATTGACGAAGAGACGGGACTGACTGGTGCTTTTGCATTGAAGGAAGGTTTCATCAATGGAGACATTCTGCTCAACCTCGACTCCGAGGATGAAGGCGAACTGTTTATCGGCTGCGCGGGAGGCGTAGATACCGTAGCCGAGTTCGCTTATGAGGAAACCAATGTCTCGGCAGGATACTTCTGTTGCCGTGTACAAGTGAAAGGGCTGAAAGGAGGACATTCGGGCGGAGATATTCACCTGGGCCACGCTAATGCCAACAAGTTACTGGTCCGTTTCCTGAGCCAATGCGCTGACAAATATGACATGCATCTTTGCCAAATAGACGGAGGGAACCTGCGCAACGCCATACCTCGTGAGGCTCAAGCTCTTATCGCCATTCCCGAAGCAAACAAACATGATTTACGTTCGGACTTGAACATCTTTACTGCCGAAGTGCAAGACGAATACCATGTGACCGACCCTGAAATGGAAATAACCCTGGAGTCCGAACCTTTCCAAACAAAAGCCATCGACCATGATACGACACACCGGTTGTTGCAGGCGCTTTATGCTTGTCCTCATGGCGTATATGCCATGAGTCAAGACATTCCCGGCCTGGTAGAAACATCCACCAACCTAGCATCGGTCAAGATGCGTCCCGGCAACATCATCCGCATTGAAACCAGCCAACGCAGTTCTACGGCATCCTCCAAACAGGATATTGCCAACATGGTCCGCACCGTGTTCCGCATGGCGGGTGCTACGGTGACTTTTGGTGAAGGGTATCCAGGATGGAAGCCAAATACTCACTCCGAAATATTGGAAGTGGCCACCGAGTCCTACCGCCGCCTGTTCGGCACCGAAGCCAAGGTGAAAGCCATCCATGCCGGATTGGAGTGTGGCTTGTTCCTCGACAAGTATCCATCACTGGATATGCTTTCCTTCGGCCCCACGTTACAAGGTGTCCACTCACCCGATGAACGAATGCTGATTCCGTCCGTACAACGTTTCTGGGATCACTTGGTGGATATACTGAAACATACTCCGGAAAAGGAATAAGCGAAAAAGCGATGAGGACAATGCGAAGTATCAGTCGGCTTCATACTTTTGCGAAACATTTAGCTTGCTTTTGCTTCGCATTATCTTTGTCTTTGCGAAACGCTCAGGCGCAACAAGTTGACACACTCACTTTCCGCGTTGTCAGCTATAATGTAGAGAATCTGTTCGACTTGCGGCACGACTCGCTGAAAAACGATTACGAGTTTCTACCCTCATCCGTCCGGCATTGGAATTACTCCAAGTATAGAAAGAAACTGAATGCATTGGCACGTACCCTCATTGCCATCGGTGAGTGGACACCGCCCGCACTCGTGGCCTTGTGCGAGGTGGAAAACGACAGTGTATTGAGAGGCCTTACCCGTTACTCTCTGTTACGTGAAGCCGATTATCGTTACATTGTGACCCATTCGCCGGACGAACGAGGCATTGATGTAGCATTGCTCTATCAACGGCACCTTTTCAAGCCACTGAGCCATCAGAGCATCCGGATAACACCTCCCCCAAAGACACTTCGCCCCACGCGGGACATCCTTCACGTCTGCGGTCTGTTGATGAACGGAGATACCTTGGATGTGTTCATAGCGCATTTCCCGTCGCGACGGGGAGGAGCCAAAGCAAGTGAGCCTTACCGCCTGCACGTGGCACAAGTTTTAAGACAGACGATTGACAGCCTCATCAACCACCGGCAGCTGCCTCAACTCCTGCTAATGGGAGACTTCAACGATCCGCCTACAAGCAAGGCCGTCCGGAAAGTATTGCAGGTACAGGTTCCCTCACCGGAAGAGACGCCTGCCCCTAACCGCCTTTATCACCTTCTGGCACGCAAGGCAAAAGGACAGCGCGCTTATGGAAGCTACAAATATCAAGGACATTGGGAGCTGATAGACCACCTCATCGTATCGGGCAACCTGCTCCGGCCCACCAATGGACTTCATACCAGCGAGGCGCAGGCTGACGTGTTCACCGCTCCCTTTCTGCTAGAGCCTGACAGAAAGTATGGAGGCATGCAACCTTCACGCACCTACACAGGCCCCCGTTACCATGGAGGAGTCAGCGACCACTTGCCCGTGGTGGCTATATTCGAACTAATCTATTAAGCCGGGACCTTGCAATGTTTCCTCTTCCTCCTCATGTATCTCCTCTTCCACCCGCACGTTGAAGTAGTCCTCCAGTTCCTTTTCGGCGGAATTGTCGTGGTTGTCGATGTCGCGCAGGATGATGCCGTGCTCCAGCAGGGCGATGCGGGGGCAGATGTCCACCGTGTGGTTCAGGTTGTGGCTGGAGATGAG
>CALUOV010000067.1 GCA_944322275.1 uncultured Bacteroides sp. | reverse complement strand
ACCGAAACCTCCAGGATGACGTTCATACCTCCCTCAGGTCCAGACCCAAACTGATTTCCATCTCTCGACAATCTTTCAGGCTCCAGTTCCACAACCATACTTTTTCATTGGCCAATGAATCCAAGTAGTCTTGTTCCAAATTCGGGTCGCCTTTCGCATACTCCTTCGCCTTGTTCGTATAATGACGAGTCACAAAAGAGAACGAAAGGTAGAACACGCAGACCAATGTAAGCAGAACCGCAAAAGCCTTTACAAATCCTTTGTTTTGCATGTTACTTTTAGTTTATTATGATTACTTTATTGATTAATTACTACACTTTTACAAGGCTGCAAATATAGTTCTTTTTTCACAATATCTTACCTCACCATGCTATTTTTTTATCTCGCCGGGCAGATTGGCCCGATGCCTTATCGCTCTTTGGGAACGACATAACACCATATCGGATAATGGTCGGAATCCTTTATACTCCGGTCCACCGTGCAACGATAAGTCCGCAAATTCTTACTCACCAGAATGTGATCTATCCGGAAATAAAACCTGTTTTGATTATACGAGATGCCCAAACCTTGCCCGGATTGGGTAAAAGCATCGACCATATCCTGCCCGATGACACGCCTGGCATACGAGATGGGCGTGTCATTAAAATCTCCACACACGATTACCTGGGGGTAAGGCGAAGTACAGATGGCCCGAGCCACCGCATCAGCTTGAGGAGCACGTATGGCAGAGGCCTCCGCCAATTTATTCAACAACAGCCGGGTGCCACTTTTCACCTTTTCTTTCTCCGGATCGGCCAACATGCCCGTGTAAACTTCCTTATCCTCAGCCGTTAATTTATTCGACTCCAAGTGGTTATTGATAAGTGTCAGGGTATCGTCCCCTACTTTCAGCTCGTAAATCATCGAGCCGTTACAATCGCTGGCATAATCCACTTGCCGGGCAGAAAGAATGGGATATTTGGAATAACAAGCGATGTTGTTGGCACTGATGTCCGAATGGCCCAGTCTCTCCACATGATGATAAGGGTAATCACGCAAGGCCTTATCCACTTCCCTCTGAGTGAGATGGGGAGAGGAATATGTGGTAAACTCCTGCAAGCATAAAATGTCCGCCCCGCTTTGCTGAAGATAAGTCAGTATCGCATTCTTTCCCTCCACCTTTTTGCCTCCATTGAAATGCATGATGTTATAGGACAATATCTTCAAGCCACCCTCCGGCACGTGACCGACAGGGAAATTGACAGGTATATAGGTCCGAATCTGCCCCCAACAGACCAACAGAGCGGCCAAAGGCAATAAAGCCACCTTGTATTGACGAATCAAAAGCCAAAACAGCAAAAAAGCAAGATCTATCAACAAAAAAACGGGAAACGCCAGTCCCAGGCACGAACGGACGGGATGCACCGCCGGGTCTATGTAAGGACTATAAGCGGTGGCTATCAAGAAAATAATGAATAAGCCGTTGAAAGCGACTCCTGTCCACACTATCAGATTCCGGATGAGCTTCATGGGAAACATTTATCGTTTGCTGGCATCGAACAAAGCCTTTTTTTCATCGTCGGACAAACTTTCGTAACCCGACTTTTTCAACTTGTCGAGTATTCGGTCTATTTCGTCCGACTGGCTTTTCTTGCGAGCATTGTAGTCATAGTCCTTCTTCCGGTCGGTGCTATAATGCACCTTCATCTTAGGCTTCCGGGGACGCGGGCTGAAAAGCGAGGACAATGCATCGCAAAGGCGGTTGACAAGCTTCGTAATGTCCGTGCCTTTGCTTAGCGAAGACGCGAACCACAATCCGGCCAAAGCCCCTCCCAGATGGGCGATATGCCCTCCGCCATTGCTCGAAGTAATGAAAAACAAATCCGACCCGATAGCTACCAGCGCCAAATACTTCAGCTTGACAGCACCAATCAGGAAAAGCCCGATCCGATAGTTCGGAGCCCGATAGGCCGTAGCGGCAACGATGGCCAGCACCGATGCCGAAGCGCCCAACAAGAACGAATGGTCTATCATCCCCCGGAAATAAGGGAAAACATGGTAAGCCACCATGTAAAGCAGGCCTCCGCAGATGCCTCCCAAAATGTAAAGGCCCCGCAAGTGCTTGGCCGAGAAGAATTGCAGGAACAACATGCCAAACCAATAGAGCCAAAGCATATTGAAAAGGATATGAAAGAAACCCTCATGAAGAAACATGTACGTCACAACAGACCACGGCTGCACGACGAACCGGGTGAAGGAAGCCGGAAGCTCCAGCCAAGAGAGCCAACCGCCCATGCTTTGGTTGAACAACATCAATATGACTTCCGCCAGCCCAATCAGCACGAACACCGCCACATTCATATAAATCAACTGCAGGCAGATATTGCCCCGACGATATTTATCTTTCAAGTCAGTTATAATAGAAGCCATTTCCTCTGTTTTTATTTCGCCAATATAGAATAAGGAAGAAACCGAATATCATGCCACCCAGGTGCGCAAAATGAGCCACATTATCACCCGCATTGTTGGCAAAGCCCGAATAGAGTTCAATCAGCGCATATCCGATGACGAAGTATTTTGCCTTGATGGGCATAGGCAACGGGAAGATGAACATACGTTCGTTAGGGAACAGCATGCCGAATCCCAACAAGATGGCATACACAGCACCCGAAGCACCTACCGTCTGTCCGTTCAGCACCAGATTCAGACTGCCCATAGCGGGGTCTACAAAGTTCATGTTCGACCGCAAAGCCTCCGCTCCCTGATCGTAAACAGCCCGAACAGCTTCGGGACTCATGCCCGACTCGATACTGAAATAGCGTACACCCATCACCAGTTCCTGTATCAAACCGGCGCCGATGCCGCACACCAAGTAGTAGAACAGGAAACGCTTCGGTCCCCATACCTGCTCCAAGATGCGCCCGAACATCCACACGGCAAACATGTTGAAGAAAATATGCGCAAAACCCGCATGCATAAACATGTAGGTGACAAGTTGGGCGGCATTAAAATGCTCCGAAAAAATAAAATGCAAACCCAAATAATCGGCCAGATCAATGTGATAGCTTTCCGCCACAATGGTGCCGAGAAACATCAGCACGTTTATTATCAGCAGGTTCTTAGTAACAGTCGGTATATTATTCATTTGAATGATGTATTCGTTCAGTTGGCGCAAAGATAAAATAAAAATGTGAGATACCGAAAATACTTCGTATCTTTGCACCCACAAAGAAAACGTTTTTAGCATTATGGATATACAACAGAAACTGACCGCATCCGTCATGGATGGGCTGAAAGCTTTGTACGGGCAGGAAGTGCCTGCCGCACAAGTGCAACTACAGAAGACCAAAAAAGAATTTGAAGGACACTTGACGCTGGTAGTTTTCCCCTTCCTGCGTATGTCCAGGAAAGGTCCTGAGCAGACGGCGCAGGAAATCGGCGAATACCTGAAAACGAATGTGCCCGACTTGGTGGCTTCGTTCAACGTCATCAAAGGCTTCCTGAATCTGACCATTGCTTCATCAGCCTGGATAACGCTGCTGAACGACATTCAGTCCGATGAGCGCTATGGGCTGACACCCGCCACGGAGCATTCTCCCCTGGTCATGATCGAATATTCCTCACCCAACACCAACAAGCCCTTGCACTTGGGACATGTGCGCAACAACCTGTTGGGCAATGCCTTGGCCAACATTATCGCCGCCAATGGGAACCGGGTAGTGAAGACCAATATCGTGAACGACCGCGGCATACACATCTGCAAATCCATGCTGGCCTGGCTGAAATACGGCAACGGAGAGACTCCCGAATCGAGCGGAAAGAAAGGGGACCACTTGATAGGCGACTACTACGTAGCGTTCGACAAACATTATAAAGCCGAAGTAAAAGGACTCATGGCGCAATACATAGCCCAAGGCATGAGCGAGGAAGAAGCCAAGACGAAGGCAGAAGCCGAATCACCTCTGATGAAAGAAGCACGGGAGATGCTGGTAAAGTGGGAAGCAGGCGACCCCGAAGTACGTGCCCTCTGGAAGAAGATGAACGACTGGGTCTATGCAGGTTTCGACGAGACGTACAAGCTGATGGGCGTCACTTTCGACAAGATATACTACGAATCGAACACCTATCTGGAGGGTAAAAAGAAAGTGCTCGAAGGATTGGAGAAAGGCCTCTTCTATCGCAAGGAAGACGGCTCCGTATGGGCTGACCTTACTCCCGAAGGCCTCGACCAGAAACTTCTGCTCCGTGCCGACGGGACATCCGTTTACATGACGCAAGATATTGGTACAGCCGAACAACGTTTTGCCGACTATCCCATCGACAAAATGATTTATGTAGTAGGCAACGAGCAGAATTACCACTTTCAGGTACTTTCCATCTTGCTGGACAAACTGGGATTTGAATGGGGTAAGAGTCTGGTCCATTTCTCTTACGGCATGGTGGAACTGCCCGAAGGCAAGATGAAGAGCCGCGAAGGAACGGTGGTGGATGCCGATGACCTGATGGCCGAAATGATAGAAACCGCCAAGGAAACGAGTGGAGACTTGGGCAAGCTGGACGGACTGACACAGGCTGAAGCCGATGACATTGCCCGTATCGTAGGCTTGGGCGCCTTGAAATATTTCATTCTGAAAGTGGACGCCCGCAAGAACATGACGTTCAACCCTAAGGAATCCATTGATTTCAACGGAAATACCGGTCCTTTTATCCAATACACTTACGCGCGTATCCGCTCCGTATTGCGCAAGGCTGCCGAAGCCGGCATCACCATTCCACAGCAACTGCATACGAATATCGAACTGAGCACTAAGGAAGAAGGCTTGATTCAGATGCTGGCCGACTTTGCCACGGTGGTAAAACAAGCCGGTGAGGACTATAGCCCTTCCGTCATCGCTAACTATTGCTATGATCTGGTGAAGGAATATAATCAGTTCTACCACGACTTCAGCATCTTGCGTGAAGAGAATGCCGATGTACGCGCGTTCCGTCTGTCCCTCTCGCGTGAAGTGTCTAAAATTGTCCGTTTAGGCATGGGGCTGCTGGGCATTGAAGTCCCCGAACGAATGTAATATATAATAAGATGTGATTTCATTAGGCACGGGTGCAGAATGCTGCTCCGTGCCTAATTGTTTTATGACAATGTGATTTTCTGATAAGCCAACCGTTCGTCTCCGTTTTGCAGGTAAATGACGCCACAATAACTAAACCCATGTTTCAACAAGATGTGTTGCAGAATATAATTATCCCGATGCGTATCAGCCCTCAGATTGGATATTTGTCTTTCACACCATTCCAAACAGGCCGCTGCCACTCCATGACTATCCACTGTACTGGCCAAACGATGAATGGTAGCATAAGATTGGTCTTCATCTAGCCATTGCCCTTCATAGATACGGGCATACGTAGGTTCTTCCCCCGGAATAAACGCAAACGTACCCACTATTTCGTCCGATTCGTCCAAACATACATAACTGTTTTCATTCTCAATATCCCGTTCCACAATCTCCCGTGTCGGATATCCTCCTGTCCATTGCTTCAAGTTTCCGTTCTCACGCATGATACGTCTGCCCTGTTCGAAGATATCCAACAGTTTTTCTATTTCTTCCTTTTTAGTCTTTCTTATCTGCAGCATGTTTATCACTCTTGAAAATGAATATCACCGCAAATGTATGCAATATTTTTAAAAACGAGAAAGTCTTCGGATCGAAAAGCGGCATTCATAAATTGCATGATTAAACAAACAAGGGGAAACGACAACTCCAAGTTCCTCGTTTCCCCTGTATCATTCCAATACGTATGCCTTATTCGCCCTCTTCCAATGAATCGGTATATTCCATCTCACCTTGAACAACAAATAAAAGGTCCTCAGGATCATACTCGCCTACCTCATCTTTATGCGCTTCTTTACGAATATAGTCCACGATTTTTTCTAAATCGATGTCAATATATCCTTCTGCATCCGGTTGCGTATCAAGAATCCCGCTTTCCGTATAATACTCGTCTATCAAATCGAGGAAGTAATAAAGTTCATCGTCTGAAAACTTCTCCTTCACCTCCTGCGGCAAATAGTTCTTGATGAATTCAATTGTTTTCTCGTCATCAAGGTCTTCTTTCAAAAAATCGTCTTCCAATCCCATAAGTCTGTTTTTATAAAATTACAATAAAGCATCGATCTTCTGCACGTATGCAGACTTCGGCGCTGACCCGACCTGCTTATCTACCGGCTTGCCGTCTTTGAAAAAAAGCACAGTAGGAATATTACGAATACCAAACGAAGAAGCGACATCCGCATTATCGTCTACATCACATTTGCCTATTATAACCCTTCCCTCATATTCGGCAGCCAACTCGTCAATAATAGGACTCACCATCTTACAAGGCCCACACCAAGGCGCCCAAAAATCAATCACTACCGGCTTACCACTTGCTACTAATTCCTGAAAATTGTCATCTGTAAATTCTAGTGCCATTGTATTCAAATCTTTTAATATTATTGATAATACTATTCTTAATGCTTCACACGGGCAAAGATAATCAATTTATTCGGAATTCAAGTTGTGACAATCCTTTTAAATAAGAAATCAGTTCACGACCTACCGAAAGTTTCACAGGCCTCGAAAACAAATCAAGAGTTTGCTTACTTTCCTGATCAGTTACCTTAAAATACAGTTCGGTATTCCCCGGATGTTCTTTTGTCAAGCCGGACAAATCCGTTATCAACGCAGGAGTGAGGAATGTCAACGGTACCAGTATCGTAATTTTCTTTATAAGTTCTTCTTTCACGTCTGGCAATAACTGTATGGAAGTAATCTTCAGCTCTAATTCATCAGTCTTCCACTGCTTGGGTTGACAACGTGCAGTCAAATATAAAAATATACGTTCACCCAAGTAATTCTGATAATCAGTCCAATCTTTACCAAAGAACGGGAATTCGTATGCTCCGCTATAGTCTTCTATTTTAGCGATGCCATAAGGATTGCCATTCTTGCTGATGCCCCGCCGCACAGCAGTCACAATCCCCCCCATCGTAATGTCACGTCCTACCAACGCTTCTTTATTCTCTAATTCAGCCATATGGGTATTGCATACATGCTCCAAAACGATGGCATACTCATCCAACGGATGCGCAGACAAATAAATACCTACCAGTTCACGCTCACGATTCAACCGATCCAAATCGTTCCAATGTTCGGCGGCTGGTATTTCAGGAGTGGCAATCTCCACCATATTCGCTCCACCGAACAAGGAATTAGCAGCCATTGCCTTGTCCGCTTGATAACGGCTTCCATAGCGCACCAATGCATCCAAAAACAGCTCACCTTTCGAATTCTCAGCAAAGTATTGCTCACGGCAAAGTTCAGTAAAACTATCGAAACCACCAGCCAATGCCAAACACTCAATATTCTTCTTATTACAAGAGTTCAAATTAACACGTTGGGCAAAGTCGAAGATATTCTTATAAGGTCCATTTTGCTCACGCTCACTCATAATGCTCTGCACGGCACTCTCTCCAACACCCTTAATGGCTCCTAAACCAAAACGGATATTACCCTCAGAATTGACGGTAAACTTCTTGTTACTTTCGTTTACATCCGGGCCCAGCACCTTAATTCCCATAGACTTGCACTCGTCCATCAGTTTCGTAATAGAAGTAATATCCGACAAACTTCGGCTCATGACGGCCGCCATGTATTCGGCAGGATAGTTCGCTTTGAGGTAGGCGGTCTGGTATGCCACCCATGAATAGCAAGTCGCGTGAGACTTGTTAAAGGCATAGGATGCAAACTTCTCCCAGTCAGCCCAAATCTTCTCCAACACTTTCGGATCGTGCCCGTTCTTCTGGCCTCCGGCAATGAACTTGGGTTTCATGTGATCCAGCTTGTCGCGCAGCTTTTTACCCATTGCCTTACGCAGGGCATCCGACTCGCCACGCGTAAAGTCGGCCAACAAACGGGATAAAAGCATCACCTGCTCTTGATAAACCGTAATGCCATACGTATCCTTCAGATATTTCTCCATGATGGGAATATCGTACTCAATGGGTTTGCGCCCCCATTTCCGGTCAATAAAATCCGGAATATAATCCATCGGGCCCGGACGATACAAAGCATTCATGGCTATCAGATCCTCGAACGTGCCAGGTTGCAATTCACGCAAGTATTTCTGCATGCCAGCCGATTCAAATTGGAATGTACCAATAGTACGGCCTTCACAATAAAGCTTATATGTAGCCGGATCATTAATGGAAATCTTGTCTATATCCATCTGAATTCCCCGATGCAGACGTACATTTTCTACCGCCTCTTTTATAATCGACAAGGTTTTCAAGCCCAAAAAGTCCATTTTTATCAGTCCGGTGTCTTCAATCACCGAACCTTCGTATTGGGTTACGAGTAATTTCTCACCCGTTTCTTTGTCGTCTGCCGTACTAACCGGCACCCAATCCGTAATATCATCACGGCAAATGATAGTGCCACAAGCATGCACACCCGTACCACGCACATTACCTTCCAACATTTTAGCATACTTGATTGTCTCACGTACCAAAGGATCGGATGAAGCTTCCGCGGCTTGCAACTCGGGTACATAAGCAATAGCATTGGGCAAGTTCAGCTTTTTATCGGGTATTTTGTCAGGTATCAACTTACATAAACGATCAGACTCAGACAAAGGAAGCTTTTCCACGCGCGCCACATCTTTGATAGCCATCTTGGTGGCCATTGTACCATAGGTAATGATATGTGCCACTTTCTCCTGGCCATACTTTTCTGTGACCCAACGAAGCACTTCACCACGTCCATCATCATCGAAGTCCACATCAATATCGGGCAAGGAGATACGGTCGGGATTCAAGAAACGTTCGAACAGCAGATCATACTGAATGGGGTCTATCTTCGTAATGCCCAAGCAATAAGCCACCGCCGAGCCTGCCGCCGAACCACGCCCTGGACCTACCGACACACCGAGCTTAGTACGAGCAGCATTGATGAAATCCTGCACTATGAGAAAGTAGCCGGGGAAACCCATGGTCTTCATTATGTATAGTTCAAACGTCAAACGCTCTCTTATTTCCTCGCTCAAAGGGTCACCATACAAACGCTTAGCACCATCGAAAGCCAGCTTGGACAAATAATCGGCCTCCAACTTGATACGATATAACTTTTCATACCCTCCTAAACGTTTGATTTTGGCGTTGGCCGCCTCTTCATCCAACACTACTTCGCCATTCTCGTTACGCGTAAATTCATTGAAAAGATCTTCCTCGGTATATTTCTTGCGGTATTCTTCCTCCGTACCAAAATCTTCGGGAATGGCAAAAGTAGGCATAATAGGCGCATGATCGATGGAATAATACTCCACTTTGTCCAAAATCTCCAGTGTATTGGACAGGGCTTCTGGCACATCGGCAAACAAGGCATTCATCTCGGCCTTGGTTTTCATCCACTCCTGCTTGGTGTAGAGCATGCGAGTGGGGTCGTTCAAGTCCTTTCCCGTACTCAGGCAAATAAGGCGGTCGTGAGCCTCCGCATTTTCTTCATCCACAAAATGCACATCGTTGGTGCATATCACCTTAATATCATATTTACGGGCATACTCCAACAATTTGGCATTCACCTTTTGCTGCAGACCGAACGCCTCATGATTGGCGCGGGGAACTGTGGCCTTATGGCGCTGCAACTCCAGGTAATAATCTTCACCAAACATGTTTTTGTACCAACGAACGGCCTCTTCGGCTTCCTCATATTGGTCGGCCATGATTCGCTTCGGGACTTCTCCACCGAGGCATGCCGAACAAATGATGAGGCCTTCGCGATACTTTTCCAATTCCACACGATCCGTACGCGGACGCATGTAGTAGCCTTTGGTCCACGCGTGCGAAACCAGTTTTATTAAATTATGATAACCCTTTTCATTTTTTGCCAGCACAATAAGATGCCAACCGCTCTGGTCCTGTTTACCTTCCCGTTTGTCCATCGTACGATGAGCCACGTACATCTCGCATCCGATGACAGGCTTGAACAGTTTTCCTTTGGCTTCTTCTATCTTCGTCCGGCATTCCGCCAATTCTTTCTCCTTGTCCTCGCACTCTATCTCACCGCGTTCTATACTGGCTATGCGCTTCTTCAAGTCTTTTATCTCGCCTTGGGGGCCATTGTTTTTCTTATTGACATAGTTGGTGAATTCCTTGATGCCGAACATGTTTCCATGGTCGGTCACCGCGATCCCCTTCATTCCGTCTTTCATGGCTTTATCCACCAGCTTACTGATGCTGGCCTGACCATCAAGCAAAGAATATTGGGTGTGTACATGCAAATGAACAAAATCCTGCATAATTTGTATTTCCTCTTTTCTAAAATTTAGTGCATAAAGATACTATCTCTGATTCTTATGGCAAAGACATTCCCCAAAAATTTATTCAAAAATGCATTTCTTCGAGAAATCTTTGTTAGATTTTTAAAATAACTCTATTTTTGCACTTAGTTTCAATTCTAACTAGAAGCAGACAAAGATACATGGCCCGACTGAAAAGACTAAAAAAGATACATTTACACCGAGAAGGCACCCACACTTTGGTAGGGGGGCTATTCATTCTATTAGCCCTCAATGCGTTGGTGTATTTCGGCTTTGAATGCAAGTGGCCATTCTATATCTTGGCAATTGCCAGCTTGGCCGTGTATGGCATCATGGTCAATTTCTTCCGTTGCCCCATCCGGCTATTCGAGCAAAGCACCGAAAAAGTAGTGGTTGCTCCCGCTGATGGCAAAGTGGTTGTCGTGGAGGAAGTGGATGAAAACGACTATTTCCACGATCGGCGTATCATGGTATCCATCTTCATGAGTCTGGTCAACGTACATGCCAACTGGTATCCTGTAGACGGATTAGTGAAACAAGTATCACACCAAAACGGTAAATTCTTAAAGGCATGGCTTCCCAAAGCCAGTAGCGATAACGAACGTTCAACCATCATTATAGAGACTCCGGAAGGTGTGGAGATTATGACGCGACAGATAGCCGGTGCCATGGCACGGCGCATTGTCACCTATGCCACACCTGGCGAAGATTGTTATATAGACGAACATTTAGGCTTTATAAAATTCGGTTCGCGCGTGGATGTTTACCTGCCTCTTGGCACTGAAATCCTAGTCAATTTGGGGCAGACGACCACGGGTAACCAAACAATAATAGCCAAACTTAAATAAATTATTATGGCAAACCGTATTACTCGCCATATTCCCAATGTCCTCACTTGCCTGAACTTGTTTTCGGGGTGTGTGGCCAGTATCATGGCTTTCGAGGCCCGTTATGAAATGGCTCTGTTGTTTATCATCATCAGTGCCTTATTTGACTTTCTCGATGGTTTGGCCGCACGTGCGCTTCATGCTTACTCTGCCATTGGCAAGGATTTAGACTCGCTGGCCGATGATGTAAGTTTCGGTGTGGCTCCTTCGCTGATTGTGTTTTCTTTGTTCAAGGAGATGCATTATCCTGCTTACATGGAACCGCTCGCAGGTTGGTTGCCGTATTTGGCTTTCCTCCTTTCCGTTTTCTCGGCCTTGCGTTTGGCTAAGTTCAATAACGATACTCGTCAGGCGACTTCATTCATCGGCTTACCCGTGCCGGCCAACGCTTTGTTTTGGGCTTCACTAGCAGCCGGTTTTCACCCTTTATTAATCAGCGCAAAGTTTCATCCGTTGTATCTGTTGCTGCTTGTATGTCTGTTCTCCTGGCTATTGGTGTCTGAAATTCCTATGTTCTCGCTCAAGTTCAAAAGCTTCTCATGGAAAGACAACAAGATAAGCTTCTGCTTCCTACTGCTCAGTGCCCTGCTCCTTATAATCTTACAGATCAAAGGATTTGCCGCAGCCATTCTTTGTTATATTCTGATTTCTATCGGGACATGCCATAAGAAATGAATCAATCTTTGGCATAATTATTGTAGAATCTATTCCATAACGACTTAACAATCATAACGTATGCTACATTTCTTAGGACTTTTGTTCTTCATTGTCATAATAGTTTTGCTCATCGGATTCAGTATCATAGGGGCTATTGTACGAAGGCTATTCAACATAGGACAGCGCCAGTCCATGACCCCAGACAATGAAAAAATACATTACGAAAAGGTTTCTTATCCTAATAAGAAAAAGAAAGTCTTTACAAAAGACGATGGAGAATACATTGATTTTGAAGAGGTAAAAGACTAAAAAAGAAGGACCAGGCCCCTACCGTTTACTTTTGAAAAAATCTCTCATCAAAGCAGCACACTCTTCCTTCATGATGCCTTTTACGACTTCTGTTTTGGGATGTAAAGCTTGCGGAGCATATTGTGAATACCCCCTTTTCTCGTCTTCTGTCCCGAAAACCACACGATGTATCTGTGCCCAACCAATGGCACCCGCACACATTACACAAGGTTCCACCGTAACATATAACGTACATTCATTCAAATACTTGCCTCCAAGGGCAGATGCAGCTGCCGTAATAGCCTGCATTTCGGCATGTGCAGTGACATCCGTCAATGTCTCTGTCAAGTTGTAAGCACGGGCTATAATGCGGTTGCGACAGACCACGACCGCCCCCACCGGAACTTCCCCTTGTTCCATTGCTTTACGAGCTTCAAGCAATGCCTGTTTCATATAATATATATCGTCCATTCGTTCACCTCCGCATATCATGTTCACCGAACAAGGTAGGATAATCTTCATCCATGTTTTTATAAATAAACATGAGAATCGTCTCGCGAAACCAACGCGACTTGTTGGTTATCCGATATTTTTCCAGATAACGATCTACAATTCGCTGCTCTTCCTCACTGAGCAAGCAAACCATCCTAAGATGGCGTTTCGGCTCATCTAATGATGGTTTCACTGCTATTTTACGTTTCTTTCTCATATTCTCTGCAAATTTAGTTTTACTTTGGCAAAATCAAAGCAGAAAAAGTATAAATTTGTCGAGCAAAAAGAAAAAAGGAATATGGCCATACATAACAAACTAGGGAAAAACGGAGAAGATGCTGCCGCAGCTTATTTAGAAAGTAAAGGATACACTCTGCGACACCGCAACTGGCGAAAGAATCGTCTAGAACTAGATATTGTAGCGGAAAAAGATCATGAGCTAATCGTGGCTGAAGTAAAGACGCGTACCAATAACCTATATAAAGAACCTCAAGAAGCGGTAGACAAGCAAAAAATACGTCACCTCGTCATAGCCGCTGATGCTTATATCAAACATTTCAGAATTGACGCACCAGTGCGCTTTGACATCATCACCGTTGTAGGCCAAAATGGGAAATTCCATATAGAACATATTGAAAACGCTTTTTATCCACCTTTATTTTAAAGAAAAATATGATGCCCTTATCAGAAAAGAAATACCCTTACCCAGTAATTTCATTGGCTCAAACGGATTCAACCAACCAATACTTAAATGAACTATGCCACAAGAGTCCATACCCACTAGAAGAACTAACCACCGTTTGCGCTGAATATCAAACGGCCGGTAAAGGCCAACGCGGCAATTCATGGGAAGCTGAGAAAGGGAAAAACTTACTCTTCAGCTTCGTACTTTATCCTACCTTTATGGAAGCCGGACAACAATTCATCCTTTCTCAAATAATCTCACTGGCCATTAAAGAAACACTAGATAAAATAGTAGAGGACATTTGCATTAAATGGCCTAATGACATTTATTGGAAAGAAAAAAAAATATGCGGTATCTTGATAGAAAACGACCTGCAAGAACGTTATATCGGACGTAGTATAATCGGTGTAGGACTGAACGTCAATCAAGAACAATTTCAAAGTGACGCCCCCAATCCTATCTCCCTCAAGCAAATCACCGGACAAGAGCATGACCGAGATAAATTGTTATCTGACATACTGATTCGTGTCTATGAGTACTATCACCGCTTACAAACTGAAGCCCCCCCAATTTTTCGTACCTATATTTCCGCACATTATACGGAGGCATTATTCCGGCATAATGGATGGCATCTTTATACGAACGGATATGATACTTTCTTAGCACGTATCATCTGTGTAGAACCTGATGGGCATCTTGTCTTGGAAGATGAAAAGAAGAATCTTCACCGTTATCTATTTAAAGAGGTGCAATATGTATTACAATAATCAAATAAGCACTACCTTTGCAGAAACATTAAAAGAAAGACTATGAAGATTTTCAACTTTGCTGAAACTCATTCCATCCTCAATCAATACGTTGCCGAACTGCGTGACGTAAATATCCAAACTGACCGGATGCGATTCCGAAACAACATCGAACGCATCGGCTCGCTAATGGCTTATGAAATAAGTAAAGAATTGACGTACTCCGTCAAACAGGTGCAGACACCTTTGGGAATTGCGCAAGCCTGTACACCGGATGACGATTTAGTGATAGCTACCGTGTTCCGTGCAGGTCTGCCTATGCACATCGGATTTCTTAACATTTTTGACCGCGCGGGTAACGCATTCGTTTCCGCCTATCGTTATTACACCGACTCGGAACACCGACAAGTGGACGTACACATCGAATACATTGCCACACCCGAACTGAACAATAAGACGTTGTTGCTGGTAGATCCTATGCTGGCCACTGGAGAAAGCATGGAACTAGCCTATAAGGCTTTCTGCACCAAGGGACGTCCCACACGCCTACTCATTGCCTGCATCATTGCCAGCCAGCAAGGCGTGGAACATTTACAGGAACTCTTCCCACAAGATGATGTCATCCTATGGTGCGCTGCCATTGACCCGGCTTTAAATGAGCACGCCTACATCGTACCCGGTTTGGGCGATGCAGGCGATTTAGCATACGGGGATAAGATATAATCACCGATGCAAGTTCGGGTTCAGTATCGCATCCTCATACGGATAGGGAGCATACATCTTGCTGTCGTCCCAAGCGCCGGTGACGGGCA
>CALUOV010000066.1 GCA_944322275.1 uncultured Bacteroides sp. | reverse complement strand
ATAATAAAGGCTGTTGGCGTGCGTCACCTCCAACTCGTCCGTTGTGGGACAGGGTTCAGTCAGCTTCTCGGGGTCGTTCACGTTGTTAGGGTCGTAACCATTCTCATCATCGCTGCAGGAGAGCCCCGACAGCAGAATCGCGCCGCAAAGCAGGTAGCGGAAGAAATGAGTCTTTTTCATAATAATATAAGGTGAGTTCTTGGGATTGTTAAACTCAGGGTTCAGGCAGCAGAACTCCTTATCTGCCTAAGCTGAGGGGGCATCGTTTCATACTAAAAAATGTATCCTTTGATGACTGTAACAGCAAATGCCGCTCTACAAAGTAAGCACAAAAAAGAATAATCCAACACCGGGGGCAGGGGCGGACAACAACTTTTGCCGATACAGCAAAAAAATTGTTGTGATGACAAAAACGGAATTGTGGATAGAGCAATTTTTTGTGGATAGAGCAAAAAGGTATCAGTCCTTGGGAGTGCCTAATTTCCTCCACCGGGCGGGGGAGCAGGCTTCCTTCTCTGTAAAGATTCGGGTAAAATAACTCAGCGACAGGAAGCCAGAAGCCTCGGAGATGGCCGATACGGTCATTTCGGGATGTTGCATCAGCATCCGCTTGGCATACTCGATGCGAAGCCCTGCCACCCACTCGCGGAACGGCATGTGATAAGTGGCCTTGATGTAGGCGGACAGGTAAGTGCGGTTGGTGCCAAGGGAAGCGGCCAGTTCCTCGATGGTCAGCCCCGGGCGGGTATAGGCGTTTGTATCTATCCAGACGATTAGCCGCTTCTCGATGTTGGCGTGATAGGCGGGAGTGTCGCCGGGCACTTCTTCCACAGGGAGGCCGACTTCTTCCGGCTCCTCTGCCGGGGCTTCCTTCTCCAGGATGCTCTCCACTTGCTCGTAGAACAACAGGTAGTTTATGTAGGAACAATACAAATAAACATAAAAAGGTATGGAAGAAGCAATCCAAATCCATACATAACGATCCGGCAGGAAGGTCAGCAACCCGCAACTGACTCCGTAGATGACCGCCCACCAGGTAAAGACGGACATCCAGCGAATGTAGGCAGCGATGTGCTCGGAGTGGGTATCGTCGAACAGGCGGACGGCACGGCGGTAGGTCAGGATGAGCCGGCGGGACAGAAAGACGCCGTAGGCAAGCAGCCACATAGCCATGAGGAGAAGTCCGACATGCTGCGCCGTCCCCTTCGGCAAGACAATGAGGATAACGCCGGAAAGGGCGGTGAACACGAGCCAATACAGAATATGCCGCACAAAGCGTTTCCGGGTGAGATAGAAGCGGTCGAGCAGCGAGGTGAGTGCCGAACTGAACAGCCAATAGGCCAGGAAGTAGGTGGAAAGGTTCATCTGGATGGCCGCATCCGGATAGAGAAACCGTACGCCTCCAAACAAATGGACCAAATAGTTGGCGGACAAAGCCAGCAAGGCCACACCCATGAGGCGGCGCGAACGTAAATAGTTGGCGTAGATAGGTTTCTCCGGCGTCTTTGCCAGCAGGAAATAGAAGGCGAAAAACAGCATCAGCGCCAAGGCGATGCCTAATGAATATTCATATTGAGTATAATCCATTGTTTCAAATTTTAATTTACTTGTCAGGAGTTAAGGAGTTAAGAAGTTAAGTAGTTAAGCCGATAGTTGGCTTATCATATACGCTAAAAGGTATTGGCTTAACTCCTAACGGAGCGAAGCGGAGTGATAACTCCTTTAACTCCTTAACTCCTATAAGCACGCTTGCGCACGCTAAATTCCCATTTACTAAAGGCCCTTATGCCCATGCAAAATTACAAGGTTTTTCCGTTATTCAGAATATTTGAGCGATATATATTTAAAGTTTCTGCGATTTGTCCGGTATCTCACTTTTTTGTATTACCTTTGCTTCATAAAGTTAACAGAATAATAAATTAACCTACTTAAAAACAAGAAGAATTATGGCGATGCATACATGGTTTGAGTGCAAGATACGGTATGAAAAGACAATGGAGAACGGTATGAACAAAAAGGTAGCAGAGCCCTATCTGGTGGATGCCCTAAGCTTTACCGAGGCCGAAGCACGCATCATCAAGGAAATGACACCTTTCATTACCGGCGAGTTTGTCGTATCAGACATCAAACGTGCCAATTATAGCGAGCTGTTCCCCTCTGACGAGGAGGCCGCTGACCGGTGGTTCAAATGCAAACTGCTGTTTATCACCATCGATGAGAAAAGCGGGGCGGAAAAAAAGACTTCCACTTTAGTATTGGTACAGGCCGCCGACCTGCGAGACGCGATTAAGAAACTGGACGAAGGCATGAAGGGAACCATGGCTGATTATCAGATAGCCTCTGTGGCCGAGACTGCCATCATGGACGTATATCCCTACAGCGCCGAGCCGGACGATAAGTCCGAAGTATAGAAAGGAGAGAAAAGAAGAAAATGATTGCAGAAAACATCAGACAAGTGCGGAGTGAGCTGCCCGCCGGTGTCCGGCTGGTGGCTGTATCCAAGTTTCATCCGGCAGAAGCCATCCGGGAAGCCTACGATGCCGGACAGCGCATCTTCGGCGAAAGCAAGGTGCAGGAAATGACCGGCAAATACGAGGTCTTGCCCAAGGATATCGAGTGGCACTTCATCGGGCACCTGCAGACCAACAAGGTGAAATACATCGTGCCTTACGTGTCTCTCATCCATGGCATAGACAGCTATAAGCTATTGGCCGAGGTAAACAGACAGGCCGAGAAAGTGAACCGGCAAGTGGATTGCCTTTTACAACAGCACATCGCCCGCGAGGAAACCAAATTCGGATTCAGCTTCGATGAATGCCGGGAGATGCTAGCCGCAGGCGAATGGCGTAATCTGCACCACGTACGCATCTGCGGTCTGATGGGTATGGCCACCAACACGGACAACATGGAGCAAGTGAAAGCCGAGTTCCGCTCGCTAAACGATTTCTTCCATGAGGTGAAGGAGACTTGGTTCAAGGACGAGCCTTCCTTCCGCGAATTGTCCATGGGCATGTCTCACGACTATCACGAAGCTATCAAAGCTGGCAGCACACTGGTACGCATCGGCACCCACATTTTCGGAGAACGCATCTATTCATTTTAAAAGCTATATATTATGACTACTTTACAGACCTCTTTCGCGGGACTTACATTGAAGAACCCGATTATCGTCAGCAGTTCCGGCCTGACCGACAACGCTGCCAAAAACCAAAAGCTGTGCGAGGCTGGCGCTGGTGCCATCGTGCTGAAATCCCTCTTTGAAGAACAAATCATGATGGAAGTTTACCAGCACGATGATCCCACCCTGCATTCCGAAGGGAGCGACAAGCTGGCCGTCTACATCCGCCACCATAAGCTGAACGAATACCTAGCCCTCGTCCGGGAGAGCAAGAAGATGTGCGACATTCCCGTCATTGCCAGCATTAACTGCTATCAAGACGCCGAATGGATTGACTTCGCCAAACAGATTGAACAAGCCGGAGCCGATGCGCTGGAAATCAACATCCTAGCCCTGCAAACAGACACAGACTATAAATACGGCACGTTTGAGCAACGCCATATTGACATTCTGCGCCACGTCAAGAAGACTGTGCAGATTCCGATCATCATGAAACTGGGCGGCAACCTGACCAATCCGGTAGCGCTCATCGATCAGCTTTACGCCAACGGCGCGGCAGCCGTCGTACTGTTCAACCGATTCTATCAGCCGGACATCAACATCGAAACAATGAAACAGACCACAGGCAACGTATTCAGCAACGAAGCCGACCTCTCCCGCTCACTCCGCTGGACGGGTATCGCTTCAGCAGCTGTCCCCCACATCGACTATGCCATTTCCGGAGGCATCCACTCTGGAGAAGGTGTGGTAAAAGCCATCCTGGCAGGCGCATCAGCCGTAGAAATCTGCAGCGTCATTTACCAGAAGTCGGCCGATGTTATCAATGAGTACAACTTGTTCCTGCAAAGTTGGATGGAAAGCAAAGGCATGGAGAGTATCGCCCAATTCAAAGGCCGGTTGAACGCAAACGATGTGAAAGGCGTAAACACTTTCGAACGCACACAATTCCTGAAATACTTCGCTTCGCACGAATAAGCAGCCTGTCGCTTTTATACACAGCAGGAGGGTATGCCCACACAGGACACACCCTCCTTTTGTATATCAGCTCCTCTGAAAAACGGAAGTTAGACCTTATACACTTCCTTATAAATATGCTCCTTCACATATTCATAATCCTTTTCGCAATCTAACGCGCCATGTACCATCAAGCGCATGGGCAGGAAATCATCACCAGGACGGTAAGGAGGCTGACAATAATCGTTGGACCACAGCACAAAACCATTCCGCTGATAGAAACCGATACGACGGCAAGCCATTTCATCTTCCGGCATTTCTACTTCCAGAACAATAGGGAGAGGGAGAGAGTTGCATAGCAGGTTGAGGACTCGTTTACCATACCCTCCGTTGCGCAAGGTTGGGTCGATGGCAAAATGTTCGGCGTAATAGAAAGTGCCGAAATCCCAATAGGTGAAGAAACCTATCGGGCGGTTCTCCTCCATAATAATATTATTGTAGAAATGCGTTTTACTATCGGTGTACAGACGCAGTTCATCCAAGTCTCTGTATTCAGCCGCAGGAAACGCCTGTTTCATCAGGTTTTCCATAAATTGGTAAAGAGCCGTATCGGCCGTAGTGATTCGTTGTAGTTTCAGCATAGAATTGGTTCTGATTCTTGTTAATATTTTAAACTATCTCTTAAGAGAAACGCTTTGCCCCCTTTAGACACACTTGAGAGCGAGGTCTGGATATGTTAGAAACATAGGGACAGAATGTTAGGAACATTCCCTCTCTATGTTAGAAACATTCCCCTTTGAAGTTAGTAGCCTAAACAGGGAAAGACATTCCAGGCATCTTGACTTTGTCATTTCTTTTAACCGTAATTGTCTTTTTTCTAGAAAATTCTTTTTATAAGCTTACTCTGTATAAAACCGGATAATCCGTTCGATGGCACGCTGACACACGGGGCAAAACGTCGGATAATCATTGGTACGCATACGACAATTGTCTGCCGGACGATATATACCACGGGATGAGTAACCACCTCCTTCATACAGGCCCACGGGATACTTCGCACTTTCAGCCACCGGAGTGGGAACGGGCGTACCATCAGGAAGCATATCTTCCCATTTGGACGCAAAGTCCACGCGCGTAGTGATGTTGGGTTCCCATGGTTCCACATCCAATGGGTACGTATCAGTCATGACATCGTTGTCGTAGAAATATTCATCTCCCAAGCCACCAAAACTGTGTCCAAACTCGTGTACCACTACCGGACGGAACAGCGGATGATGGGCGGCGGTCAGTGTATAAGCATTATAGATTCCACCACCTCCGTATTCTTCGGTATTGGCCAAGATAATTATATGTTCATACGGGATGCCAGCCAACGCATCGTGTATGGCCCTCACACGGGAGGTTGTCAAATAACGGTCGGAATAGAAAGTACTGAAATGCGAACCAAAAGCCGTCTGCCTCCAATCGCTCAAACGGGGAACGCTCACTCCACTGTCCCTTGATGGGCTGGCAACGGCCACTATATTGAAACGATTCTTCAACGAGCGAAAGGGTTCGTAATCCAACAAGCTCTCACAAGCAATGGCCGCATCCTGATAGAAAGTTTCCATTTCAGTCTCCGTATAACCTTCTGCCAAAATAGCAACATCAATACATTGCTCCGGAGCGCCACTTTCCAACAGATACTTGTGGGGAGTGATGTGACTGGTTCCTTTTTGATGAATCAAGACATCCGTAGGGTCAACCACATGCTTCAATGAAGCCTTGGGCCGTAACCGCTTGTCGAGCAATACGACCTCCACTTCTACAGAGCGTTTGGGATAAGGAAGAAGGAAAGTGTTTTCAAAACTTCTGGGAAGTGTACGTGCCTCATCCGTCTCCAACCATTCCTGAAAAAGAGTAGAGAAAGAAGTACGGTAAATCACCGCCCCGCTTTCCGGGTCGCGCATTGTGACTTGTCCGTAACCTCCCAACGGAACTTCACTCAAACGATGTCTGCGGCCACTCCATCCGGGAAGTGAGGAAAGCTCATCCACCCAGATTTCCTGCCGGTCGGCACTGCCTGTGAAAGTGTAATCCACACGCAGGGTTTTATCTTCAAAATAGGTCGTAAAATCTTGGGCAACCAAAGCACCTGCCATAAAAAGGCCCATCAGTAAACATGCATATTTCTTCATAAAAATCCGATTATTTTAGAGTGACAAAGTTACGATATTTGTTATATATATACAAGAAAAGTAACAAATCAAGCTCATATTGTCGAAAAAAATACTAACTTTGCATATTATTTGTGCGAGCGTGCACAATGCATAGTTTGTTTTTATTAATAAATGAGTTAAAAAATGGGACATCATCAATTGGACACTTTAGACGAGCAAATTCTGAAAATGATAGCGGAGAATGCCCGTATTCCTTTCTTAGAAGTGGCAAGAGCCTGCAACGTGTCAGGGGCTGCCATACATCAGCGTATCCAGAAGCTGACGAATTTAGGGGTACTGAAAGGGTCTGAGTTTGTCATCGACCCGGAGAAAATCGGGTATGAGACATGTGCTTATATCGGCATCTATCTGAAAGATCCATCCTCGTTCGATGCGGTGCTAAAGGCCTTGGAGGCTATTCCGGAAATAGTGGAGTGCCACTTTACAACCGGGAAATACGATATGTTTATCAAGCTGTATGCCCGCAACAACCACCACTTACTGAGTATCATTCACGACCAATTGCAGCCATTGGGATTGTCACGGACAGAGACGCTGATATCTTTCCACGAAGCCATTAAGCGTCAGATGCCTATCATGGCTGAAGGCGAAGAAGACTCATAATCCACAAATGCATAAGAGCAGGGGTGTTTCTCATCAGCCGGGTGAACGTCCCTGCTTTTTTCATGCCAGCGAGCCAAGTCTACCACGGGGAAAAAAGCATCAGCGTGAGGAGCCTCTGCATCTATCTCAGTCAGACAAAGACGATTCGCCAAAGGCATGGCCTGCACATAGACACTTTCCCCACCTATAATATAGATATCTTCGCCCCTTACGCAATGTCTCAAGGCTTCTTCCAGAGACGGATATACTTCGGCTCCCGGGCATTCGGCCCCATGACGTGATAACACGATGTTGCGACGGTCGGGTAAAGCGCCTTTGGGCAACGACTCAAAGGTCCGACGCCCCATGATAATGGTATGCCCCGTAGTTAGTGCCTTGAAACGCTTCAAATCATTGGGCAATCTATATAAAAGTCTGTTCTGATAGCCGATGGCACGGCGACGGTCTATAGCCGCGATAAGAGTAATCATGAGTTAAATATGCGAACGTACTAAGTTTTCAAACTGCAACCTGCCCCGATATGTGCGGATACGGATTGTAATTTACTAATTCAAAGTCTTCATACTGAAAGTCGAAAATATTCTTCACAGCAGGATTCAGTTTCATCTGCGGCAAAGGACGAGGCTCGCGCGTCAATTGTAACTTCACCTGTTCGAGATGATTCAAATAAATATGCGCATCCCCCAAAGTATGTATAAAGTCACCTGCTCGGAGGCCTGTCACTTGTGCCATCATCTGTAGCAGCAGAGCATAAGAAGCGATGTTGAACGGTACGCCTAAGAATGTGTCCGCACTTCGTTGATAGAGTTGCAGGCTGAGCCTCCCATCTGCCACATAGAATTGAAAGAAAGCATGACACGGCGGCAGGTTCATGTTGTCCAGGTCGGCCACGTTCCACGCACTGACGATGATGCGGCGTGAATCCGGATTGTGCTTAATGGTTTCTACCGCTTCACTTATCTGGTCGATAAATCCGCCATGATAGTCGGGCCAAGAACGCCATTGGTAACCGTAAATATGTCCCAAGTTTCCATCCACATCTGCCCACTCATTCCAAATACGCACACCGTGCTCCTGCAAGTAATGTACATTTGTATCTCCCCGCAGGAACCACAATAATTCATAAATAATGGATTTGAGATGCAGCTTCTTTGTAGTCAGGCAAGGAAAGCCATCCTCTAGGTTAAAGCGCATCTGATGACCAAACACACTCAACGTACCCGTCCCCGTACGGTCATCCTTACGGACACCTTCGGTCAGGATGCGATTAAGCAGGTCTAAATATTGTTTCATGTCAGTATCTCATTTTTCAATTTTCGCCCTACAAAGATAGACATTTCCATGAACTTCCCGCCATCCTCATGCTAACTTTTTAAAAAGTGGCGTAGATTGTTTGGTGCTTTACATCCCTTTTCCTACCTTTACGCTCACAATTATATAAATAGATGCTATGACTTTAGTAGAACGTTTTTTGAAGTACGTGAGTTTCGACACCCAGTCTGACGAAAAGACCGGGGTCACCCCCAGTACACCGGGGCAAATGGTCTTTGCCCGTTATCTGAAAGAAGAACTGGAATCATTGGGACTGGAAGATGTAACACTGGACGAAAACGGTTATCTGTTCGCCACGCTGCCAGCCAATACGGATAAGCCTCTGCCTACAATAGGCTTCATCGCTCACATGGATACCAGTCCGGACATGAGCGGCAAAGAGGTGTCACCACGCATTGTGCCTCAATATGACGGCAAGGATATTGTGCTTTGTGCGGAAGAAAACGTCATCTTGTCGCCCGATCGTTTTCCCGAATTGCTGAATCACGTAGGTGAAGACTTGATCGTGACCAATGGCAAGACCTTATTGGGAGCGGACGACAAGGCTGGTATCGCTGAAATCGTATCAGCCGTAGTCTACCTGCAGGAGCATCCCGGAATCAAGCACGGGAAAATCCGTCTAGGTTTTAATCCGGATGAAGAGATCGGTCTGGGAGCACATAAGTTCGATGTGGAAAAGTTTGGCTGTGATTGGGCCTACACGATGGATGGAGGCGAGGTCGGCGAATTGGAGTTTGAAAACTTCAATGCCGCTTCGGCTAAGTTGACTTTTAAGGGACGGAATGTACATCCTGGTTATGCCAAAAATAAAATGGTGAACTCCATGTTGGTGGCCAACCGATTCATGTCCCAACTTCCCGACAACGAAACGCCCGAACATACCGAAGGCTATGAAGGTTTCTACCACCTGACAGCCATCCATGGAGATGTAGAACAAACTACAATGGGATACATTATCCGTGACCACGACCGGACACGGTTTGAACAACGCAAGCAGACCCTACGTCAACTGGTAACCCAATTCAACCTAGTGTATGGCGAAGGGACGGTCACACTCGAGCTGCATGACCAATACTACAACATGCGTGAAAAGATTGAGCCGGTAATGCACGTCATAGACATTGCCTTCCAAGCCATGAAGGATGCCGGAGTAGAACCGCATGTCAAAGCTATCCGTGGTGGTACGGACGGCGCGCAGCTTTCGTTTAAAGGGCTCCCCTGCCCCAATATCTTTGCCGGAGGCTTGAACTTCCACGGCCGCTATGAGTTTGTCCCCATCCCCAGTATGGAGAAAGCCATGAACGTGGTGGTGAAGATCGCCGAACGGGTCGCTTTACGATAATTAGTATTTAACCATATAAAAATTCAATGAAAACTACACCATTTACTGAGAAACACATCTCGCTAGGTGCCAAGATGCACGAATTTGCGGGATACAACATGCCAATAGAATATTCAGGCATCATTGATGAACACCTGACCGTGTGCAACGCTGTAGGTGTGTTCGATGTATCACACATGGGTGAATTTTGGGTGAAAGGCCCTCACGCTTTGGACTTTCTCCAGAAGGTAACCTCCAACAATGTAGCCGCACTGACACCCGGCAAGGTACAATATACCTGCTTCCCCAATGAAACAGGTGGCATTGTAGACGACCTGCTGGTTTACCAGTATGAGCCGGAAAAATATTTGCTGGTCGTGAATGCAGCCAATATCGAAAAGGACTGGAACTGGTGCGTCAGCCACAACACGGAAGGAGCCGAACTGGAAAATGCTTCGGACCGCATGGCACAGTTGGCCGTACAAGGTCCCAAAGCCATTCTTGCCTTGCAGAAACTGACCTCTATCGACCTTTCATCGCTACCTTATTACACCTTCACACACGGAGAGTTTGCCGGAGAAAAAGATGTAATTATCTCTAATACTGGTTATACGGGTGCCGGAGGCTTTGAGTTGTATTTCTACCCCGAAGCTGCCATGCGGATATGGGACGCTGTGTTCGAAGCGGGAGCCGAGTTCGGCATCAAGCCCGTAGGATTGGGAGCACGTGATACACTTCGTCTGGAAATGGGCTTCTGCCTGTATGGTAATGACATTGACGATACGACATCGCCTATCGAGGCAGGATTGGGTTGGATAACCAAGTTCGTGGATGGAAAGAATTTCATCAACCGTCCTATGTTGGAGAAGCAAAAAGCCGAAGGCGTAAGCCGCAAGCTGGTAGGATTCGAGATGATAGACCGCGGTATTCCCCGCCACGGTTATGCTTTGTTGACTCCCGAGGGAGAACTGATTGGTTCGGTTACGTCAGGCACCATGTCGCCTATACGTAAGATTGGTATTGGCATGGGCTATGTAAAGACTGAATACAGTAAACCCGGCACAGAGATAGCCATTGACATGCGCGGACGTAAGTTGAAAGCCGTTGTCGTAAAACCGCCTTTCCGCAAATAAAGGAAAAACGGAGGACGTGTAATTTTAAAGGCGTGGATTGCATGACTGAATAAAATGCAATCCACGCCTTGCGCTTCGGAGGAAGCTGCTCATTGTACCGCTTTTGCCAGCAATTCTGGCAAGTGGAAAGTCGCCTCTTTGATTTGGGTGATGAGTTTTTTCCCTTCCGGTGTTAACATGAAGTTCATCTGCCGTTTGTCTTTTTTTCCTATCAAACGGGTAATCAGGCCCTTATCTTCAACGGAACGGATGACTTTGGAAGCGTTGGAAGCCGACAATCCTAATGCCTCCGCAATCTCACTCGAAGTCAGTTGACCGCTATCCAACAAGGTGCAGAGCAACATGCCTTCGTTTAACGAAAGATCATACATTTTTATAAACCGATTCTCAAATTCGGCTATCGCCCGGTAAATATCACGAATCTTACATAACGTATTATCCATCACACTTCAACATTTAATGGCACAAAGATACGAAAATCCTACAAAAAATCAGATGAACAGGTTTACATTTGCCTGGTCGGCACGCTCCATGTAAGTAGCCACCCCGCCTATAGTTACCTCATCCAGCAATTCTTCCCGATGAATTCCCATTACATCCATCGACATTTGGCAAGCGATAAACTCCACTCCCTGCTCCAAAGCTTGCGCCCGCAACATTTCGAGAGAATCCACTCCCTTACGCTTCATGATGTAGCGCATCATACGGCTTCCCATACCTCCCATATTCATTTTCGATAGTCTCAACTTGGAAGAATCGGAAGGAAGCATCCAGCCGAACATCTTTCCCAAAAAGTCTTTCTGCACAGCCGGTTTTTGTACTTTTTTCAACACGTTCAGTCCCCAAAAAGTAAAGAAGATGGAGACTTTCTGCCCCGTAGCAGCCGCACCATTTGCCAAGACGAATGTAGCCAAAGCTTTATCCAAATCATCGCTGAACAGAATTAAAGTTTTGCCCCGCCCGCCTGTGAAAGAAGGTGCAGAAACGGCACACCCGCCGCCTTTCTCTATCACTACCGTATAGCGTCCTTTGCTTTCCGACTTTCCTATCAGTTTGTTGCCCGTAGTCTGACACCAAGCGGAAGCATCGCGCGCAAACCCGGCATCAGTAGCAATGACTTCCACCCGTTGTCCCGGCTCGGCCTTGTCCATAGCCTGCTTCACTTTCATAATGGGCCCGGGACATTGCAAACCACATGCGTTAATCCGTACAACGGATGGCTCACAAGTGCACGCCGACTTCTCCTCGACTTGCGCCGCACAATCTTTGGAGGAGATTTCGTCTTCTCGAGGAGGAGTCGGAAGAGGCGCTACAGCCGCGGCATAAGTTTTATAACCGCCTATCAGATTCCGTACATTCGTATAACCTCTTCCAGCTAGAATGCGCAGAGCCAGATATCCCCGCAAGCCAACCGCGCAGAAAACCACGACCTGCCTATCCTTGGGAATGTCACTCAAATGATTGCGCAATTCGTCCAATGGAATGTTGACAGCCCCCGGGATGGTGCCGAAAGAAAATTCTTCGGACGTGCGGGTATCAATCAGCATCACGTTGTCTTTCTCCGCTTGCAGCTCTCTCCACGACAAGGCAGGCATTGCACCGTTGATGAGGTTCGAAGCCACATAGCCGGCAATAGCTATCGGGTCTTTGGCGGAAGAAAAAGGAGGCGCATATGTATGCTCAGTTTCCATTAAGTCATATACTGTGCCACTGTGCTTAATGAGCTGTGCTATCTGATCAATGCGCTTGTCCACACCTTCGTATCCCACACACTGGGCACCATAAAGTTTACCGCTTTGAGGGTGAAAAGTCAGCTTTAAAGTCAATGGCAAAGCATCCGGATAATATCCGGCGTGAGAAGCCGAGTGAGTCACCGAACTGCGATAGTCCATTTCCATTTGCTTCAAGCGTTTGGCAGCCAGACCAGTAGAAGCCACGGTCAGGTCGAACACTTTGGCGATGGAAGTGCCGATGGCGCCTTCATAGATCACCTTGTTACCTCCTGCCATGTTGTCCGCTACGATTCGTCCTTGACGGTTGGCCGGATTAGCCAGGTAATTGAGCCAAGGTTTACCTGTCAACGGATGCGGATACTCTATGGCATCTCCCACCGCATAGATGTCTTGCACTGAAGTTTGCAGATACTTGTCCACCCAGATACCACCTGTTTCTCCCAACTTGATACCCGCTGATTTAGCCAAGGCCGTAGCCGGACGCACTCCGATGGAGAGCAATACCATATCGGCCGCAATGGACTTCCCGCTTTTCAGATGTACAAGTAATCTCTCCCCTTTACGGCTGAAACTGGTCACCCCTTCTTCCAAATATAGCGAAACTCCTTTTTCAACCAGATGTTGATGAATGGGAGCGGCCATCGAATAGTCGATAGGTGCCATCACTTGATTCCCCATCTCCACAATCGAAACGGATACACCGGCGTGGTGCAAATTCTCAGCCATTTCCAAACCAATAAAGCCTGCACCTACGACAACAGCCTGCCGCACTGCTTTCTCAGACAAGTATTGCTTGATGCGGTCGGTGTCTTCCACATTACGTAAGGTGAAGATACCCTCCAGGTCGATGCCTTCCAAAGGAGGGCGCACAGGTGTAGAGCCGGGAGATAATAAAAGTTTGTCATAGCTTTCTACATATTCAGTTCCATCGGCACGGCGCACTGTTATTGTTTTTTCTTGGGGAGAGATGACCGTCACTTCGTTCTCCACACGCACATCAATGCGAAAACGCTGTCCAAACGATGCCGGAGTCTGCAACAATAGTTTTCCCCGTTCCTCAATCACGCCTCCTATATAATAAGGCAATCCGCAATTGGCATAAGAGATGTATTTCCCCTTCTCCAGCAGGATGATTTTCGACATTTCGTCCACTCTTCTCAATCGGGCAGCCGCGGTTGCTCCACCTGCTACACCACCAATAATTACATATTTCATAAACGATATTTTATTTATTTCAAATTGACGGTACAAAGAAAAGGATAAATTTTCAATCTACATAATTTCTAATGGAAAATATTCACCAGACATCAACAATGAGGATAAATAATGGTCTGAAACCTTGAAAACGAAACTAAAAAGGAAGAAAGAAGTCTAGCGCAAACAAGACTTCTGATTATAATAAACCTACTTTATCAATATCAAAAGCAAGAAAAAAGCTTTGATGTTCCACAAAAGTTTTCCGCATCTAATACTTAGCTAAAATTCTAACTTTTCTAGGTTGAAACAAAAGTTTCAGTTCGAATATCATAAATATCGACAACAAGTGAAAACTATAATTCACTATTCTAAAAAATAGCATACTAGATATAACAGTTTTGACATGAAAAGCTAGATTCGTAATATTTTGATAATAAATAATTTACAAAGAAAAAATCAAAATAAGGCAAGACACGTCCATTAGATTAATTAATCTAAGGTTATTAGGATAATTATTCTTTCCCTCTTGGATTAATTAATCTAACGAGCAATGAATAATTAATCTAATGTCACAAGGATAATTGAGACTTTGAAGTCCGCTTCACATAGTAAAATTCATTTACTTCCAATATAAGTGATGCTATAAAGTGAATTTTATGTGTGTAACTTATATCAGCAGGCAATAACATCCTTGACACAATTGTCAAGCATACATCATCCGATTAGTAATTGTTTTGGGGGACGATTACCAATCGTCCCCCAAAACATATATAAGAGTCTCACCTGCTGATTTTCTCCAAAGTAAGCAGAGCCCAGTTTATTTCCCTTTCTATCCACACCCGTTCTTCTTCCAAGGCTGGTTGTTGCTGTTGATAGCGAGTCAACATATCTATATAGTCGTTCAAAGCATCACCGGCTTGAGCTATTCTATCCATTCGGATAAGCAATAGGGCACGTTGCTTATCAATATTCAGATTAGGCCGGCCAGCACTAAGCTGCTCAGCTTTGTCCAACCAGGTCAAACATTTCTCATTGGCTTCTTCATTATTATAAATGGCCATTTCGGCCCGTGCCCGGATCAGGTAAGTCTCACTATCAGCTCTATTGTTTGCCATGTTCTTCTCTGTCAGCCGGATAGCTTCCTTATACATACCTCCGGAGCAATTCAATGCGGCATTGAAGTTTACAATGTCATACGTCTGCTTTGCATACCGTACGGTAACAGGAAGTTTGGACACTTTTTCTTTGCCGCTCAAAGTTCCGATACGCTTATTCAAGTTTTCCAAACTGTTGTAGCGGAGTATGCCTTCGTCTTGCCCGCAACGGAGGTAGTAATCCTCTATTTTCTGTAAGGCGGTCCCTTTTAAAAGATTAAGCTGGTATGGCCACCACT
>CALUOV010000065.1 GCA_944322275.1 uncultured Bacteroides sp. | reverse complement strand
CTACCCTAAGAAACCAAATCACTCGATTGGCAGAATAGTTGGTACTTTATAATTAAATACCTTTTTCTCTTTAGTCACAAACTTTTTTGCAACAATAAATTTTCGTTACCTATTTATTACTAATAAAATTCTATATCCAAAATAATAAACAGATATTAAGCTATTTATTATATAATATCATTAGTGTCCCGTTAAAATGGGACGAGTTAAACAATTAATCAAATAGGCCTAAAATCAGAGGATCATTTAGATCTTTGATATCATTGAAATTAGTCTTGTCGAACAGGTCACGCAAGTGAGTTTTGAATGCTTTCGTAGATAGCTAATGTACGTACAAAGTATCTAAAGTAAGTCCAAAGTAATATAACTTCAACCGCCCGAGAATATAAGTTCATTGGCAAAGTAATATATATTCTAACCCGGTTGAAGTATATATTACTTTGGGAGCAGGCTTAGTCCGAATGAAATAGAATCCGGATGCAATAAATACCGATGACCAGTACAAAGGGCATTCAATATACAACAATCTTACCAGTTCATCTATTACCTTCAAGAAACACTTAACCAAAACTCCCAAAACACTTAACTAAAACTGGCGAAACACTTAACTTTTTCAGCCGAAACACTTAAGCATTTTGAATCAAAAATGTAACATATTGATTATCAAGTATATGCAAAAACACACCGAAATGTAAGCATTTTTAATCATTCTTGAAGGGTATTCATTGTACAAAACATAGAATCGACCGCTCAATAAGGCATATCTTATTATAAGCCGTATAGGTCGATTTTATAATAACAGGGATAGTCTTATTCCGATCCAGAGACATCAGCACGCAGATGGTGCATAGCTCATATCTGTCCTACTGGAAAGAAAGAATAGGAAGGCTTCAAAGATAAGGATGCTCAAGTACCGTATAATCAGAAAGATTCTTGTACAGGTTTATAATTAAAATGGCATATGAAGTGATTGTGCTCTATCATTCATATGCCACCTTATTTTACGCATTTTATATATTTAATAAACTGTCACTTTCCCAGAAGTCCGTTTCAATTGTTCCAGTCTTCTCATCATTTTACGTAATATAGCAGGATATTTCTCTGCAACATTTTCTTTCTGTCCTGGATCTTTCACAACATTATACAATTCATATACCCGTCCAAATGTATAAGGAGGAATAAGGACCCAATCCCCTTTACGAAAAGCATAGTTAAACATACCTTCCATAACTAATTCTTCACGCCCCTTAGAACTCAATCCTAAGAAAGCAAGAAGTGTATTTTGACTATCCGTTCGTTCGGAATAGGACTCTCCTACCAAAGCAGACAAAGACGCTAACAAATCCATTTGGCAAACTAATGTATTTGAAATTCCACCTGGCTTGACAACAGCTGGCCAACGAAGAAGAAAAGGAATACAAGTACCCCCTTCATACATTGTTGTTTTCCAACCACGATAAGGACCTGCAGGCTTATGACTACCTATCAACTTTTCCGCATCATCTTTATATCCATCATCCAAAACTGGTCCGTTATCACTTGTCAATATAACCAATGTATTTTCCGTTAATCCTAAACGATCCATTTCCTTCAAGAACTCCATCACACACCAATCAGCTTCCAATATAACATCCCCACGAGGTCCCATACCAGACTTTCCGACAAAACGTTCATTCGGCACTCGAGGAACGTGCGGCTGATGTAATCCATAATACAGGAAAAATGGTTTGTCCACATTTTTGCGCATGAAAGCTTTAGCTTTTTCTAAAAACAGTTCAGCCATTTCTTCATCTTTCCATTGCGCATTCTTCCCACCTGTTTGAAAACCGATACGGGGAACCCCATTTACAATAGAACCGTCATGTCCTACACTTGGATGCATCCGAAGCATTTCAGGATTTTCTTTTCCTGTCGGTTCACCAATGAAGTTCTTCTGATAGCTTACATAAAGCGGATCGTTTGAATCCAATCCAACTCCCTTTCCATTCTCAATAAAAATACAAGGCACCCGATCATTCGTTGCAGCTTGAATAAAAGAATAATCATAACCCACCTCACGTGCTCCCGGATAAATTTCATTGTTCCAATCCACAGCACCATCGCCCAATCCTAAATGCCATTTTCCAACAGTCCCAGTGACATATCCTGCCTGCTTCATTATTTTCGGAAGTGTTACTTGTTCTTTATCAATAATTAATGCCGCATTGCCAGGTAGAATTTTTGCATTCTGATTACTCCATGGATACATACCTGTCAACAAGGAATAACGACTAGGTGTTGACGTAGCAGCCGTACAATGTCCTTGTGTAAATCGTAATCCTTCCGTGGCAAGACGATCCATCCCCGGAGTTTCCAAAGCGTTGGCACCATAACAACTTAAGTCTCCATAACCAAGATCATCTGCCACAATAATAACGATATTAGGCTGTTGGGGTATGACGACCTGACCAGTCGCTAGCAATGGGATAGCAGATAAGCTACCCCAAAGTGTACGTTGATATATATTGTTCATCATTTATACATTTTACAAATAGTAGAATTATTGTACTGGGTTTTGAGTTAAAGTACCAGGATAAGCGTTAATCTCTGATTGTGGGATCAATTGTACAACAAGTGGACTAGTCGGCTCTATCTCTAAAATTGTATTGTAGAAACCAGGATACCGGCGAACCATAGTTTCACCTACCCTATACACATCAAATCCCCTATCAGCTTCATACGCCAACTCTAATTGACGCTCTTTCATAATAAGTTCCTTGGCATTATCAGCGGTAAGAGTTTGATAACCTCCGCCTGGTATTGCTCTCTCCCTTACAACATTCAGGAAGTCCTTGGCAGTAGCATAATCTCCCTGCTTAGCTTTTGCCTCTGCGCATAACAAATACATTTCGGCCAATCTAGAAATTATAGGAGAGTGTAATTGAGGAATACCTGTTTCCAAAGAACATTTATAAGAATAAAACATTGGATAACCATTATTCAACGTAACAAAATAATCATCAACTCCCATATAAAATTTTCCATTATATTCTATAGAATATTTATGATTCGGTACATCTTCAGCTTTAAGTATATACTTAACATCATCAATCGTAACAAATAAATCCTCCCCTTCTACCTCTATTTCCGGTTGTTTATAAGTATATCCTGATAACTCTCCCGAATTACTATATATTTCATGAGTAAACCTAAAAACCCGAATCATATTTCCATCGCTTTCACTATATTGAGGATGAATAAAAGCTGCTCTAGCATCAGAAAAATCCCTTGTAACCCAATCGTTAAATCCTGTTTCATTCAATAAATCAATATATTTCTGACTTGCATAGATTTCGCCCCAACCGACATTTTCTATCGTAGCATACATACTTCCGATTACCGGATTGTAGTTGCTAATCTCCGAATCAAGTCGTTTAACTGCAAAAATAGTTTCTGTTTGAGATCTGTCATCCGGAGCCATTTCATTATAACGCATAAAATTATCCCGAGACAACAGCTTAAAAGGACCTTCCTCAATCACTTTATGAGCATAATAGAAACAAGAATCTGAATAAACATTTTGAGGGTTTTCATAAGTTCCACTCATATATGCATATATTTTTGCCAACAATGCTTGTGCCGCATATTTCGAAATATACGCTGCTGACTCATAAATACTCATGAGACTTTCCGCTTTTCTCAAATCTGACACTGCTTGTGCATATACTTCCTTTACTGTTGCTCTATCCGGCAATTGCAATCCATCCAAATTATCCGGGATATTCACAATAGGAACTCCAAGATTTTTTTCAGGTGTTTGATAATAGGGCATTCCAAATATGCGACATAAATAAAAATACATCATACCGCGCATAAAATATGCCTCACCTAACTTTTGGTCAACAGCTGCGCTTTCCCCTTCATCAATCATCTTTATAATATTGCTAGATTGAGCTATAATCTTATAGCCATTTCTCCAGACTGAAGGCAAATGATTGTTCGTTGCGGTATGTTGATACGACATATATTGACTAAAATTATTTGTTGTGGCATTTTGCTTCATGATATTGTCACCTGGATATTCCCCCGTACGATGCATTACATCAGTACTGGATTGTAATTGTGAATAACATCCATTTAACAATATTTCCAATGCGGTTTCTTTATCTTGTTGAATTTTCTCCGCAGAGTAACTTCCGTACGGCAATCTTTCAATGTCACAACCAACGACGCTTAATATTATAACAAAAAGTAATGTAATTTTTTTCATAATCTTAGAATATTTACAACGTAACATTTAAACCGAAAATAACTTTACACGTTTGAGGATATACCGCATTAGCGACACCAGTTCCCTGACCATTGTTCAATGGTGGAACTTCTGGATCTATACCAGAAAATTTCGACAACACGAACAAGTTCTCCCCTGAAGCATAAACTCGTAATTTAGACACATATTTCTTCACAGGTATGTTATAACCAATAGTCAGGTTTCGCAAACGCAAATACCCGGCATCCTCTAAATATCTGGAAGAAGTACTATTGGAACTTGATTTATTTCCATAGACAGCTTTCGGATGAGTAGCAATATCTCCTTCTTTTTGCCAACGGCTCCAGCCATCTTTCAACTTCATTTGATTTCTATCTGTATATGCACCATCTGAATCAAATTCCACTCTCATGTAATTATAAATCTTTCCGCCAACGGAATATGCGAAGTTAGCTGATAAGTCTAAGTCCTTCCACCTAACGGATGTTGAAAATCCACCATAAAAATCAGGATTAGAAGAGCCACAAATTACTGGATGCAATGAAGCTTCCGCATAATTATTTGTTTTCACCCTATTGCCTTTTTCATCAGTTGTATACCAAAGCGGATCTCCATTCTTAGGATCGACACCAGCCCATTCTGTCGTATACCAAGAATCAATATCATATCCTGGTTTCAAAATCTTACTGGCTACTCCAACAATTCCCGACTGAGCATTTTCTATAATAATCTCAGGTTCTTCTCCATACAATTTCTTCACCTCATTACGATTGAGCGCAAAATTAGCAGAGACATTCCAATCCCAGTCTTTGGATTTCAATATATCAATCCCCAATGTAGCCTCAAAACCTTGATTGGCTACTTCACCAATATTCTTATAGTTAACGGACCAACCTGTTACTCCTGATATGGGAACATTATAAAGTAAATCAGTTGTTCGTTTCTGATAATAGTCCAAGGTTAAATTGACCCTATCTAATAATGTTGCATCCAATCCAAAACCTAATGTATATGTTTTTTCCCATGTCAAATCATCATTTCCAATTTGATTCATCATCGCACCTGGAACAGAATTATATCCACCACCAATTGTGTAAAGAGCATATTGGGGATATAAGCTACTAGGCCTGGCTCCTACTGATCCATAACTAGCTCTCAACTTTAAATGATTGATCCAATCCACTTTAAAAAACTTTTCACGATTCATTACCCAACCTGCACTTAACGAAAAAAATGTTCCATATCGTGCATTAGCTCCAAAGTTTGAAGCTCCATCGGTACGAATAGAAAATTGAGCTAAATATTTATTGTCATACGCATAATTACTATTGAAGAAAAAAGATTGAACAGCCCATTCTTGTATGTTTCCCGAAACTGCTTTAGGAGTTGTGGCCACATCTGCAACAATAAAGCCCGAGGGGAATCCACCTGCAGTTTGCGCATTTGAATTAGCTGTATAAGAATTAAATTCATAAGCTAACAACGCATTAACAGCATGACTACCAAATACCTTACTAAATCTTAACAAATGGTTTGAATATAATCTATAATACTCACTCTTTGAGTCTTCCAGTAATCCATTATCCGCCATACCTGTTGATGAACGAGGGTCTGAATAATTTTTTGAAGTTGTAATCCCATACTTATAGTTATTCACTGAAGAGAAAGTCAACCAATCTGTAAGCTTAATATCAAAATCAAAATTACCCATAAATTCATAACGTGTAGCCTTTGAATAATTCCATTGTAAATCATACAGATAATTCCCCATTTTGGGAGAAATCCAAGAAGTAGGTTGAGCTTCTTGAATCAATTCATTATTTTCATCATAAGGACTATCCCATGGCAAATTACGATACATGGCACCTACACTATGTTGCCTATTCTTAGTGTCTCTACGGGCACCCCAAACTGAAGGTTTTATTTTCAACCAATCGTTTACTTGATAATCTACATTAAAACGGAAATTATAACGCGTCAAGTCAAATCCTTTTACAGCTCCATTTTCATCATATACGCCAAGAGACACATAAGTTTTAAACTTTTCCGTTCCTCCCGACAATGAGACATTGTAATCCTGAACCAAACCTGTTTGTGTCGCACAATCCCACCAATTAAAGTCCTTATTACGCAACTCCTCTGTATATTGAGGAAATTGAATGCTTTCTTGATTCTCGAATGAACGATAATAATCATACAATTCAGCACCATTCATAACAGAAAATCCGCCTGTTTTCAATTTGGAAATACCAGTCTTTACAGATAAATTCACACGTGTTTCCCCAGTCTTTCCTTTTTTAGTTGTCACAACTATAACACCATTGGCTCCCATAGAACCATAAATAGCAGTTGAGGCCGCATCTTTTAATATAGAAATAGACTCCACATCTGCAGGATTAAGATCGCCAGCACTATTACCAACCAAAACTCCATCTATAACCCATAAAGGGTCAGTACCTCCATTTACCGTGGCTTTACCTCTAATGACAATTTTACCAGTAGAGCCTGGTTGTCCTGAACCACTATTTACATAAACACCAGGAGCCTTACTACTCAATAAGTTTTCCGCTGAGGAAGTTGTAATATCAAGTAACTTATTTTCTTTTACCACTTGCATAGAACCGGTCAAGCTCTCCTTTTTCTGTGTTCCATAACCAACAACTACCACTTCATTCAACATTTCTGTATCTTCTCCCATAGCTACATGAAACTCTTCTCGGCTCCCGACTTCTACTTCTTGCGAAGCAAATCCTATGTAACTAACTACCAACACAGCATTGGCTGGAACATCTAACGTAAATCGTCCGTCTACATCTGTAATCGTACCTATTGAAGAGTGTCCTTTCACGGTCACATTGGCACCGATGATGGGCTCACCATTCGTGTCTTTCACTACGCCTGTTATCTTTTTTCCTGTACCTGCAGGAGGAGTTTCCTGCTGTGCCGGCAACACAATAATCACATTGCCGGACATTTTATACGTCAAATTGCGCTTGGTAAATTCCTGAATCAACAAATCTTTTAACTCTTTATTTTCAGCAGAGACCGTCACATTCTGCTTGTCTGCTATATCAGCATCACGATATGAAAAGCGATAAGAAGTTTGCTTTTCAATGGTACTGAATAATGTTTTGACCGGGGCGTTGTTTAACCGAACATTCACTTTCCCCGTCTGGGCATACACTCCCGCAAAAGTTAACATACAAAAAGACAACGCAAGACTGCGGGATATACCGCATTTTTCATTACCTTTGTCTCGCCAAAAGGATGATAAATCTTTTAATTTCATGATATTTTTGGTTTTTAGTTCTTTAATGAAGCTATGTTGCCGCATAGCTTTTGGGACTAAGCCTCTCTACCTCCGGACGATTTGCCGATTGTCCGGAGGCTTCTTTTTACTGGTGTCTTTCTATGTTTTCATGGGCTACCTGTTTTTTTTAAATTATTCAATTAAGTTGTCTATGTCATATCGATATGAATTCATCTCGTTTTCATATGAATATAAATTTCATCTCCCACACGTTTATATTTGAAGCCGTAGTGCTGGCGTAAGATATCCAAAACCGCTTCCACGCTCTTCTCCCGAAACACACCGGTGTAGGCATCATTTTCAAAAGTCGTATCGTTGACGCAGAACGTAACACCAAACCTGCGTTCCAAGCATCGGAACACTTCCCGCAAAGGTTCGTGACGAAAAACCAGTTCATCACTCACCCAAGCTGTTTCTGCCTTTGCTGATGTAGTTTCCAAGCTCAAATCTCCAGTACGTTTGTTGTAGGTTATCTTCTCATTAGGATTGGCATACAGCATTTTGTCGGGAGAAGTGGTAGCGTTCACGCATACATGTCCTTCTATCAAAGCCATCTCATAAAAGCCTCTGTCCTCATAAGCATATACATTGAAAGTAGTACCCAATACCGTTACGTCTATCCCATCCGTATGTACCACGAAACGCTTGTTCTCATCCCGTTTCACTTTGAAATAGCCCTCGCCAGAAAGTGTGACGCTGCGGTCGGTCTGCCCGAAGTCTTGTTGATAAGTCAATGTGGAATTGACATTCAGGCGTACTTCGGTACCATCCGGCAACTGTATGGAAGAGGGAGCTGACTCACCGGAACGAATGGTAACCGACTGAGCGGAAAGTTGTTGCATCTCGTTCCGCTGTGAAAAGAAAGCGATGGAAAATCCAGTAGCCACTATCAGTAGAAAACCTGCCGCCACCTGAAGCCAATAAGATGGTCTCTTGGAAGTACCATTGATGGATACCCGCTTCATCCGTTGTTGCAAATGGCCATACAATGTCCTTACTTTCTCCTTTGGAAGCGGGGAATAGTCCTCAAACTTGTCCCAATGATTATGCAGGAACGTTTTCAGTTCTTCATCATCGGCACAGTTTACCGCAGTACGTAGCTGTTCGAATTCTTCTTTCGAGATCTGTCCAGAATGATACTTCCGAAGCAAATCCAAAATTCTATTCTCTGTCATATTCATATCCCTTTTTACTTATATATCCACTAAAAAGAAATCTATAACATTGGGAATCGTATGTTATAGAGCATATTTTGGATAGATGATAAAGTTTCCAATAATGATTAAGGGAGAAAAATAATAACTTGGGCAATGACACATGAAATGGAAATTTAGTGTGTTGAGCGTTAAATAATCATCTTATAAATAACATATTTATCTGGAGAAAAGAAAAAAACGGACGTCTGATAGAAGAATGCGATTTCCCTCCTTGACAGTATGCTTCCGTTGTAAACAACTGCCAAGGTTATGAGGAGTCATTTATATGGTGCTTATATTCAAGCGTTTAATGGAATGTAGCATTCTTATAAATTCTTTGCCGAGTGATTAATAAATCCTTTGTCAAGTGATCAATTAATCACTTGACAAGTGAATAATAGACGGCTTGGGCAGTGATCTATTAATTACTCGACTTATGAACAAAAAGGCATTCCACAGATACTTCCGCAACTTTTATTTTACAGGCAGAATATGATACAATATTCATTCACTTGCTCAATAAGAAAATAAAAGATAGCAGATAAGCATATCGCTGCAATTCCATACGGATGATTTTCAATGAAGCGGACAATTGGTTACGAACCACCTGCTCGCTGATAGATAGCTGACTGGCAATGTCGGAAACAGAGATGCCCTGCTCCTTGTTCAGTTCGAAGATTTCACGCTGACGAGGAGTCAATTTCGCTTTCGCCTTGACCAACTCTTCCTGGAAACGTTCGAAGTCAATGTGCTGTTCGATGTACTCACCGGAAGTACTCAACAAATGCAGATACTCCACATAATCTTCCATGGAAGGATGATTAAGTTGGTGCCGGAGCTCTTTCAACAACAAATGATAGGAAATAGTGAAAAGATAGGATTTAAACGAATAATCCGGATTCAGACTATGACGATGGGTCCAGACACGAAGAAAGGTCTCCTGTACAATGTCATCCGTCACATCTTCCGACTTGACATAATTGTAGACGAAACTGTACAGCCTCGACACCCATCGCTCATAAAGCCTCTGAAAACTTTCCATAGACCCGGAACGGACTTCTATCAATAAGCGTTTTTCATCCATGTCGCTCGATCTCCAGTTAATTCTCCTTTGTAAAATCCCCCAAAAGTAGAAAATTTATTGGAATCACAAGGTATATTTTTCTCACATTCTCAAAAAAAGATTCCGGGACAAATTAAAAAGAAGACCGGAGCCATGAAGTTTGAAAAGTAAATTCTATCTTTGTCCCCGTTTTTCATCCTTTTCCTAATAAATGGAGACAAAATATCGGATATTCATACAATTAGAACACATGAGCAAAAGCACAATCGTACTATTGAGCCTGCTCTTATCGTTATCCAACGAACTGCACGCTCAAATAGAACAGGATGTTTTTACGGCTTCCACCCGACTGGAAGAGAATGGCAAAGGCAAACTGATGCTTCATGTAGACAACCTGAACTTTTTTCAAAACAATGAATTCAAGACATTGACAGACGGATATTCCTTACCAGGACTATGGATTCAGCCCAGACTGGTGTTCTATCCGCTGGAGAATCTGAAAATTGAAGCGGGCATGCATATGCTGTATTACAACGGAGCTTCACGTTACCCGACGGGAACCTATATAAAATTTCCGGAATATCAAAACAATGAAGACAAGAGGGTTCATATCCGGCCTTTTTTCCGTGCGCATCTGGCAAGCAAGAACCAGATGTTTCACCTGATTTTGGGAAATCTCTACGGAGGATCTACCCATCGCCTCATCGAGGCATTGTACAATCCGGAACTGAATCTGACGGCAGACCCTGAAAGCGGCATGCAGGTGCTTTTCAAGTCGAAGTATTTTGACGCAGACGCATGGATCGACTGGCAAAGTTTTATCTTCAAGAACGACAACCACCGCGAACGCTTTGTCCTGGCACTTTCCTCGAACCTCAAGCTCAATGCTCCCCAAAAGGCTGTAAACTGGTATATGCCCATACAAATAGTAGGCCAACACATCGGCGGAGAGGTACAAACCAGTCCGTATCACGGCATATCGAGCCTGGCCAATCTGGGCATAGGAATCGGAATGAAATGGAATATTGGACGGAAGATTCTGAAAAACATCCAGGCGGAAAGTCATTTCGTGGGTTATAAGCAACTGTCGGGCACGCTGCTTCCTATTGACAACGGATACGGATGGCATAACGCGGTTTCCACCCGGCTTAGTGACTTTTACGTCAAAGTGGGTCACATGAATTCCCGGAAATTCGTCTCTATATTGGGTTCTCCTTATTTTGGTTCTTTATCAGACTCGGCTGAGCCTACCGTATTCCGGCATTCGCAAATGCTCTACGGGAAAGTAGAATATAGCAAGCGGTTGAAACAAATAGGTTCCTTAGGCATCAATGTGACCCTATATCAATATTTTTCGGGACACGGCGTGAATGTCAACGGAGAGGAAATAGGCAGCCAGTCATCAACCAGCATCCTGGCCGGAATTTACCTGCGCATCCATCCGTCTTTGTTTTTACACCAATTCTGACTTTTAAAAAGATATATACCCATGAAACTCCTTTGGATAGACCTCAACAGTTCATACGCACATTCCTCGCTGGCACTCCCGGCCCTGCATGCCCAAATGACGGACGACACGTCCGTAACATGGGAAGTCGTGTCGGCCACTATCAACGAAAACATCGGGATGGTGGTGGAACAAATATACCGCAAAAGGCCGGACATTGTGGCAAGCACGACCTGGCTTTTCAATCACGAAACACTGATGCACATCCTGGCACGGGTCAAGGAGCTATTGCCAACCTGCATCATAACATTGGGAGGACCGGAATTTCTGGGTGATAATGAACGTTTTTTGCGTGTCCATCCTTTCGTCCGGTGTGTATTCAGAGGAGAAGGAGAAGAGTCATTCCCCCAATGGATGAAATGCCGGGAAACCCCTGAACGTTGGACGGAAATAGCCGGCTTGTGTTACATCGATACTGATGGACATTACAGAGATAACGGCACAGCGCGGGTGATGCGTTTTGCCGAACTGGTGCCGCCCGAGCGAAGTATTTTTTTCAATTGGAGCAAACCTTTCGTCCAATTAGAGACGACCCGGGGATGTTTCAATACGTGCGCTTTCTGCGTGAGCGGAGGAGAGAAACCGGTGCGGACATTGGACATCGGTGTCATCCGCCAACGGCTTGACGCCATCCGAGCCCACGGCATCCGAAACGTGCGTGTGCTAGACCGCACTTTCAACTATAATACCCGCCACGCCAAGGCTCTGCTCGAACTCTTCCGTACGTACCATCCTGACATCCGTTTCCATCTGGAGATACATCCGGCTTTGCTGAACGATGAGTTGAAAGAGGTATTAAGGCAACTTCCTCCAGGATTGCTGCACTTGGAGGCGGGCATCCAAAGTCTCCGTGAAGACGTGCTGCAGGCCAGTCTTCGCAAAGGCAGCCTGAAAGCTTCGCTGAGCGGATTGCGCTATCTTTGCTCACTTCCCAACATGGAGACACACGCAGACTTGATAGCTGGCTTGCCCCACTATCGGTTGGAGCAAATCTTCGATGATGTACGTACGTTGGCCGAATACCATGCAGGCGAAATCCAACTGGAATCGCTCAAACTCCTGCCAGGCACCGCTATGCGTCTCCATGCAGCCGAGTGGGGCATCCGCTATTCGCCCTACCCTCCCTACGAGGTCCTATGTACAGACGCGATCTCACCGGAGGAGCTTCAAACGGCCCGCCAACTTTCCCGCATGCTGGACGCTTACTACAACACCCATGCCTGGCAGAAAGTCATCCGTCAGCTGATTCTGAATGACGAGTTTTTTCTGCATGACTTCCTGTCTTACCTCATAGCAGGAAACCTGATAGACCAGCCTATGAGTCTGGAGAAACGGGGTCTGGTGCTCTATGCTTATTGCAAGCAGGCATATCCTAATTTTGCTACAGAAGTCACCCGTGCCTGGATAGAAGCCGGCATGTCACTCAAAAAAGAACCGGCCGAACAGGTGCAAACCAAACGCCTTGCGCCTCCTGCCCGGTGGCAAGTGACGCAAGGCGTTTACCGGTCTGACCTCCGGCTTTGTTTCCTGCCTTTGGGAAATCCGGAAGAAGGTCATGGATGGTGGTATGGATTCGAATCACAGATACAGAAAGCAGGACCGGTGTTCAAAGCCTTCTCCTAAGCTCATCGGGAGCGCTGTTCGTACTCCACAGACGCCATAATGAAAGAGCCAATAGCCTTGCCTTCATTTTCCACAACCTGCACATCCTTGCCACAGAGGTAATAATTGACAGTGCCCGTACGTGAAGGGTCTTTAGCCGGTCCCAGTCCGGCAGAAGCACATGTCTGCACAATGTCGATGCCTCCGTCCTCCCGCTCACGGATAAAGGTCTTCAACAAGCCTTGATAAGCCTTTTCGGCCACAGGCATATAGACTTTGGCATCCAAGAGCCCCAGACGGATACCTTTCAGATAAGCGTAAGTAAAAATACCCGATGCGGATGCCTCCAGGTAATTGGATGCGGTACCTACATTATACACCTTATTATATATAGTATCTCCTTTGCCATCGCCCGTCACGGAGGCATCGTATTGCAGCAGCTGATACCATACACCCGAAGCGGGGTCCTGCCAACGCTTCAAGCCTGCAGCCACTTGTTGCAGAATAGCGACTAAATCCGGATAGTCAGGATGTTCCTTAGGCATATATTCCAACACATCCACCAATGCGGCAAAATACCAGCCCATACCCCGTGCCCAAAACTCCGGACTGCATCCCTTATGAGGCTCGTCCTTGCGTGCCCAGAAAGAGTTTTCATCCTCGGGCGTGGCAGACCAGGCATGATAATTAAGCTGCTTGTCCGCGTCATAAGTATAACGGTTAATGGTCTTGAACTGCAAAGCGATGTCTGTCCAGCTATTCACATTATCCGCGCTGTCCGTCTCACCAAAGGCATGTTGCCAAGCAGCATAAACGGTAGACCCCATATACAGCCCGTCCAACCACATCTGATTCGGATAGATGGCCTTGTGGAAAAAGCCACCCTCACCGGGTAATCCCTCAGCTATGCGATTATGGTCATATTTCAACTTGTTGCGTATCAAATTGGCCGCCGTACGATAACGGCCGGCATCGGTCTTATTGCCCTTCCGCAATTCTTCATTGTACAAAATAAAGAACACATTGCCCGCAGGAAGGTCATCTATGTTACTGGGACGTAAAGCAGGTTTTCCCTTTGCATTCAGAATAGTATCGCCTGAAGGAGTCGTGCTATTATCCGCAAACGCTTTTACGGCATCATAATAGGCCGTCTTTTCGGGATAGAGCGTCCAAGCCTTCAGTACGGCATTAGCTACCAGACCAGACACATAATCCCATGCCGCACTGTCCAATTCAGTCTGATGATGACGATTGCAATAAAAATCCACCAAACCGTGGGATTCGACCATGCGTTGCGAATAAGGCCGTGATTCATCCGCTTTAGGAGAAGGAGCGCAGCTCACGATGCCTACCGTAGCTGCCAATAATAATAATTTCTTCATACGATAACGTCTATTTGTAATTGTTCTACAAGTCACAAAGATAGGGATTCTTTTGTCAAATAGCTTCCTTTTCAGGAACAAAGTTGCCTATACGACCGAAAAATCGTATCTTTACACCCAAATCTATCCAACCTAAAACTAGAATGACATGGAACTGAATGAAGCATCACCCAAGTTCAAGGAGGCCGGTATAGCCCCCATGCACACGTGTGAACATATTGTAAACCAAACCATGATACGACTCTTCAAGTGCGGGCGATCGGTAGAAGCACACATCGAGCGTAAAAAAAGCAAGCTGGACTATGTACTGCCCCAAGCTCCCACACCGGAACAAGTCGCCCAATTGGAACAGGCCGTGAACGAAGTCATCGGACGCAACCTGGACATTACGGAAGAATTTATCACTCAAACCGAAGCACAAGGACGTTTTGACCTGCATCGGCTACCGGATGATGCCAGCGAAACGGTACGTGTGGTACACGTAGGCGACTATGACGAATGCCTCTGCATCGGTACCCATGTGCACAACACTTCCGAAATAGGTACATTCCGCATCCTGAGCCACGATTGGGACACCGACACACATCGCTGGCGCATGCGTTTCAAACTACTCCCGACAGAAAGCTGACAATCTAAAAACTGAATATGTATGAGAAAAATTAAAGTAGGCATCATTCAACAAACCAATGTGGCTGATTTGCGTACCAACTTAATGAACCTGGCCAAAGGTATAGAGGCCTGTGCCGCACATGGCGCTCAACTTGTAGTCCTGCAAGAGTTACACAACTCTCTCTATTTCTGCCAGACAGAGGACACCCGTATGTTTGACCTGGCCGAACCTATTCCCGGCCCTTCTACTGGCTTTTACTCCGAACTGGCCGCGGCAAACCGTATCGTACTTGTCACTTCGCTCTTCGAGAAACGTGCCCCCGGGTTGTATCACAACACCGCCGTAGTCCTCGACCGGGACGGTTCCATAGCGGGCAAATACCGTAAGATGCACATTCCCGATGACCCTGCTTATTATGAGAAGTTCTACTTCACGCCCGCTGATACAGGCTTCCAACCCATTGAAACATCTTTGGGTAAGTTGGGCGTACTGGTA
>CALUOV010000064.1 GCA_944322275.1 uncultured Bacteroides sp. | reverse complement strand
ATGTTGAAAACATTTTCAATCGGTGGTGTTCATCCACACGAAAATAAACTTTCAGCACATCAGCCCATCATCAAGGCCGACATTCCCGCAAAGGCTGTCATCTTGTTGAGCCAGCACATCGGCGCGCCCGCGAAACCGATTGTGGCCAAAGGAGATGTTGTGAAAGTAGGTACGAAGATTGCCGAACCGGGCGGCTTCGTATCAGCGGCCATCCACTCTTCAGTCAGTGGTAAAGTGGCTAAAATTGATACCGTTATCGATGCCAGCGGTTATCCGAAACCGGCTATCTTTATAGATGTAGAAGGTGACGAATGGGAAGAGAGCATCGACCGCACCGATACAGTGGTGAAGGAATGCAATTTGACTTCGGAGGAGATCGTGAAGAAGATTGCCGATTCGGGCATTGTAGGTATGGGGGGCGCCTGTTTCCCCACGCAAGTAAAGTTGTGTCCTCCTCCCGCTTTCAAGGCAGAGTGTGTCATTATCAACGCTGTAGAGTGTGAACCTTACTTGACGGCCGACCACCAACTGATGTTGGAGCACGCTGAAGAAATCATGGTAGGTGTCACCATCTTGATGAAAGCCGTCAAGGTGAACAAAGCGTTTATCGGCATTGAGAACAATAAGCCCGATGCCATCCAACTGATGACCAAGGTGGCTTCGTCTTATCCCGGTATTGAGGTTGTTCCCTTGCAAGTAAAGTATCCGCAAGGCGGCGAAAAACAGCTTATCGATGCCATCATCAAACGTCAGGTGGCGGCAGGCGCATTGCCTATCTCTACGGGTGCCGTAGTGCAGAACGTAGGAACGGCTTTTGCCGTATACCAAGCCGTGCAGAAGAACAAGCCTTTGTTTGAGCGTGTTATTACTGTAACCGGCAAGTCATTGGCAAAACCGTCTAACTTCTTGGCACGTATTGGTACACCGATGCAGCAACTCATTGACGCTTGTGGCGGTCTGCCTGAAGATACGGGTAAGATAATAGGTGGTGGTCCTATGATGGGTAAGGCATTGGTCAATACGGATGTGCCTACCGCTAAAGGAAGTTCCGGCATTTTGATTATGAACAACAAGGAGGCCAAACGTAGCGAAGTCCAGCCCTGTATTCGTTGTGCGAAGTGTGTCAGTGCTTGTCCGATGGGACTGGAGCCCTTCCTGCTTGCCACCGTATCAGCTCACGGAGACTTTGAAAGACTAGAGAAAGAAGACATTATGTCGTGTATCGAGTGTGGTTCTTGTCAGTTTACTTGTCCGTCCAATCGTCCGATGTTGGATTATATTCGCTTGGGCAAGAGTAAAGTGGGAGCGATGATACGTGCACGTCAGGCAAAAAAGTAAAGTAAAAGATTGAAATTATGAATAAGTTAATCGTATCCCTTTCGCCCCATGTCCATAGCGATGATAGCGTAAAGAAGAACATGTATGGCGTGCTTGTTGCGCTGATACCGGCTTTTCTGGTATCGCTCTACTTCTTCGGATTGGGTGCTTTGATTGTTACGCTCGCTTCTGTATTGGCCTGTGTGTTCTTCGAATGGGCTATAGGCAAGTATTTGTTGAAAAAGAAAACTACGACTATCACTGATGGCTCAGCTATCATTACAGGTGTGTTGCTGGCCTTCAACCTGCCATCTAACCTGCCTATTTGGATTGTTATTATTGGCGCGTTAGTGGCTATAGGTGTCGGAAAAATGTCTTTCGGCGGTTTAGGTTGCAACCCGTTCAACCCAGCATTAGTGGGTCGTGTGTTTCTGCTACTGTCTTTCCCTGTACAGATGACCAGTTGGCCGGCTGTAGGTCAGTTGACGGCTTATACCGATGCTACAACTACCGCCACTCCGCTGGCTGTCATGAAAGGTGTCATCAACGGTGCTCCCGGTTTCTCGCTGGATCAGCTTCCTGGTTCTTTGGACCTTTTGCTGGGCAATAATCCAGGTTGTATCGGTGAGGTGAGCGCCTTGGCTTTGTTGTTAGGTCTGGCCTATATGTTGTGGAAGAAAGTCATCACTTGGCACATTCCCGTATCTATTTTGGGGACGGTGTTTGTATTTGGCTCTATCATGCACTTTGCCAATCCGGAAGTCTATGTAGATGGTTTGACCCAACTGCTCTCCGGTGGTCTGATGTTGGGCGCTATCTTTATGGCTACCGACTATGTGACTTCACCTATGAATCACAAGGGTATGCTTATTTACGGTGTATGCATTGGTCTGCTGACGGTCGTTATCCGTCTGTTTGGCGCTTATCCTGAAGGTATGTCGTTTGCCATCCTGATAATGAATGCGTTTACACCGCTGATTAACACGTATGTTAAACCAAAACGCTTTGGGGAGGTAGCGAATAAAAAATGAAAAAGTTAGAATCGTCCTTAAAGAATATGCTGCTGGTGCTGACGGGTGTGACCGTAGTCTCCGTAGCACTGTTGGCTTGGGTGAATGAGATAACCAAAGAGCCGATTGCGGCTGCCAACGCCAAGACGTTGAGCGATGCGGTCAGCGCGGTGGTTCCCGGTTTTGACAATGACCCGATTGCTGACAAAAAAATGCAAGAAGTGAACGGTGTGCAATATGCTGTTTATCCCGCTACCAAAGGTGGTGAGTTTATTGGTGCAGCTGTCGAAACTTCAGCGATGGGTTTCGGTGGCGAACTGAAAGTTTTGGTGGGCTTTGACGCTCAGGGTAATATCTTGGATTATTCGTTGTTATCACATGCGGAGACTCCGGGATTAGGATCGAAGGCTGTCGATTGGTTTAAGAAAGGCGGCAAGGGTGACATAAGCGGGAAAAATCCGGGCACGTCACCTTTGACAGTAAGCAAAGATGGTGGTCAGATAGATGCTATTACGGCTTCCACTATTACCTCTCGCGCTTTTCTGAATGCCGTAAACATGGCTTATGCGGCTTATGCAGGTCAGAATAAGGCCGACGGCACAACTGGCGCAACTCAAAAAAATGTTGAACAACCTGCTGGAGAGTCTGTCCCCGCAGACTCCATCGGCGTTAAATAAGAAAGGAGCAGAATATGAATAACTTTAAAGTGCTGATGAACGGTATCATCAAGGAGAATCCGACATTCGTGCTTCTATTGGGAATGTGTCCTACTTTGGGAACTACCTCTTCCGCCCTTAACGGTATGGGTATGGGACTGGCCACTGCATTTGTGCTCATTTGTTCCAATGTGGTGATTTCAGCCATCAAAAACCTGATTCCCGACATGGTACGTATTCCGGCATTTGTGGTGGTTATCGCTTCGTTCGTGACCCTGTTACAGATGATTATGCAGGCTTACGTGCCAGCATTGTATGCCACATTAGGTTTGTTCATCCCGTTGATTGTGGTGAACTGCATCTTGTTGGGACGTGCCGAGGCTTTTGCCGCCAAGAATGGTCCAGTGGCGTCCATGTTCGATGGTTTGGGTATGGGCTTAGGTTTTACGTTAGGTCTGACTACACTGGGTGCTGTACGCGAACTATTAGGAACCGGTAAGATTTTCGGCTTTACTATTTATCCTGAGGATTATGGTATGCTGACGTTTGTGCTGGCTCCGGGTGCCTTCATTGCGTTGGGTTATCTTATCGCTATTGTGAATCGCCTGAGAAAAGCGTAAGCTCGTGATATTTCTCATTCTTAATACAGATGTAATATGGAATATATATTAATATTTATATCGGCAATCTTTGTAAATAACATTGTGTTGTCGCAATTCTTGGGAATCTGTCCGTTCTTAGGCGTTTCCAAGAAAATTGATACGGCTTTGGGCATGTCGGCGGCCGTGGCATTTGTGCTGACTCTCTCTACGATTGTAACCTTCTTGATTCAGAAGTACGTGCTCGATGCGTTTGGGTTGGGTTATTTGCAGACCATTACTTTTATCTTAGTCATCGCTGCTTTGGTGCAGATGGTAGAGATTATCCTGAAGAAAGTGTCTCCTTCGCTTTATCAGGCGTTGGGTGTATTCCTTCCGCTTATCACGACTAACTGCTGTGTATTGGGTGTGGCCATTTTGGTTATTCAGAAGGACTATGATTTGTTGACGGGAGTTGTTTATGCGTTTTCGACAGCACTCGGTTTTGGCCTTGCGTTGACTATTTTTGCAGGTATTCGTGAGCAGTTGAGTTTGGTCAATATTCCGAAAGGTCTACAGGGAACTCCTATCACTTTGATTACAGCCGGTTTGTTGGCCATGGCGTTCATGGGCTTCTCCGGCATTGTGAAGATTTGATTGTTCCCTATCCGTTAAGGTTAGGGTGGACAGTCTGTTTTTTGACATATCGGTATCTTTTTTTAGAATGTGTCCAAGGGCAGGTCACAATAAAATAGATGCTGATATGTTTTTTTCTTGTTTTTAGTGGATATTCTTAAATAAAATACTTACATTTGCACCTAATAAAAATAACCTATAAAAATAAATCTATTTTTATGAAAGAGAGAATATTGGTAACAGGTGGGACCGGATACATCGGTTCGCATACGGTAGTCGAGCTTCAGAATGCAGGCTATGAAGTAGTTATTATTGATAATCTGTCAAACTCGAGTGCAGATGTCGTAGACAATATCGAGAAAGTATCAGGCATTCGTCCTGCATTTGAAAAATTGGATTGCTTAGACTATGCTGGGCTTGAGGCTATGTTTGAGAAATACAAAGGCATTAAGGCCATCATTCATTTTGCTGCAAGCAAGGCGGTAGGCGAGTCGGTACAGAAGCCTTTGATGTACTACCGCAATAATCTGGGTTCACTTATCAATCTGTTAGAGCTGATGCCTAAGTATGGAGTAGAGGGTATTGTATTCTCTTCTTCTTGTACGGTATATGGTCAGCCAGATCCAGAGAACTTGCCTGTGACTGAAAAAGCTCCTATCAAGAAAGCTGAGTCACCTTATGGCAATACGAAGCAAATTAATGAGGAAATTATTCAAGACACCGTAGCGTCCGGCTCTCCTATCAATGCTATTCTGTTGCGTTACTTCAACCCCATTGGCGCGCATCCCACTGCATTGCTGGGCGAACTCCCCAATGGTGTTCCTCAGAACCTGATACCTTATCTGACTCAAACCGCTATCGGTATTCGTGAGAAGCTGACTGTGTTTGGTGATGATTACAGTACACCGGATGGCTCTTGCATCCGTGACTTTATTAATGTGGTAGATTTGGCCAAGGCTCACGTCGTAGCCATCGACCGTATCCTGAACAGGAAGCAGAAAGCCAAAGTGGAAGTGTTTAACATAGGTACAGGCCGTGGACTCTCTGTACTCGAACTGATTCATGCGTTCGAGGCATCTACAGGCGTGAAGTTGAACTATCAGATCGGGCCACGCCGTGCCGGTGACATTGAGCAAGTATGGGCAGATCCGACTTTGGCTAACACGGAATTAGGCTGGAAGGCGGAGTCAAGTATTGAAGACACGCTACGTTCCGCATGGAATTGGCAGTTGAAGCTTCGTGAAAGGGGCATACAATAATATAAATTAGGATTGTCTTGTATGTAATAGCATAAATCTCGCATGGCAAATATACTTTTTGTGTATTTGTCTAGATGGTGCAGATTTCCCGTATTTTCTGTATATGTGAATATATTTGAAAATCATTTTATATTTTCCTATAAAAGAGATATATAAAGGGAAATTTGCATAGTAGTTTTGTCGTGTTTTATTTTGTGTTTGTGTTTTGGTAGGCCTTGTCGGGAGACAAGGCCTATTTTTGAAAGAAATTGCGGCATAGACAAGGTTTACAATTGCTTATTCAAGTATACTGGGATACTAGCCCATTTATCCCAAAAGACTTTGCCATTTATCTTATAATACTTGACCGTTTATCTTATAATACTTTTCATCGTTGTTTTTATTCGTTCTTGGTGATTTCTCCCGCTAAGTCGGATTCCATTAGTCTACGTATTTCATCTACTGACAAACCATGCCCCAGGAGGAACATCAGTTTGGTAACGGCACACTCTGGCGTACTGTCGTATCCACTTAACACTCCTGCCTGTAAAAGTTGGAGGCCGGTGCCGTATCGGGCCATCTCGACAGCTCCCTTGGGGCATTGAGTAATATTGACAATGATGATCCCCCGTTCTGTGGCTTGCTTCAGAAGACGGATGAGCCACTCTTTCTGCGGAGCGTTCCCCGATCCGTAAGTCTTGAATACCACAGCCTTGAGATCGGGCACTTGGAGAACGGAGTTGACGATACTTTCACGAATGCCAGGGAAGAGGGTGAGCATCACTACATTGGTGTCGAACAGAAAATGAGGCTTCATAGGGCGCGTGGGGTCAGGACGGCGGATGAGGTGTTCCTCGTAGCGTATGTGCACGCCTACCTTGGCTAGTGTGGGATAGTTAAACGAACGGAAGGCGTTAAAGTTTTCAGCATTAATCTTTGTTGTACGGTTACCCCGCATCAGTTCATTCTCGAAGAAGATGCACACCTCGGGTACCATTGGACTTCCGTCCGTGCGACGTGCCGAAGCTATCTCGATAGCTGTGATAAGATTCTCTTTACCATCAGTGCGCAACATACCGATGGGTAACTGCGAGCCGGTCAGTATGACGGGCTTACCTAAATTCTCTAACATGAAGCTTAGGGCACTGGCTGTGTAAGCCATGGTGTCTGTACCGTGCAGAATGACAAAGCCATCATACTCCTCATAATGATCAGTGATGATGCGTACGATTTTCGCCCAAAGCTGTGGTTCCATGTCCGATGAGTCGATGGGAGGATTGAACTGATAGGTGTCGATGCGGCAGTTGAAACGTTTCAACTCGGGCACGTGTTTCAACAGTTCGCTGAATTTGAAGCTTTCCAAAGCTCCGGTTTCGGGGTTTTCTATCATACCGATGGTTCCACCTGTGTAGATGAGCAGCACCGAGGGGGTATTGGTTTGGTTCATACGCATTATGTTAGGTATATCGAGTTAATCGGGGCAAAGATACATATTTCTTCTGACAGTTTGATATATTATTCTCCGTTTTACGCTTATAATAATTTATGGTGTGCTAAAGTTGCAAGATATTTAAACTTTTGGTATTTTTGCCGTATGGGATAATAAAAGAAACACTTATGAAACGTGTGAATTACTCTTTGATGCGCACCATTTGCGCTTTGGTTATCGGCCTGGTGCTAGTGCTGTTTCCTGCTCAGGCAGGCGAATATTTAGTGCTTACTATCGGCATTGTGTTTATGGTGCCTTCGCTCATCACTCTCATAGGCTATTTCGTACAAAAACCGGGTGAACATTTCCGCTTTCCCGTAGAGGCATTTGGAAGTCTGCTTTTCGGCTTGTGGTTGGTCATAATGCCTGGTTTTTTTGCAGATCTGCTGACTTTTGTGTTGGGCTTCATCCTAATGTTGGGTGGTGTACAGCAAGTAGCTTCTCTTATGGCGGCACGTAAGTGGATGCCCGTGCCCGGAGGCTTTTACGTGGTGCCCGTACTTATCTTGTTGGCAGGATTGGTGTCGTTGTTCAATCCTACAGGTACACGCTCTACCGTATTTATCATTATTGGTATTGCGAGTCTTTGTTACGCTCTTAGCGAACTTTTGACGTGGCTGAAGTTTGGACGAAAACGTCCACGTCTGGACGAGCGAGAGAAGAACAACATTGAGGATGTTGAAATTATCGGGTGAAATCCGGTTTATGTTTCACTCTTCTTTTTTGGGTCTTAGACTTTTCACCCGAAAGAGCTTCCAACGCTTCCAGAACATCAGCTCACTCCACTTCTCAAAATCTTTTTGGAAGATGATTCCGATGCCCTGCGTAGTGAGGTTGGTGCGGGTATAGTAGCGGTCGTTTGTCTCGTTATAGGCTTTCAGGCGGATTTCACCGGAGCGTGTTACCAGCCATTCGGCTTCAAAATCTCCCACAAAGTTCGTGTTGGACATCGGATTGTCCCGGTAGCCGAAGTTGCCGTTAATAAGCAGGCGGTTGTTCAGTAGGCGACCCGATAGCATGCCTTCAAATTCCATGTCCGTCCATCCGCGTTCACCAGTGCTGAAGTTGGTGCCTACATTCCAATTGTTGTTGTCAATGATTTGTGACAAGGCATTGTTCAACTGGCCAGATAAAGTGGAGGAGAGTACACTGGACATCACATCGGAGTTCTGTCCGGAACCAAAAGTTTCAGAAGGATAGAATTTGCCGATACCCAAGAGGTAGAGTATCTGCATACTCATTTGCTCCTCGCTGGGAATGTAATTGCGTACCAGGGCTTCTACCTCATCCCGTTCGTTAGGTAACTCCAAATCTAACTTGATGTTAGGAGAGGTCAGTTGGCCTGTCAAGTTCATTACGCAATTCACCTTGACATTGTTTTGCAGTTCGGGGTAATTGCTTATGTCTGGGATGAGGTCACTGAGCGAGGCAGAGTTTACTGTATAGTTAGCCGCAATATCAAGTATAGCGTCCAATGGTTCACCGTTAAAAGTAATGGTGCTTCCCTCTTTGATGAGAAAGTCTTTGCGGATAACCTCTTGGAGGCTGAATTTATAAATTCCCCGGTTGATACGGTATCCACCGAAGAGGCGTACATTGCCTTTGTTATAAAACTCTGTGCGCAGACTTCCCGTGCCGTTGGCGCTGATGTAGTCACCTGCGGCGGGATCCATAATGATACGCATGCTGGCATCAGGAGTAGCTTCTACAATAAGGTTTAGGCGGATGTCAGTGTCACTTTCACGCTCTTCTTCGGCCTCCATACGTTGGCGAACTCGTTCGTAGGTAGAGAGTAGGATGCTGTCCTGTGTGATGCGGCGTGGGGTTTTGTCTACGAAACGGATGAACTGATTGCTGATGGCCGATGTCACGTTGTCCTTGATGTAGGTGAAGGTAGTGCCGGGATTGGTGGTCATGGCCACGTTGATGTTGACACCTTCAGTGGTATTACCGGCAATGTTTGCGTTGCCCGTGGCGTAGACGGTACCATAGAAAGGAAAATCCAGTGATTCGCGGGTATCCATCAGGAGCATATTGTTGACATCGAACCGGAAGTTATAGGATAGGTTCTTGAAATGGTTGTAGCGCAAGTGTCCGTTCATCATGCCTTGGTGGCCACGAGTGTCAAATATGCGGTTCTTTTGGAAAGTCAGTCCTTCAGGGAGAATGGTGATGCTGTCCCGGACGGAAAAGGTGGTGCCTAGCACGTCTACTTTCAAGGAAGCATCTCCATACACCTTACCTTCCATGGTGAGAGCTTTGAATTTGCCATAGAAATGGACGTTACCCCATGCTCGTCCATGAAATTCGGGCGTAATATTTCGCATATAATAATGTATAAATTCCAAGTTGGTACCCCCGGCCTCAATCTGAAGATCAAGTGAACTGGTAGGCTTGATCGGATAGATGAAACCATGCACATGAGTGCGGGCTGAATCTCCCTCATGGATACGTGCGTCTAAATAGATACCTTTTACATCGTGGTGCCATTCCCCTCGTATGTCGGCGTCACCTAGTAGGCCGTTATTGATACCTAGGCCGTGTATGAAAAGATCGGTTGTCATAACTGGTTCTTTCAGCACTCCGCTGGCGTAAAGCGGTCCTGTGGCATCGCCTTGGAAGTTGACACCCAAGTCGGCTATGTCAAAGATGTAGCCGATGTTGATTTGTCTCAAGTCTAAGCGTACGGTATCTTGAGGCTGATTAGAAACAATACCGTCAATGTGCAGAAAGCGTTTTTGGTTGGTGAAGTGGAAATTGTGTACATACACCTTACCGGAGTCTACTACCACTTGGGCAGGATGGATGTTCCATAGTGTATCACTGATGATAACGTCTGTGGGTTTAATGTCGACAACAGCTTTCAGAGGAGTTTTGCTTGTAAAGTGTGCGGTGGTAGCCAATTTCCCACTATAGGTCACAGGACTATTGTTTCCCCAATCGAGAATTGTTTGCAGGCTATCGTTACGAGCCATAGCGTTCAAGGCAAGGTTGACCGCGCCATTGTCTTTTCGATTGGTCAGGCGAAGCTTGAGGGCAAAGTTATCTTCCGGATTCTCACACACAATCATGCCTGACTCAATAAACTTGTCTTTATAATGTAGGTGGGGGAAATAACCTTCTACCCGGATGCGTCCTAAACGATCGTTGAAGAATCCCTTTAGGGTGGAATGGGTGTAGATGGTGAGCGGAATGCCAAACATCTTGGAGAGGAGTTCGGTATTATATATATGTAGGTCGAACTGAAAATTATTATTCGTCTCCTTTTTATTCTTTTCCACAGCTGGTATTAGAGAAGGTATATAGCGGTGGAGGACACGGGTGAGGCTCGTGGATAGGGTGCGGTAGGAGTATTCGCCCATGATACTTCCTGTCAAGAAGGCTGACCGTATGTCCAAACGTTTGTGAGTGGCATCCGGACGATGAGCTGCCAATTTGAAGTTGTCCATGAAATAATCTCCTTGGGGTGAAATGAAGTGCAGGCTGTCAATATTGATTTCACCATCCATGTTGTCAATGGAGCCTCCGGTGAAATCGGCCTTTACCCGTACGGAGAGATTCGAGTCCTTATACTTAGGGGTCAACCGGAGAGCGTTGGGGTTGAGGTGATCAATGCGGGTCAACACGTTGAACGTGGGTATGGGTCCGGAGGTGTTGAAACTCCCGTTGAGAGCCATTGAGGCATTCGGGTCATCCAAAATTACCTGCCCGGTGAAGCCTCCATTACGATACTCTCCATCAAGGGTGATTTGCCGATAGGTATAATCGCTGTATGTGATGGAATCTATTACTCCTCGGGCTATGAGGGTGGGGTATTGGCCCAGTTGGCTTTGCCCCTCCACGCTTACATTGAACGTAATGTCACCTAGCTTCCGGTTAGCTAGTAGGGTACCCAGTCGGAAATCTTGTGTTTGGAGGGCGCCGGAGTAGGCCACGTTTCCCGCTTGCTTGTCCGATGTGAACTTCAGGTCGGTACGCAAAATACCTACGTCAGTCTGCACCCGTCCATACATGACCAGGTCAGTCAGGAATCCCGATACTTCGCCCGTAAACAGAACGTTGCCGATGCGTTGCAGGATTGGTGGAATTCCGAAAGAATCTTTTTTGAGATTGCGGTAGAGTAAAGCTAACCCTTCGCGGTCGGCCCGCAAGTTGGAGAGTTTGCCGAAGACATATGCGTCTTTCGGGTGAGACAAGTCCTGAAACAACGCGTTGCCCAATAACGTAAAATGCCGTCCGGCCGTAACGGATAGGTAGGGAAGGTGTAGTTCGTCAAACGTGCCGTCGGCTCTGAACTCTACCTGTAGAGGTTCTTTGAAGGAAGAGAAAGCCGGCACAATAGCTTTCAAGTCGGCCAAAGTAATCTGTGAGGCAGGCATACGTGCCTCGAACTTTGTGTTGTGGGTGAAGTCGGAGACTGCGCTGCTCACGCTATCAAACCTCATACGGATGGTATCCATGGTTAGTGTGGTGCGAGGCAATTCAATGCCAAAATTAGCTATCTGCAAACCTTGGTTGTTGCCTATCAGCTTCAAACTGAGTCGGTTCAGTCGAAAATCGGAGTATTCCTCCCGGAGGCTCATACGCTTGATGGAAGCATTGATGGTGTCGCTCGTGAGTGCTTTCAGGGAGATATTGGCTATGATGTCGCGCACGTGTACATGATTGGCGTTGAACTTACCGGGTGTACGGGCTTCGGAAAGCACATGGTACGCCACCTGGCCCCGTCTTATCAAGAGGGCGTTGATGCGCAAATCCAAGTGTGAAGGTTTCTTTCGCAAAGTGTCCTTCGGTGCGAAGGCGTCTATTACGAACTGAAAGTTGGGTTCCGCATCGGGAGTGGTTTTCTCCAGGTGAATATCGAACCCAAACAGCTGGATGTTGCTGATGGAAATCTTTCCTTTGAAGAGGGGTAGGATGTCGAACCTGGCGGAGAGACGGGCGGCTTTCAGCATCTCTTTCCCTGAACGGTCGTACAGAAGCAGATCGTTGATGATGATGCGGTTTAGTACGCCCATGTCAATGCGCCCTACCTGAAGCTCTGTATCCAGTACCCGCGATAGTTCGGAAGATACAAGCACAGATATACGGTGCTGAATAACAGGCGTATTCAGCAACAATATAATGCCGATATACAGACTTAGAGTAATACCGACAATCCATCGCAGTGTCTGTTTAAGCTTCTTGATAGGGCGTTAATTTTTATATTTTGCCAACAAAAATACAGAATAATACATTATCCGTACTACTTTTATCACTACTTTTGCAGGGATTAAACGTAAATAAACACTATGAGTACAATAATTTTAGGCATAGAAAGCTCTTGTGACGATACTTCAGCGGCCATTGTGAAGGACGGCTATCTGCTCTCTAATGTAGTGGCCAGCCAGGCCGTACACGAGGCTTATGGGGGGGTAGTGCCCGAATTGGCTTCACGCGCTCATCAGCAGAACATCGTCCCCGTGGTGCATGAAGCGTTGAAGCGGGCAGGAGTAGCCAAAGAAGAACTCAGTGCGGTGGCTTTCACCCGTGGTCCTGGATTGATGGGCTCGTTGCTTGTGGGTGTATCGTTCGCCAAAGGTTTCGCACGTTCTTTGGGTATCCCTATGATAGATGTTAACCACTTGAGTGGACATGTGTTAGCCCATTTCATTAAAGTGGAGGGCGATGATAACATACAGCCTCAATATCCTTTCCTTTGTCTCTTGGTTTCCGGAGGAAATTCTCAAATTATTTTGGTCAAGGCCTATAACGATATGGAGATATTGGGACAGACCATTGACGATGCCGCAGGCGAGGCTATAGACAAATGTTCCAAGGTTATGGGGTTGGGCTATCCGGGAGGGCCTGTGATCGACAAACTGGCTCGTCAAGGTAATCCGGAAGCCTTTGCTTTCAGTAAACCTCATATTCCCGGCTTGGACTATAGTTTTAGTGGATTGAAAACTTCGTTTCTCTACTCTTTGCGTGAGTGGGTAAAGGAAGACCCCGATTTCATCGAACATCACAAGACGGACTTGGCTGCTTCGCTCGAAGCTACCATCGTAGATATTCTGATGGATAAGCTACGTAAGGCTGCTAAGCAATACAATATAAAAGTAGTGGCTGTGGCTGGAGGTGTGTCAGCCAACAACGGATTGCGTAATGCGTTTCGCGAACATGCCGCCAAGTATGGTTGGAACATTTTTATTCCCAAGTTCAGTTATACCACGGACAATGCCGCCATGATAGCCATTACGGGTTACTTTAAGTATCAGGACAAGGACTTCTGCCCGATGGATGCGCCGGCTTATTCGCGGGTGACATTATAAATAAATGAAATAGGATTATTCCCCATGAAGATAGAAGAAGAATTAGGCTCGGTGTTACGAGCGAGAAAAATCACTCTTTCCACTGCGGAAAGTTGTACGGGAGGAAGTATTGCAGCACTCATAACTTCCGTGCCCGGAAGTTCGGAATACTTCAAGGGTGGTGTTGTGGCTTACTCTAACGAAGTGAAGGAAACCATTTTACATGTATCTCCTGAAACGATTGAAAAATACGGTGCGGTGAGTCGGGAAACTGTCATGGAGATGGTGGTAGGTGCGATGAATACGCTTAAAACGGATTGTGCCGTGGCAACTTCGGGCATTGCAGGTCCCAGTGGTGGCACTCCGGACAAACCTGTAGGTACTATCTGGATAGCCGTTGCCTATAAAAATGAAATAATCACCATGAAGCAAAGTGGAGATCATGGAAGAGAGAAGAATGTGCAGAATGCCATCCAAAATGCCCTTGAATTGTTGCGCGAATTGCTCCAATAACGAAAAAATGCTATCATACAGCGAATTATTTTTCGGAAAAACTTGTTTTGTAACAATAAAAGTACTTACTTTGCGCTCTGTTTGAAATAAGCATAAATAGAAACTATAAAATAGAGATAGAAATGTCGAAGATTTGTCAAATTACCGGAAAGAAAGCCATGGTTGGCAACAATGTTTCACACTCAAAGAGAAGAACAAAAAGAACTTTTGATGTGAACTTGTTTACGAAGAAATTCTATTATGTAGAGCAAGATTGTTGGATCAGCTTGAAATTGAGTGCTGCTGGTCTGCGAATTATCAACAAAAAAGGCCTGGACGCTGCCTTGAACGATGCTGTAGCTAAAGGGTATTGTGATTGGAAAACCATTAAAGTAATTGGTTAAAAAGTAGAGGAGATTTAGGAAAATGGCAAAGAAAGCAAAAGGTAACAGAGTACAGGTGATATTGGAATGTACGGAGCACAAGGATAGTGGCATGCCGGGCACATCTCGTTATATCACGACGAAGAACAGAAAGAATACAACTGAGAGATTGGAATTGAAGAAGTACAATCCGATTCTGAAGAGAGTAACCGTACACAGAGAAATTAAATAATCTAAGAACGAATAACCTATGGCAAAGAAAACAGTAGCAAGTTTGCACGAAGGTTCTAAGGAAGGTCGTGCATATACAAAGGTTATCAAGATGGTAAAGTCACCGAAGACGGGTGCTTACGTTTTTGATGAACAAATGGTTCCGAACGAAAAAGTACAGGACTTTTTCAAGAAATAAACCAAGTAGAGCAACTTACCTTGATAAGGTGTTGACGATAAGCAATCCTCTTGTGGAAGATTTCTGCAAGAGGTTTTTTTAGGAACATTCATTAAATAACATAAAGTTAGTCAACTAATTCATACACAAAGTGTTGCGGATTAGTTGGCTTTTTTGCATCTTTAGGTATTCCAATTTCAAGATGGTCAGTGCCGTCTGTAATGAGATAGCATTGCGTCTTGACATTGTGATTCCCTCCAACAGATACTGGCTTCACACTGGAAGCTTTATCTTGAGAATCTTCACGTGTGCATGACCGATGCCACATGTTATGAGAGCCTCATGCGTTTTCCTACAGACATAAAACTCCTTTGGGAAAGTACCGGATGGCTTTACAGACAAATCATTCATCGAACACCTCTCGTTTAAAGCTTTCAATGAGGGTATACACCTGAAGGACTGTATCCGTATGCAACAGAAGCTTATGAATGTGAGGGTAAGGTGTGTGGCTGCAGATTCTCCATATATGCCAATAACGCCAACAGAAAGTTCTGTGCGAAATATGGAATATCCACTTCCTTCGTGCGCAAGGGAAGGGTGGCCAGGGATGAATCCTTGAGGAAGGTTCTCAGAAGTGAGCTCTCAAGGGAGAGGTCCACCTGGCTGGAAGGTAGCTTCGGCACACAGAATCAGCATTACTCGCTCTCAAGGATAAAGGCACGGAACAGGCAGACGGAATCCTGTGGATCTTCTTCGGCATACATACGGCAAATGCCGTACTGATGATTGACAAGATCAGAAACAGGACGGTTAAAGCAGCATGACATGATTTTACTGACAGAATCAGAAGAGGTCATCTGGCTTCTTCAGGAATGTCATGTCTTGACGGATAGAATTATGTGAGAAAACCACGAGAAACTACAATGAAAATGGCATATGGAAGGGTTATGGTCTACCAACTTCATATGCCATTATGTTTTTTAGGGACATTTACTGAATATTCCTTTTTACTCTTTTATATAGTGATGCGGTGACGGCACTATAAAATATTTTGTGTAAATGGAAAATACGGGATTCAAGTTTGAGTCTCGTATTTTTTATTTTATACATTT
>CALUOV010000063.1 GCA_944322275.1 uncultured Bacteroides sp. | reverse complement strand
CTTCCGTCACCATTGCGTACATACACGGGATAGATAGGAGCCATCTGCGTAGTGAAAGCCCAAATATTAGCCGTTGAAGAACTGACACCATTGTTGCCGAGCGAGTTGCGTTCAAAGCGGGTGTACGACATGTTACCGCCTATATTCAACCATTCTTTAGCACGATAGTCAGCCTTTAAACGTGCGGTGAAGCGTTCGTAATCGGAATTCTCGGTGATACCTTCATTACCCAGATAGCCCAAACTGGCATAGAACGAACCTTTTTCATTAGTACCGCTTACCGAAAAGTTATATTCCTGACGTAAACCAGTACGCATGCCTACGTCTTCCCAATCGTCCGGTGTCAACCAATACTCTTCACCATTGTAAGTCACCTTGCGGCCCAACGTAGCATTAGGATTCAAACGTCCGTTGGAACCAATCAGCATTTGGCCGGCAGGTACCGTATATACATTATACCCCAAACCACCGTTACCGGATGAGCCTGTCAGGTTTGTGTTGGCCAATTGCCACGCAGCAGTCTCGCTCATGCCTTGACGATTCACATAGTAATTCTTCAGCGCATTATAGTGCATCTCGTAATATTCGCCCGGATTGGTGATGACATCGTAATGCTGTAAAGCGCGTGTGTTGGCACCCCATTTGGCATCAAAAGTCACAATAGCTTTGCCATCTTTTGCTTTTTTGGTCGTGATGATAACCACACCGTTGGCACCACGCGCACCGTACAAAGCGTTGGAAGCGGCATCTTTCAACACCGTCATAGATTCCACATCGTTCGGGTTCAGGTTGGCCAAGTCACCGCTGTAAGGAGCACCGTCCACAATAATCAACGGATCATTTTCCGCATTCAATGAGCTGAAACCACGGATACGGATGGTAGACTCAGAGCCCGGTGCGCCGTCATTAGAGGTCATTGTTACGCCTGGAACAGCACCGGCCAATGCATCAGCTACGCTCGTCACCTGCGATTGCTCTAATTTATCATTATTCAGTACCGTAGCCGAACCGGTAAACGCTGATTTCTTGGCGGTACCGAAAGCCACCACCATCACTTCGTCCAGCACCTCGGAGCTACTTTTCATCAACACTCTCAGGTTTGGCTTGATGGCAACCTTCTGCTCCTCCATCCCTATGTAGCTGATAATTAGCGTTTTCGCAGAACTTGATATTCCGATAACTGATTCATTATTAATCAAATAGGAGAAAGACGGAACTTAGTATAAAATACAGGACAGGCTCTGCAAACCTTTGTGGAGGGAGTAACAAAATTAGTTTTCTACCTGATTTCTACCCGAAATCAGAATTATCAGTTTGTCAAACAGACAATTATCATGATAAGATTGTTGTGGCTTTCTACCCAGTCTCTACCCAACTGTTGATAATCCGCTTTTTCATTGACTATCGGATGAAAAAGGAAAGTCCTGCTCTCAAACCGAAAGAGGAAGAACTCTGTTTGTTTTATCACAAACTTCATACCCGCTCTTTGTAAACTACATTTCTCTTTCTCCTGTTTTAGAGGATATACTTCTTTCACAAAGCAGATTATCTTTTTTTTCAATAAAGGATCATCTGCTTTTAAAAAAAGGATTATCTGCTTGAAACATTGGCTATGAACAAATAAATTCTTATATTTGTATTGTATCAAAATTAAAACAGAGAACGATTATGAAGAATTTTAGTATGATTTGCCTGATTACAGCTATGCTTCTCATGCCCTGGGAGCAAATGAACGCTTGTACCGGCATTACATTGACTGCAAAAGACGATGCCCGTATCGTAGCCCGCACCATTGAATGGGGAGGAAGCGAACTGAATAGCCAGTACGTGATAGTTCCCCGTGGTTATACTGGGCGTTCGTATATACCCGGATATACCTTGGAGGGAATGGAGCTGGTTGCAAAGTACGGCTATGTCGGTTTGGCGGTAGAGCAAAAAGAATTTGTGGTGGAGGGATTGAACGAGGCCGGATTGTCAGCTGGGCTGTTTTATTTTCCGGGCTATGGTAAATATGAGACATACGACGAAAAACGGAAGCAACAATGTGTGACCGATTTTCAACTTGTTTCTTGGATATTGGGAACCTGTGCAACGGTGGATGAAGTGAAAGAGATTGTGCCAAAGGCGCTAATCGTTGCCATAGATCCGCGCGCCTCTACCGTTCATTGGCGTTTTGCCGATGCTTCGGGACGACAAATTGTGCTTGAGATTGTGGATGGGAAACCTTGCTTTTATGAGAATAAATTAGGAGTACTGACCAATTCGCCGGGATTTGAATGGCAAATGACGAATCTGAACAATTACGTTAATCTGCTTGCCGGTACAGCACAACCACGCAAATGGGGAGTCTCGCAGTTGGCATCTTTTGGTGCCGGAAGTGCGTTCTTAGGCTTGCCAGGAGATGTCACTCCTCCCTCGCGTTTTGTCCGTGCGGCTTTTTATCAAACCACAGCTCCTACTCCCGCAACAGCAGAGGACGCTGTACGTCAAGGCTTTCAGATACTGAACAATTTTGATATTCCTGTAGGTGTGGAGTTTGCCGATGGTAAAATCCCGGCCGACATTCCCAGTGCCACCCAGTGGACTACCGCCACGGACATCACAAACCGGGTTATCTATTACCGCACCATGTATAACAGTGCTATTCGTTGCATAGACTTGTCACGGATCGACTTTTCTCATGTAAACTATTATGTTGCACCGCTGGACAAAGTAAAGAAGCAACCCTTTGTGCCCGTTGAAATGCCTAAATAAGAAAATGAAATCCGTTATTTATCCAGTCCTCCTTAGGAAAGATTTCAGTCCTTCTTAAGGAGGATTGTAGTCCTTCCTAAGGAGGACTGGGAATTAACCAATAATACCTTGTCTGTTATTTCTTGTCTTTTACCCGGTGCAACTTCAAGTCTTGCACAATGGTACGGTCCATAATGGAAGCATACACCTGCGTTGTCTTCACGCTTTTGTGCCCCAAAAGTTTCTGCACGGTAGTGATGTTTACACCATTATATATGAGTAACGTGGCGTTCGTATGTCGGGCGGTATGAAATGAGACACGTTTTTCTATCCCAGCTTTCTGTGCTATCCGTTTCAGCTCCTTGTTTACGTTCGAATTGTTTTTCAGGTGAAAAAATGACTCTAAGTCTTTCCTGTATTCGTTCAGTATGCCAATGGCCTTGCCTTCAAACAGGAAATTGAGAGGTAAATGGACCTCCACGCCCGTCTTTACAGCCCGATAAATCAGCCAGGTTTCTTTGCGCATCCGCACCAAGTTCGCCGAGTTAAGGTGTATAAAGTCCGAATAGCGTACACCCGCATAACAACAAAACAGAAAAGCGTCCAATGTCTTCCGATAGCGGGCGTCTCTTTCACTTTCTCTCAGGCGTTCAAGACGAACCAGTTCATCTGGAGTCAGGTGTGTATGTTGGTATTCCACTGTTTTTATCTTGTATTTTCGGAAAGCGTATTGTTGTTCGCTCAGATAGTCTTTGTTGATGGCTTGATTAATGTAGCGCTTCAAATGTTTCATATGCTTGGCTATCGTGTTGGTATGATACCCTTTCTGACTCAAAAAATACTCGAAAGAACATACCAGTTCGAAAGTCAACTCTTGAAAAAGGATATCGCCCCTAAATGCCTTGAGCAGTGCCAATGTAGAAAGATGATTGCGCCTGGACGACTCTTTCAAGAAAGTCTCCTTTAGCTCTTTTTCATAAAAAGCCAAGAACGATTGAGTGCTTCTTCCTTTGCGGATAAAGCTTTTGATAGTTTCTAATGAAACCGGTTTGCCTTGTTGGCACAATTCCAGCTCCAACTTTTCTATCCGTGCCACATAGTCATGTAACCATTGGTTTAAGAAATGCTCGTTGGGGTGCTTCTTCACCTTTCCTCGTTGTTTATCCCACTGTTCGGGCTTCAGATACACATGTGTAGAGAAATACTTCTTCCGTTTGTGTTGGTAAGCCTCCAATTGTACCAAAGCTACTCCTGCCTTATTCAGCTTCCTTTTTCGGTTATAAACCAGTCTGTAAACTATTTTATCCATGATTTAAATCCTTGAGCAGGCAATTGATTTTGCGGAAAACTTCATGTCCGCGAAAGCCCATTTATAAGCCCGAAAATCTTTCACCAAAGCCATGTTTCAGCCTTGTTGCAAAAGTCTATATGCCGAAATCCCCAGACTTTCATGCTCTATAATAGTGTTTTCTACCATATTTTCAGCTTCGATTTTTAACGTTTTTGTATAAAAAGTATATATGTATTATACTTTTGTATAAAAAAGGCAGCACACATATTGATACTTCTCAAACAAGCATCCGGTCATTTTGCGTAAAAAATGCTGTTGTTGAACATAAAAACAGGCATTCATCTGACAAATTGATAGATTTTGCAGGTTTTTCGCTAAAAACAATTGCCTATTACATATTTATTAATAATTTTGCATTTCGTTAGAGTTAAGAAACAATTAATGTAAAGTTAAACTTTAAGAGAGAATTTATGAAAAGAAAATTAATGCTGTTATTGGCCTGCCTGTTTGTCGGGATAGGCTTAGTAACTGCCCAAAATCAGACGGTCACGGGTGTCGTGATTTCTGAAGAAGATGGGCAGCCAGTTATTGGAGCGTCAGTGAGGGTTGAGAATACGCAACTCGGCGCTATTACTGATGTAGACGGTAAATTCCGGATTTCGAATGTACCAAGTTCTGCGAAAACACTGATTATCAGTTACATAGGTATGGAAGAACAAAAAGTTACCATCAAACCTAACCTGAGAGTGGTGATGCGGACTAACTCCGAGATGCTGGACGAAGTGATGGTGGTGGCTTTCGGTACCGCCAAGAAATCAGCATTTACCGGTTCAGCTACCGTGCTGGACAATGAAAAACTGGAGCAATCGCAGGTGACCAGTGTTACAAACGCCTTGGCAGGAGCTGTTCCGGGCGTTACACTATCCTCTAACAATGGTGCTCCCGGTGCTTCATCTTCTATTAAAATTCGTGGTTTTAGCTCTCTGAATGCAGGTAACGACCCGTTGATTATTGTGGACGGTGCTCCTTACAGCGGTGACTTGGCCAACCTGAACCCCAACGATGTGGAATCTATGACGGTGTTGAAAGATGCCGCTTCCAACGCTTTGTACGGTGCACGTGGTGCCAACGGTGTGGTTATCATCACGACCAAACGCGCCAGCGAGAGAGGTGACGCTGTAGTAACTTTCGACGCCAAATGGGGTGCCAATACGCGTGCGTTACAACAATATGACGTCATTACAAGTCCTGCCCAATACTACGAAATGCATTACGGTGCTTTGAACCGTTATTATCAGTCACAAGGCATGAGCGCAGACGCAGCTTGGAGACAAGCCAACGCCAACCTGTGCAGCTCGATGGGTAACGGCGGTGTAGGTTACAATGTATATACAGTGCCCGATGGTCAGTACTTGATTGGCCAGAATGGAAAACTGAATCCTTATGCTACACTGGGCCGCGTGGTCAATTACAATGGTGTGGATTATTTGCTGATACCGGACGACATCATGGATCTCAGTACACGTACCGGTCTGCGCCAGGAATACAACTTCTCGGTAAGCGCCGCTAATGAGAAGTCTTCGTTCTACGCTTCTTTAGGCTATCTGGGTAACGAAGGTATTACGGAAAACTCTGATTTCAAACGACTCTCCGCACGTTTGAGAGCCGATTACCAAGCCAAGAAATGGCTGAAGATCGGTGGTAACATGTCATATGCCCGCTTTGACCAGAATTCACTGAACAATAACGGTTCAAGTACTTCAAGCGGTAATGTTTGGGCATACGCTACGCAGATGGCTCCTATTTATCCGGGCTACCTCCGCAATGCGGACGGAAGCATCATGGTGGATGAGAACGGTTTCCAAATGATGGACTACGGTAACGGCATGAACGCCGGTATGGCCCGTCCGCAATTGAGTGATGCCAACCCGCTGATGGACAACATGCTGAACACAAGCAATTCCGAAGGCAACGCGCTTACTGCCAACGGTTTTGTAGACATCACTCCGATTGAGGGACTGAAGATTACGCTGAACGGTACGGTGAACCTGGACGAAACGCGTACTACGTATGTATACAATCCTTATTACGGACAATTTGATACGACGGGCGGTACGGTAGAAAAAGCTCATTCCCGTACGTATGACTACAACTTGCAGCAGTTGGTTTCTTACACCCGCTCGTTCGGCAGCAATAACTTCGACATTCTGTTGGGTCACGAATACTACGATTATCGTTATGCGATCCTGCAGGCCAGCAAGTCCAAGATGTTCTCACAGGACAACCAGGAATTGGGTGGTGCCGTAGTGGATGGCCAAAGCGCATACTCCGGCAAGAGCCGTCACAACAATGAAGGTTACTTTGCCCGCCTGCAATACAACTACGATGAGCGCATCTTCGGTTCGGGTTCAATCCGCCGTGACGCGTCTTCCCGTTTTGCTCCCGACCACCGTTGGGGTACTTTCTGGTCAGTAGGTGCCGCCTGGCTCATCAACAAGGAAAGCTGGTTCTCGGCTCCTTGGGTACAGGAACTGAAAATAAAGGCTTCGGTCGGTTCGCAAGGTAACGACAACATCGGTCTGTACCGATACACGGATGTGTTCAACATCATCAACTCTTCGGGTGAAATCGGTACTTCGTTTGCAACAAAAGGAGCGGAAGACATTACGTGGGAAACCAATACGAACTTCAACATCGGTGCCGAGTTCCAATTGTGGAACCGTGTAACGGGTAGCATCGAGTACTATTTCCGTAAGACTTCGGACATGTTGTTCTCGTTCTCCGTAGCTCCGTCACTGGGCTATAGCAGCTACTTCGACAATGTAGGTAACATGAACAATCAGGGTGTGGAAATCGACTTAGGTGTCAACCTCTTCAATACGCGTGACTTCAAGTGGGACGTTAACCTCAACCTGTCTACCCTGAAGAACGAGCTCACCATGCTGGACGAAGGCAAGAAAACGGACGTAAGCTACAGCATCGAGGGCAAGGCTTACGAAGGTTACACCAACGGCAGCTTCTTTATTGCCGAGGGCCTTCCCATCTACACTTGGAGAGAGAAAGTTTATGCCGGTGTAGATCAGGAAACCGGTCTTTCCATGTGGTACAAGAACATAACAGACGCGCAAGGCAACATCATAGGCAAAGAGACCACCACCACCTATTCCGATGCTGACTATTACGTAACGGAAGAAAGCACCCTGCCTAAGGTATATGGTGGTTTCGGTACGACATTGCAGGCTTACGGCGTGGACTTCAGCATTAACTTCACCTATCAGTTGGGCGGCAAGCAATATGACGGAACGTATGCAACGTTCATGTCTTCACCGACTTCTGCCAACACTGGTTTCAACTTCCACAAAGACTTGCTGGATTCTTGGACTCCGGAGAACCCCAACAGTGATATTCCCCGCTTCCAGTTCGGTGATACGTATAGCGGTGCATCCGCCTCTTCTACCCGCTTCCTGACGAGCGCCAGCTACCTGAACCTGCAGAACATCAATGTAGGTTACACACTGCCTGCCAGCTGGACCAAGAAACTGGCCATCAGCTCGCTGCGTGTCTATCTGTCTGCCGAGAACGTGTACTACTGGTCAAAGCGTAAAGGTTTCGACCCGCGCCAATCGTTCGATGCGACAACCAACAATACATACTACTCACCGATGCGTACCATCTCGGGTGGTGTGACATTCAAGTTCTAAACCTCAAACAAAGAGAAATTGTAATATGAAAAAGAATATATTCAAATTTTTATCGGCTTTGGCAGTATCGGCTACGGTACTGACCAGCTGTATTGAAGAGACTTTCCCGGAAGACGGCACCGCTACTTCCGAGCAAATCGGTGCTTCAGCCAGTGCGTTGGAAGCAGCTGTTAACGGACTTCCCGCACAGATGGTACAATGGTACTTGGTCTATGGAGAACAAGTGCATGAAACGGACATGGGCTATCCCCTGTTCATGATTGCGCAGACCGAGATGTTGGGTGACCTGTATCCGTTGGGCGATAACTCCGGTTACGACTGGTTCTCGGAATACAATACATTCAGCCGCGGTTCCGGTGAGAGTTCTTACAATGCTTACTTACCTTGGTTCACACTGTATCAGTTCATCAAGTCGGACAACGACATCATCGCAGCCGTAGACCTGAGCGATGAAAGTCTGAGCGATGTCATGAGAGGTAATGCCGGTATCGCTTACGCCAACCGCGCGTTCAACTACTACATGCTGATGATTCTTTTTGAACCGAAGGAGAACATCTATACCGACTGTAGCGGCGTATTGGGTCTGACAGCTCCCAAGATCACGGAAACGACCGATAACGCCACGGCACAGAACAATCCGCGCCTGACACATGACGAAATGGTGGAATTCATCCTCTCCGACCTGAACACAGCTGAAGAATGTCTGGCCAACTACACGCCTTCTTCCGGTCTGTTCCCCAGCCTGGCTGTTGTTTATGGCCTGAAAGCAAAGGTTTATTTGTGGGATGAAGATTACGAAAACGCAGCTAAGTATGCCCGCATGGCTATCGATGAGTCAGGTTGCTCACCCATCACGGAAAGCCAGATTGACGATCCGACAACGGGCTTCAACACTGCTAATCAAGCTTGGATGTGGTATCTGCATTATTCAGCAGAAAACATGGCCAACCTGTGTAACTTCACCGGACATATGTCCAGCGAAGCAGACTGGGGTTATTCAAGTTTGTCTATGCCGGGTATCGACCGCTCACTGTACGACCGTATGTCCGACACCGACATCCGTAAGCGTCTATTCGTTGATCCTGCCAGAAGAGATTACTATGACTACAAAACTGTGCGCGATGACGACTGGTTGGAGAATACTTGCCGTGATTACCAGGCCCTCAAGTTCCGCTGCGGTAGCGGTGACTATATGACGTACAGCGTAGGTGCAGCCGTAGACGTGCCTATCATGCGTGTAGAGGAAATGTACCTCATCGAAGCCGAGGCTATCGGTATGACACAAGGAGTTGCCGCAGGTGTATCGGCACTGAACAACTTTGTAAAGAGCTATCGTGACCCGAACTATAACTTCAACACCAGCGACGCCCGTACTTTCCAGTTGGAAGTGATGTGGCAGATGCGTCTTGAGTTTTGGGGCGAAGGTCAGGGCTTTGCAAGTGCCAAGCGTCTGCAACCGGACGTTATTCAGAACTACGAAGGCACCAACGCTCCTTCGGATGTATTCAAAATCAACTGTAAGGGTATGAAGCCCAACTGGAATCTGGTAATCCCCATCTTCGAGTTGAACGCTAACGTAGCTCTGCAAGAAACCAACAATCCGGATCCGACCGCTACCGTAACTGGTCCTACACCGATAGGAACTTTTGCCGGTGAATAATCAAAATAAGAATTGATATTAATGAATATTGAGATATGAAAAAGATAAATAGCTTATTACTCATGCTGGCCACCATGTTCACACTGACATGGACGGCTTGTGATGACGAGATAGAATATACGCCGGCGGGAGCTGTGAAAGGAGCAGGTGTATACTTCACCCCTTCTACTGTTACTGAATATGAATTAGAAGGAACGGCAGGCAGCATTACCCTGGACGTAATGCGTACCGATTCGGTAGGTTCCATTGATGCAGCGTTAACAGCAACTTATACAGAAGGAGGTGAAAATGTTTTCACTGTACCCGCTACTGTTAGTTTTGCCGATGGTGCTTCAACTTCTAGTGTTACAATTGACTACAACAATGTTGTTCGTGGCACTACCTATGAAATTGAACTAACTTTTGCAGAGGGAACTCCTTACGGTCGTTCTTCAATCACATTGACTTTGCTGTATCCTGAAGAGAAAGTTGAAGTTTGGGAAGTTGTATCAGAAGAAGCTGTCTTGGTAGAAAATCTATTTGAAGCATTTGGTTCTACTCCAATGAATATTACAGGAATCACTGTAGAGAAAGAGCAAACCACCAATATGTATCGTTTCAGAAGTCCGTTTAATAACGAATACTTTATGACGCAATTCGGTATGGAAATCTTTACAGACGACTCTAACTTACCTTACATCATATTGGATGGTGAAACATACGGCGATGCCGGATATTATATTGCTCCGACCGCACTCAACTTCCAAATGGTTAATGGAGAAGGACCGAAAGAAGACGCTACATGGAATACATTCGGATCTGTAGCTGGCAACCTTTCAACCGCTGACGGTCCTATTGAACCGGGCAATGCAACTTACCCGTTGGGTACATATACAGAAACTACAAAAATGTTCGATTTGGGTTCTGTATACCATAACATCGGTGGCTATGGATATTATACATTTGGCACTGGAGTATTCTTACTCTATCTTGATCCCTCAATGATGGGTACCGATTACGACCGCGACTATACATGGTTGGACATGCCTGAAGCAACTGGTTTCTTTACTTCGGAACTGCGTGAAGAAAGCTGGATGCAGGCTGTACAAGTAGCAGAAGAAGATTCTACTTTCTACCGTATGCCTAACTTATACTCTGATGAAGAAAAAGCTCACATCTACTTCCATGTGAACTTTGAAGATGGGTCTGTTGAAATTCCTAGTACACAAAATACAGGAATGACAACCTTTGGCAATCCGGTATATCTGGAAGGAGTTTCTACACTTTCATCTTACGATGAGACAACAGGTACATTGAACTTAGGTTTCCGCTTCTATATAGGTGATGAGGAAGGTGAAAAAGTTGCTGATTTGGCAACCGTTACAGAAACATTCCTTTGGGGACAGAGCGAATTTGACCAGCTCCAAAACAGCAAAATAGATGACTACGTAGGAAATTGGATTATTCCATTTAGCGATGGTAGTGAGACATTGCAAATACCGGCCACTATCAGCAAAGTGGATGAAACTACTTTAGCGGTAAAAGGCTTGTCCGGAGCTGCAGATTACGATGATACCATGCTATTGACCTATGATACCCAAACGGGGTGGGTATACTTCAATGCACAAGAAGTTACCTCACTTCAGGGTTTCCAAACATTTGTATTCCCATACAATAGCCAAACAGGCGAATTTAACGAAGAAAGTTTAATTGGCGGTATTACAAAATCAGGCTCTCTCAAATTCTTAAACGATGAAAGCAACGAAGGTAAATACGATGCAATGGTATATGTAGTTAATACCGGGAATGGTTATTCTTATCTGACTGGTTATTGGAACTTCTTGGAATGGGGCTCAGACACAGCTGCTGCAGCGACCAGGTCTACTTCCTCTTTCGCTCTGAACATGAAATCAATTAAACATGGTTTCACACCACGAAGAGTTTACAATAACAATTTGGATATACAACCACAGCCTATCCAAAACCACTTGTCACGCAATGCATTTGGTAATGCAATGAATCTGTTTATGGCTCATTAACCATAATGGATCAAAATCAATAAAGGGTGTACCCGCAAGGGTATGCCCTTTTTGTTTGGCATTCAGCCGTAAATGATCTTTACCAGATAAAGCAGGCGTTGAAGATTCAACTATTTCCATGTCATTAGATTAATCATTCACTCCTCGTTAGATTAATCAATCTAATGAGGAGTGAATAACTAAGCTGAGGACCTTAGATTAATTAATCTAACAAGCACGCTATAAACATCCCTTTCGGCAATTCATAAAACATTAGCCATCAACACATTGCAAAATCAATACTTCACATCAGGACTGACACATCCGGTATATTACATCCGAAAGGAGGGAATTACGTTCCACATTGGATATCTGCATTTTTCATAGTAGAAATATAGAGGAAGACTTCCGAATATAAAAAAGCCGGCATCCCCCTTATCGGAAGATACCGGCCTTATTTAATTATCAGAGTACTCTCTACGGAATCAGTCTTTCAACTTGGCACGGATAAAGTCGCGGTTCAGACGTGCGATGTTGCTGATAGAAACATTCTTCGGACATTCAGCCTCGCAAGCACGCGTGTTGGTACAGTTACCAAAGCCCAGCTCGTCCATCTTGGCAAGCATAGCCTTGGCACGGCGAAGCGCTTCAGGCTTGCCTTGAGGCAGCAGATTCAACTGGCTGACCTTAGCCGAAACGAACAACATGGCCGAACCATTCTTACAAGCTGCCACACAAGCGCCACAACCGATGCAGCTAGCCGCATCCATGGCTTCGTCAGCAATGGTCTTGGGAACCAAGATTGCGTTAGCATCCTGAGGAGCACCCGTATTTACGCTGACATAACCACCGGCCTGCATAATCTTGTCGTATGCAGTACGGTCTACCATCAAGTCCTTGATAACGGGGAAACCGGCCGAACGCCACGGTTCAACAGTGATAGTGTCGCCATCATTGAAACGGCGCATGTAAATCTGACAAGTAGTAGCTCCTTGTGCAGGCCCATGCGGATGTCCGTTAATATAGAGCGAGCACATGCCGCAGATACCCTCACGGCAGTCATGGTCAAATACAACAGGCTCTTTGCCTTCTGAAATCAGTTGTTCGTTCAGAATATCCAGCATTTCCAAAAAGGAAGTATCGCCGGGGATGTCTTTCATCTGATAGGTTTCAAAAGCACCTTTGGCTTTCGGTCCGGCCTGACGCCATATCTTCAGTGTAAATGATATATTTTTATCCATTTTCTTTAAATCTTTAATTGTTCAACTTCCCGATTTAGCTCTTATAATTTCTAGTTTGAACTTTGATTGCTTCATAAACCAACGGTTCCTTCAGCAATTCAGGAGCCTTATCGTCAGAACCTTGATACTCCCAACAAGCTACATAGAAGTAGTTTTCATCATCACGCTTGGCCTCTCCTTCCTCTGTCTGATACTCTTCGCGGAAGTGACCGCCACAAGATTCGTTACGATTCAGAGCATCGTATGCTATCAGTTCACCCATGGTGATAAAGTCATTCAAGCGAATGGCTTTATCCAGCTCAACATTCATACCATCCTTGCTTCCCGGAATGAAGAGGTTGGTTTCAAACTCCTTACGGATTTCTTTCAACTTAGCCAGACCAGTCTTCAAACCTTCAGCCGTACGACCCATACCTACATATTCCCACATAACGTGACCCAATTCTTTGTGGATAGAGTCAACAGATTTTTTACCCTTGATATTCATCAAGTGGTCAATCTTGTCTTGAACAGCCTTTTCTGCCTCGGCAAATTCAGGCAAATCGGTAGAGAAACGAGGTACTGTAATCTGGTCAGCCAGATAATTCTGAATGGTGTAAGGCAAAACGAAGTAACCATCAGCCAAACCTTGCATCAATGCGGAAGCTCCCAAGCGGTTGGCACCATGGTCAGAGAAGTTACATTCACCAATAGCAAACAATCCCTTAATGCTGGTCATCAATTCATAGTCTACCCAGATACCACCCATTGTATAGTGGATAGCGGGATAGATCATCATCGGGTTTTCATACGGACTCACATCGGTGATTTCTTCATACATATCGAAAAGGTTGCCATAACGTTGAGCTACCACGTCCTTACCCAAGCGTTGGATTGCTTCAGAGAAATCAAGGAATACAGCCAGACCTGTATTGTTCACACCATAGCCCTTGTCGCAACGTTCTTTTGCCGCACGGCTGGCCACGTCACGGGGAACGAGGTTTCCAAATGCCGGATAACGACGCTCCAAGTAGTAATCTCGGTCTTCTTCGGGAATATCCTTACCCTGCAGTGTTCCTTCTTGCAACTTCTTGGCATCTTCGAGCTTCTTCGGCACCCAAATACGGCCATCATTACGCAAAGACTCGGACATCAATGTCAACTTGGATTGCTTATCACCATGAACAGGAATACAAGTTGGGTGTATTTGAACATAAGCAGGATTAGCGAACCATGCACCTTTACGATAGCAAGCCATAGCAGCGGAGCAGTTGCAAGCCATAGCATTGGTAGAAAGGAAGTAAGTATTTCCATAACCGCCTGTAGCGATAACCACAGCATGAGCGGCAAAACGCTCCAGTTTGCCAGTCACCAGGTTCTTGGCTATAATACCACGCGCACGACCGTCAATAATGACAACATCCTCCATCTCATAACGTGTATACAGCTTCACGGTACCTGCGGCCACCTGACGGCTCAGTGCAGAATAAGCACCCAGCAAGAGTTGCTGTCCCGTCTGACCCTTAGCATAGAACGTACGCGACACCTGAGCACCACCAAATGAACGGTTGGCCAATGTTCCACCATATTCACGGGCAAAAGGAACACCCTGTGCTACACATTGGTCAATAATATTGTTTGAAACCTCAGCCAAGCGGTATACGTTGGCCTCGCGGGCACGATAGTCACCACCTTTTACAGTATCATAGAACAGGCGGTATACCGAGTCACCATCGTTCTGATAATTTTTGGCTGCATTGATACCACCCTGCGCGGCAATGGAGTGCGCACGGCGCGGAGAGTCCTGAATGCAGAAGTTGAAAACTCTGAAACCCATCTCGCCCAATGAAGCGGCTGCACTGGCACCGGCCAAGCCCGTACCTACCACGATAATATCCAAACGGCGCTTATTTGCGGGGTTTACTAATTTTTGGTGGGCTTTATAGTTCGTCCATTTCTCGGCTACCGGTCCTTCCGGTATTCTTGAATCTATTTTAGTCATAATGTATATACAATTTAGTCATTTATAATCGAAAACTCAACTGCTTTTTACAACAATGATTTGATGTAGAACACAACAACAACCAATGCAAAGCACAATACAACGATGGTTGAGTAGATATTAGATATGCACTGCCAACGGTTAATCCACGTTTTGTTATTCCAACCCAAAGTCTGCATAGCACTCCAAAAGCCATGAGTCAGATGGAACCATAAAGCAGCCAGCCACACAAGATAAAGGATCACATTTGCTATGTTTCCAAACGTATTTTCTATGTGATAGATGCCATCAGCCGCATACATCATCACACCCATATCCTCACAACCGGCTAATTCAGGCAACATCATCTTCGACCAAAAATGCACTAAATGTAAGCCTAAACCTACAATTACAATAATACCTAACACCAACATGTTTTGTGATGCCCACTCTACTTCTTTACGACGCTCCGTCACAGCATAACGTTCTGTACCACGAGCACGACGGTTCTGCATTGTCAACCAAAAAGCATAAATAATGTGAATGATGAACAAAGCAGCCAAAGCTAACGTACCAGCTACCGCATACCAATTCGCTCCCAAGAACTCACAAACCATGTTGTAACCCTCAGCCGAGATTAGCGCAACAAGGTTCATCGCCATGTGAAACGTCAGAAACAGGACAAGGGCAATGCCGGTAACACTCATCACCACTTTCCTACCTACAGATGAATTACTTAACCACATAAATGTTTGATTTTAAATTATTTAATAGAAACAATTATTACATGAGTCTGAATATGCTGATTTTTATTGCAAAAATAGAGGAAATCCATTGATTAAGCAAGGGATTAAAGAAATATTTCCGTAATAATGAACATATAATAGAGATATTCTATACATTTATGGTTCACGTATGCAGTCTTTGACGGTGAGAATCTGTTTCTGGAGAACTACATCGAAGGGGAGACTCACCCTTAAGCAATATCCTTAGCCGGCAGCGCCCGCCAGACGCACAGGAGAGACATAAGGGACATAAGGGGACTAAGCATAAAAAAGAAGGGTCCCTCCCGCATATCTCACGCTGGAGGGACCCTTCAAGGAAAAACGGCGGCTACCTACTCTCCC
>CALUOV010000062.1 GCA_944322275.1 uncultured Bacteroides sp. | reverse complement strand
CTTTTGAAAGGATCGGCCCTTCAGCATATACGTACAGATCAATTTACAAAAAGATTCCGCAAACTTTGCTTAACAAAGCTGCGGAATCTTTTTACATGTGAATTTATGAAATGATTACCATTGAGGGTTCTGCAACAACTGTCCGTTTAACTCGATCTCATTGGTAGGAATAGCCATCAGGTAATTCTTTTTGGAGAAGTTACGGTTATTTTCCGCTTCTATTATCAAGCTACCAGCCTTCACCGGCGGCATACCGGCAGTGTAAGTAGATTGTGGCATGTCGGAAGTTACAATATTATTTACCCACACAGACGGAACATACATCGGCTCACCGGGATATCCGGGTCTGTCTTCTGTACCCATGGCTGTCGGCACACCTTCATACTCTACATAATAGGTACAGATAGGACGCGATAACTCAATTTCGGCAATGCCCCAACGACACAAATCTGTGCGGCGGAAACCTTCTCCCCAAAGTTCCAATGTACGTTCACGACGGATTTCCTCTTTCATATCCAATCCATAAGTATTCACCAACGAATTAGTCAGATTAGCAATATGGGCACGTTGACGAATCACGTTAATGGTGTTGTTCAAGTCACCATCGCTGATATTACCATTCAGTTCGATAGTCGCTTCCGCATAAACCAGTAACATTTCCGGATAACGAATCAGCATCAAGTCGGCACTTTCCTGATTGGTCGGACGTTCACGCTCTTGGGTAAATTTACGTCCGGCATAACCATTCTGACCATTGTACTGTCCGGCACTATAAGTAGCCAAGCTTGGTGAGAAGACCGTATTATTGGGATCTTCATCCGGTGCGATACTGTAATTTGCCACTAAACCATATTCAGCGTTAGCACACCAATAATAGTGACCTACCTGCTTAAAGCTGGCAATCATACGTGCATCGCGATTCTGGAATTCGCTGTCAAATGTACCATAACCTTGGAACAACGGAGAAATGTGAATGGGCAAACCGTCCGTACAAAGGTACATATCCATCAACTTACGAGAACCACCACACGGCTCACTGTGAGTGATATTGGAACCACCATACACTTGTAAACTGTAGTCGTAACATTTACGGAAAATCGCTTCATTATTGGATGCCTTGGTTGCTCCATAAGGATTGGAATCGGCTTCTTCCAAAGCAAACAAATAATAATAAGACATACGGTCGTAAGCATCAATTTCATGATCTTCACACTCCATCCAGATAGAATATTCACCAGCATAGGTTCCGCCCGATACAAACTTGGCAGCTTCCGCCTGTGCCATCTGTAACAGTTCATTCACCGAGGGATAACCTTCCGGTATGGTCGTACCGGCACCAACAGACGTACCATCGCCATTGGTCTCATCTTCCGAACCACGTCCGTTATACTTTTCCCATGTCCCTTCAAACAGACATACACGCGCCTTGAACGCACATACGGCTTCTATCGTCAGCGAACCATCATTTCCCGTAGCGGCTTTGGTTTCTGAAGCCATCAGGCGTTGCGCTTCTTCCAAGTCCGACAAAATGGAAGCAATCACTTCATAGCGGGAATTGCGCGGTCCCCACACTATTTCCGAATCAGTATTGGGAGCTTCCAATGCCAAAGTAATACCACCGAAACGTTGCAACAAGTTGAAATGCCACCACGCCCGGAAGAAATAAGCCGTACCAATGGAAACATCAATATTTTCCGTTCCCGTGTACTCGGCAGCCTGTTCCAGCAAATTATTCACATGACGTAATTCTTTGTATGGTTCTTTATAAGTATCGTCACTCGCCAATGCCGCATCAGTACCCGTTAATTCTGATTTATACAAATAACTCAAATCCGTTCCATTATCCCATAAATCATAACTCAATTTAGAATTGTAGCCTTGTACCCGGCTGTAAAGATAGTTGGCCGCACTCTCAAACTCGGCCGCAGTCCTAAAATAAGTTCCGGTCGACACATTCGACAAAGGTTCTTGGTCTAACCAATCCGCACAACTTGTTGTAGACAAAAGTGCAACAGATGCCAATAATAATATGTTATATTTCATTTTCATAATTGTCAATTATTATAGTTAATCAAGCTTACATTTTAGAACGTAACATCCAAACCAAAGGACACCGAGCTGGCAAATACATCTACGCCTCCGTACGTACTCATATTGGCAGCTGCTTCAGGATCATATCCATCTTTCACGTTGGAGAAATCGAACAAGTTTTCTCCGGCAATCCATACACGCAAATTCTGAATACCTACTTTGGAAGTCAAATTCTTCGGCAGCGTATATCCTAATTGGATTTGTTTGCATCGAGCATACCAAGAGTTCACCACGTTGATGTCATTATAGTGCTTGTAGTTCCAGTTGTTACGGTTACCGTTACGAGAAATCAACGGATTCTTGGCACTCGTGTTGGCTGCATGATAGCCATTAGGATCGCCTGCATACCATGTGTTATCCATGAAATAACCATTCGTGTTGGTCCAACCACTCCAGAAAGCACAACCCATCTGGCCGTTACGTACATTGTACTGCTGGCCTACGCCCTGGAAGAAGACGCTGAAATCGAAATCTTTATAACGGGCACCGATATTCACACTGAAATTGTAGTGCGGAGCCGTATCACCATAGTAATAAAGGTCGGCTGTCGTAATGTCGTTATCACCGTTCAAGTCCACACGGCGTACGCTACCCGGTGTCAACTCATTGACCGTACCGTTGGCCACATTACCCAACAATGAACCGGATACATTACCGTTCATCTGCGCATAGTAAGCATCTACTTCAGCCTGATTCTGGAACAATCCGTCCGTCTTGTACACATACAGTGCATTCAGCGGTTTACCTTCCACAATTGCATTTACCCCGTGCGTAATGGCAGTACGTCCTTCATACGAAGTCACTTCCGTGCGTGCATCCGACAACGAAAAGCCTACATTATAGCTGAAATCCTTATTCACCTGGTCTTGCCAATTCAGCGTCAACTCCCAACCATGTGTTTTATATGTACCAGAGTTAGTAGAAGGTGCCGTACCACCGTATACTTGCGGATACGTAATGTTGATCAACATACCGTCGTTCTTACGCCAGAAGTAGTCGAACGTACCGCTCAGACGGTTATTAAAGAAACCATAGTCCACACCGATGTTGGTTGAAGAAACGGTTTCCCACGTACGGGAATCATCCGTAATACCGGATATCCAGCTCGTCGGTACTCTGACACCGTTCAGTACGGTTGTTCCTGTGGAAATCTGCGGATAAGCTTCGTAATTACCGATGGTAGACACGTTACCCGACTGTCCCCAAGAAGCACGCAGCTTCAAGTTGCTCAACCAGTCCAGATTCTTCATGAATGCTTCTTCCGATATTCTCCAACCGCCACTGACTCCGAAAAAGTCCTGCCAACGGTTGTCTTTCACCAAACGGGAAGACCCATCATGACGCCAGCTACCTTCTATCAAGTATTTACCGGCATAATCATAGTTCACACGGCCTACCAACGAAACGTATGCCCACTTATAAGCACCGCGACGTTTGTCGTCTCTGTTAATGACATCAGTCGTTGTATCATACACGTTAATATCGTCCAATATCACAGTGCCGTCACTGGATCGGTACATGTTAGTCTGGTAGTTGTCACGCAGCTCATTGGTATTACCAAACATACCGGCCACATGATGTTGTCCAAAGGTGCGGTCGTAATTCAAGAAGAACTCATAAAGTTGATACAAAGCACGCGTATTAGCTTCTGATAACGATTCCCGATTGGCTTTTGCACCAGTAGTAGCACCATTAATTATTTGCGGACCGTTTGCTACATCGTAATAATCATACATTTGTATTTTATGAGATTGTTCCTTTCTGTTCTCATGATACTGACGGATGCTACCTTTGGCATAGAAAGACAAACCGTCCAAAGCATCGTCAATGAAACTCAAATCCACCGTAGCCTTTCCACTGGCGCGCAACATGTACATGTTAGTCACCGTCTTACCACCTTCTGTCAAGTGGGCGACTACATTGTTGCCTCCGAAGTTGTCATAATAGTGTTCCCCGCTTTCGGTATACAATGGGAAGATCCACATGTCCTGCAAACCATAACCGATACCGTAGGTAGGCACATCACTCTTCTTATAGTCATACGAAATGCTGGTTTCCAACTTCACATACTTGCCCAGTTTATAATCCACATTGTTGCGGAAGTTGTATTTCCGCTGTCCGTCATAGACCACTTTAATCAATGAACGGTCGTTGGAGTAACCCAATGAAGTCACACTTTTCAAGTTTTCCGAACCGCCTTGAATGCTGATGTTATGCGAAGTACCCCATGTCGTACCATATACCAAATCTACTTGATTCGCATTCAGCGGATCAATTCGCAAAACATTGGTTCCATTCCAATCAAAGGCTTCATTATTCATCACACGTTCGTAGAAATCCACGTTCCAGCCTTGAAGTGTCCAAAGCGATGAAGCACCATTAGGATGGTTGGTATCGTTATAGTCGGCCATCAACATCATGCGAGCCCATTCGCTACCCGTAGCTGCCGGATAGTCTTTTCCCTTGAAGTTTGCCGTCACCGAACCATTATAGGTCACTGTAGTCTTACCTTCCTTAGCACGCTTGGTCGTAATCAAGATGACACCGCCTGCTGCACGCGCACCATAAATAGAAGCAGCCGCATCTTTCAATACAGAAATGCTCTCAATATCGTTCGGGTTCAATGAGTTCAACTCCCAAGCGTATGCATCCACTCCATCAATAAGAACCAACGGATCAGAAGAGTTGGCCGACACACCACCACGAATACTGATGGTGGCATTCTCCGTCGGACGGGAAGAAGAACGGGTAACAGTCAAACCCGGAACGGCACCTTGCAAAGCTGTACCGATATTAGTAGCTGCACGTCCTTTTAATACTTCATCGCCTTCTACCATAGCTACTGCACCGGTCAACGTTGCTTTCTTCTGCGTACCATAACCGACAACCACTACTTCATCCAAAATCTCCGCATCTTCCTTCATAGTTACATTAATCACAGACCTTCCGTTTACCGAAACCTCCTGTGTCTGATAACCCACATACGAAATAACCAACACGGCATCCGGAGCTACATTGCTCAGGGTGAAATTACCGTCAATGTCGGAAATAACTCCCGTACCTGTTCCTTTTACTTGAACACTGGCACCGATTACCGGCTCGCCCATGGCGTCCACAATCTGTCCTTTCACCGTTCTGGCCTGCATGACAGCCTGTACATTTTCAGTTCCTGCATACGAGAACTGAGGACTTCCCATACACAACGAAGCGAGCAAAGCTGCTGAGAACAATACCCGTCGCCCCGAGGTCTTCTTTAGAAAATCATTCTCCATAATGTTAAACTTTAAAATTAATAAAATACCATATATTGATTAATACCTATTTGTTTCTATACCATATTATATTGTCAAATGCATTGCCGCATGTATTCACGCACTTCCTTACGTCCTAAAGACAGGTGATTTTCCACCGTGCGCAGCGAAAGGTTCAACGTGGAGGCTATCTCAGCGGTCGAACGGACTTCATAACGACTCATGCAGTACACTTTGCGCCGTTGAGCGGGCAAGGAGAGCACCTTCATCCATTCATGGGCTTGCAGGTCGCGGGTGATGACACGGTTCTCTGTATCATTGGTTGCGGCTTCCTGCATGTCATATATATAAGAGGTGATCTCCTGGCGTTTGTAGTAACGGCGCAGGTAGTCTATAATCAGATTCCGGGCAATGGTGAAAATGAAATCTTTGGCGGTTTCTTCCCGTAATATTTGTCCGCATTCCATCAGGCGCAGAAAAACATCTTGCGCCAAGTCGTCCGCATCGTCCGCATCGTTGATGCGACTACAAATGTAGCGGCGCACCTGCTCATGATAAATCTCATAAGAGGAAGCTATCAAGTGGTAAGTTGTCTGACTGATGTCTTTCATGGTTCTCCGTACTAAATTACACTTTTATGAACTCTATTACAATTCTGTTTCTCACACTGCAAAGATAGGAATGAGTTCTGAAAACAAACGTGCAATTTTTCACGGACTCGTCTCATAGCATTAGATTAGACTAAATTTATCTTAAACATCTATTTTATAGCCATATACGCAAATACCAAACGTAGTCTCAAAAAATAATTTGAGACTCTTATCCTACAGATTTGTATCAATTTAAGAGTATCAGATTCTTATTTGAGGACATCTTTCATTTGTTTAGACTCTTAACCAAAGCAATAGAAAGATCCGGTACCCCCTCCAGAAAGTCTTCCGAAAGGGAACCCGGAAGGTTAGTAACATTCGGGCCGAATGTTACTAACATTACCCCTCTATGTTACTAACATTCGACCCTTAGGGTAGTAACTTCATTTTTACCGCTTCCTACTCCATTTAAATATTTGTAAGGAGTTTGCCCTTGAACCGGCTAAGCCCCTAAGTTCAACAAGACAAAAACAAGCATATTTCTATATTGCTTTTCTTTTTTACGATAACATTTAATGGCTTATAAACTTAATACTTGCTTGTGATACATAAGGCCGCTTATGTTCCTGCCAATAACGCTCCAGACGATCGGCCTCTTCTGCCGTCAGATGAATAACCGCACCATGCTTGGGTGAACTGAAGTTGGTTGTTTTCATCACCCCTTCATTAAAACGGCCTAAATTCGTGAAACGGGTAAAATCGGTAGTTTCCGCGAAACCAAAATTATGCGGATTTATACTGAATACATCATACATAAGTACCCATTTTTCCTCCCCAATACGTTTCCAGACATTAGGAGCCTCACAAGCTTTGGGTTCGAAGTCATACCAACGCGGATCAAACTGATAGTCTCCATTGATACGGTTGGATGTAGCTTGCTTAATACCTCCTGTCCCCTCATGAGCCACATAAAAGAAATGGTATTTATCCCCCACACGGGTGATATCGCCATCGATAGCCGAAACATGCTCATTAGGGTACTCATATAATAATTGAGGCAGGCTCTCCACTCGGTTAAAATCATCATTCACATAAACATAATACAGCCGATTGGGTTCATTCCGGAAACGCATCGTATAGTATATCATCAATTTACCTGCACGCTCGTCATAAGTAGTCTCGGGAGCCCAAGCACAACCTATCTCACTCAATCCTGCCGTAAGTTGGTCAAAACGAATATTAGCCCGACTCCAATGAATCAAATCCCAAGACTTCATCAATACCAGTCCCTTGTTGTTTCCCCAGCCATAGGCATTGCCCGGTCGTTCCCATTGAGTCTCACGGTACCCATCACGTTGTGCAAAAACGTGCAGATCTGTCATGGCCAGATAAAAAGCCCCATCCGGACCGCGATAAATGTGTGGATCACGAATACCCCGTTGATAAGCAATGGTATCTCCTGCTATCACAGGATTTCCATCGTTCAAAGCCGTAAATGTATATCCATCGCGGCTGATAGCCATATAAAGCCCATGAGTTTCGTCTTTATGAAATACCATCAGATAGGCATCCATATCTTTCTCGGTCGGAATAGCATCCCGATATCGGAAATCTCGGAAAACAGCTTCATTCCGTCCCATACTGGCCAAAGCTATGCGCAAAGCATAAAAGCCCAAATAGGTGTTATGATGCATCAAAGAAACGTCCACATTTTCGGCCAAAGTAGTCCAGGTCCGTTTGTCACCACTCACAGCTATGCTAAGCTTATTTCCTTGATTATGCAGACGGACCGTAAACCGCCGACCAATCGTATTGGGGTGTTGTTCCACTTGTCCGGCATGGCGATAAAGGGTAAATGTTTTCCCATCTGATACCAACCCGGCAAATGCTTTCTCACTGTAATAAAGTAAAAGCCCGGCCGTATTTCCCCGTTCTACGGTCACGTCCACTTGGGTTTCATAATTCTTATGTTCTGCTGTAACAAGAAGCAAACGGGCATCGGCAGGTGTTTTGCCTTTTGCAGCCAAATGCAAAGCCTGATCAGTGATACGGACAGACTGAGGAGCATATTCTTTCCAAAACGTCCATTGCAATCCCAATTCATTATCGGAGAAATTGTCACTCAGTGTCATACAATGCCCCTTGTTGGATGTCTGAGGCAAAGGTGCCCGTTCTGTCTGTAAACGACACCAACCATCAGAAGTCCATTCAACAGGTTCAATCAGCGTCTGCCTTCCCAGCGTGTGATAACCATTCGCATAAGCATGATATACCACCCACCAATTTCCATCTGCATCATCAATGAGAGTGCCATGTCCTTTGGACCACCAATTATCTCTGACACTATACGTATGTACCAAAGGATTAGTCGGTGCATTCTCCCAAGGTCCAAGCACACTACGCGAACGGGCAGTTACGACCATGTGGCTGGTGGCAGGCCCGGCTGTTCCACCTTGAGCGGAGGTCAGGTAATAATACCCATCATGATAACACAGTTTGGGCGATTCCAAATACATACCTTCCGTCTCCCAGTTCTGAGGATAGCTCCAACCATCATATACTTTCTTGACTTCACCCACAGTAGAGAGACCATCCGCAGTCAGTTGGATCACCTTACCCTCATTGAGATAAAGATAGCGCTTTCCGTCTTTGTCCGCCACATGCCCAGGATCTATACCGCCTACCTTCAAATCTATCGGTTCACTCCATGGGCCACGTATATCGGAAGCCCATGTCACCCAATTGGTTCCTGCAGCAGGAAAATAAATATAAAATTTGCCATCGTGCTTCACCAAATCTGGAGCCATAGCAGAACCTTCCCATTGGGGCAAGGCACGGCATATCGGTTCCCAATTCACCAAATCAGTGGAATGCCAAATCAAAAATCCCGGAGCATAATAAAAAGGTGAATGAGTCATGTAGAAATCCCTCCCATCCCGAAGGATAGTGGGATCCGGATAATCGCCTGCAAGGAGTGTTTTAGGATAATTCTCGGCAACAAGTTGCCAACTACTCATGAAAAGCAATACAATCAATGATAAAAACTTCTTCATATCTATTCTTTTTGTTGTGACCGTAACACACGTCTGCGTGCCATTGAATGCACAATGCAGCCCAATTAGCACATTCCCGCATTAAAATCTCATTTTTATTTCCCAATCTGCCGAATATACTCATTGGGCGTGATGCCGGTGGCTTTCTTGAAATAGCGGAAGAAAGAGGCGCGGGAACTGAAACCGCATAACTCGGCCAAGGCGCTGAGTGTGTAGCGGGCATATTCATCCATACCTACCAGACGTTTAAACTCAGCGATGCGGTAATCGTTGACATAGTCGTAGTAGCTGCGCTGTAGGTATTGGTTGAATACGTAGGACAAGGCATGTGCGGTGGTCCCAATAGCAGTAGCCAAGTCGGCTATCTTCAAGTCGGGATTTTTATAGGGTTTTTCTTTATTCATTAACCGTTCCAGTTGGTCTAACAAACGCTTGCATTCTTCCGTGGAGACTTTGTTGGTCTTATATTTAACGTCGGAATTCAGTGACTCATCTACCATAGATTCGGAAGAGGAAGACGGGGTGGAGACGGGCAAGACAGGCTCTACCGTTACCGGAATGTCTGGACGGATGGTCTCTTTTCGTTTCCGATAATAATAGAATCCGCCGCCTAAGGCCAATGCCAGTAAACATACGAGCCAGGTTACACCGGGTGGAAATTTGGAAGCAATGTCAATGGCTAAGGTTGCCTCGGAGTCCGGTTGCCCCACGCGTCTGACTCGGAACAGGTAGGAACCGGTACGCAAATTGAAATAGGTGACGGAGGAACGGCCTGCAAGCACCTGCCAGGTATTGTCTTGTCCGTCCAACTTATATTCGTAAGACATCACATCCGGTGAAGTGTACGAAAAGTCGGACACATGGAAGGTGATGTTTTTCTCTGATGCTTTCAGCTGTACTTCGGGAATCTGACTTGTGTTCTTGCTCAGTCGGATTTGTGGACGGGTACCGTTGACCAATACATCCGTGATACGAACGTGATATGCCTCTCCGGCTCGATGTTCTTCTTTAAGTCTTTGGGTGTCAAGGAATAGTAGTCCTTTCATATTGCCAAACCAAAAGTTTCCTTGCTCGTCACGCACAGGTGGGCAGAGGGTGAAAGTAGGATTGGGTATGCCGTCCACAAAGCCATAGGGCTTAAAATTATCTTGCTTGTCATAATGGAACAAACCGTTGGTGGTTCCCATCCACAGGCACTTGTCGGCGTCTTCGATGATGAACATACCGTCATGTCCGTCCAACGGTGTGCCGGGCTGGAGATGGTGGAAATGGTTCATAGACAGATCCGAAATGAACAGTGCTCCTTTGTCGGGGAAAAAATAGAGTTGGTGGGCGGAATCTTCATAGACCACTCGAATTTTCTCATTATGAATAAAACCGGCGGGAAAGGCATCAGTACGTAGTTGGCGGGAGGATGGATCCCAAAGACACAGGCCGTTCTCCGTGCATATCCATCCTTTACCCGTAGAGTCGAAAAATACTTCGTACACGTTTCCCGGAGGCAGTTGGGAATCGGCGGATGTATAGTGTGCCAGTATTTTCCCGTTTTTGTAACGGTAAAGTCCCATGGATGTACCTATCCACAAAGTGTGTTCAGCGTCTTCTTCCATACAGAAGATATGACCTTTCCAGAAAGGCTCCGCTTGGGAGAAATCGGCCATACGCAACGTTGTGGGGTCAATGGTGTACATGCCTCCGCCGTACGTACCCACCAAATATTTCCCTTCGAAATGTTGGATGCAGAATACCATTTCAGAACGTGTCTGGGAGGTGTTGAGTTTTCTAAATAGTCCTCGTGACTCATTGATGTAGAACAGCCCTTTGCGTGAGCCTATCAGGCGATTGTCACCGTCGATGAGAAGGGCGCGGATAGGCATGTCCTTTGAATCGAAGTAAGGCGGATAGGCATAGACTGTGAAGGTATCGCTTTGGAAAAGTGTATAGTCCAGTCCCGCTTGATAGAAACCGACCCAAATGATACCCTCAGGGTCTACCATCAATGAATATACAGAGTTAGAGCGAAGTCTCTCGTTGTTCCCGGTTTCATGACGCATGGAGTACAAGAGCGTGTCTGCGTTCGTGTCTATGACGTGTACTCCGTTACCATCGGTTCCGACATAAAGTGTCTGCTTGCCGTCACTCCTTAGGGTTTTAATGACGTTGCAACCCACATTTATATAAGGAGAGAATTCACCGCTATCGATGTGGAAGCAGACTATTCCTCGGTCCATGGTGCCCAGGTAGAGTTTGTTGCCTATACGTGCCGTGCAGGTGAATTGGCAAGCGTGATTACCGTCCGTCTCGTTATGCCAACGCTGCAGGGTATTGTCTTTCAAATTCATGGCGCATAGGCCATCGGACGTAGCCATCCATAGGCGCTTGTTCCCTTCCAGTGCCATACATACCACAGCATTGGCAGGTGAAATGCTGTTAGTCCCTAATTGGATATGCCGGAATCTTCCGTCCTTGTGAATGTACAGTCCGTGGTCACTACCAATATAGAGGGTCGATTTTCCGTCATACATCAGAGAGCGTACAGGACAGTTGATGATATCTGGCACCATTCGTTCAAACTGGTCGGTTTCTCGGTTGAGTCTCCAAAGCCCTGTCCCTGTGCCTATCCATAGATGGCCGCCCGAGGTGCCGGCAATGGTTTCCACATATTTCAGTCGCTCGTCGCTGCCCGCTATGTCGTAATGTTTCAGGGAAATGCCGTCAAAACGCTCTACTGAACCAGATGTTCCTATCCATATGAAGCCCAACGAGTCCTTATAGAAAGCACTGACTGTCAAGTTGGTCAATCCGTCAGAAGCTGTCAGGCTTCGCAAGACACGTGTTTCCGCATGCAGGTAGCAAACTGTCAATAAGACCGTAAAAAAGGAAATATATCTTAAGTAGTTTTTCATATTTGCGTATTTGATGTGCAAATATAACTAAAAAAGGTTATATCTTGCACACTCTATACGCTAAATTATTATTTCACCTTTCCTTCCCCCGCTTTCAGTTTGTAGGTTCGTCCGTTGAGGGTCAGTTGGCAAGTTCCGGACGTTTCGTAGTGCCATCCGTCTTCCCGATACTCCAACAGGATGGAGATAGGGGAGTCTGCCTGCAAACGCAATGCGGGTGTTTGCATCCGTGTGCCGTTGCCCATGAAGAACAGAGAGTCACCTGCCTTGCCGTTTCTCCACAGGGCATAGGATGCGTTTGCCTGCATTTCACCCATGAAACAGGTGTGCGTGGCTTGGTCGGACGAGAGAATTAAATCCCGGCTGCCGTCTTTCATCTCTACTTGAATGCCTACATGGCTGCCCGGTTGGTCGGCCGATACGGACGGGAAGCTGACGGAACGTATCAGTTCCGGTTCGTTGACAGATGAAGGTTCGTAAACCGCTACGAAAGGCCGATTCCACGCTTCGCCTTTCTGACGGGCCACGAAGGTCAGTGTCGGTTGTTCTTTGATGGGGTAAGGCATGCCGGGGGTACGGCTCAAACCTTCGGTCATGGGACTGAGCGCCGTAAAGACCTCCCGCTGTTTTTCTCCTTTCATCCACAGATTCATGGAGATATCATCTTCGTTGGGCATGTCGATGGTAAACGTAGCTTTGATGTCACGTTCCGTACATGCGGACTCCTTATTATATATATAGGAGTAAGCGTACAGGTGCGCGCCGGCAAAAGCCAATTCTTCGGTGGGTTGCAGGTGCAGATCTGTACCGTCCGAAGCGGCAAGGCGCATCGTTTGCCCCAAATTGTGGTAGAAATAGTCGTGCATTTTGTCACCTCCTTCCGCTTTGCGGCTGCGGAATACGTCCACATAGTAACCGCCTTTCTTGCCAACGGACACGATGCTGTTGAGACGGGTCTGGTCGGCTTGCGCCTCCGGCTCACGGAAATAGACTTCACTATAAGTTACGGTGGGGAAAGTACGCCCCGTGATGTTCTGAGCCGGGAACGCGGATTGCAGGCGGAAGGCATGGTTGCTCTTCATTACCGGATAGGAGGAGATGCCATCTACGCAAACCGTGTTGTGTGACGGAAATTGAGAGTAATATTCCGCATAGTCCAAGCCACTATACAGGTATTGGCCGATACCAGCGTCCGGCCCCAGCACGTAGCCCTTGCCATAAAGTTCCATGGAGATGCCGTTGGCGTGCATGTGATTGCCCATGCTGCCATTGACGGACATCATCAGACTGTGTCGCGGATTCATGCCGTTGCGTTGCACCAGCCACGATACGTTGGGAGCGTAGAAGAAAGGTGATACATAGTCTTCTATCCGTCCCGCTTGCACGTCCGGATTTAGCTCCAAAGGTTTGTCTTCGAAGAAAGAGGTAATGGCTACGGGTGGTTTGGGGGTGTCTCCCGTTTTTCCGGCTACAGGGTCGAGGCACTTCAGCAAGGCAGTGAAGTAAGCTTCCTGTTCCGGCTTATTGTTCGTTTGTGCGTTTTGTATCATACGCTTCATGGGAGTGGTGCTCAAGAAGGACGGATGGGTGTCGCCAAAGCCGCATACCATCCGGTTGGGGAATAAGTATTGGGGCATGACGGCTACAGCACGCGAAATGACGGGTAGGGCTTGCGTCAGGTCGAAGCATAGATTGCGGTCAAAAAGCGTAGTGAAACTGGTGTAATCGTTCAGTACGACGGAACTGTAGCCCGGACATTCCGCCCAGACACCCGTCTGCGGGTCATAGCCATATTCAGCCAGTTTCTTCAGGCTCCACTGGCGGATGCTGGATTGGTTCAGCACGTAGTTGATGTAATACCCCCTACCTTTGCCGTCGGCATAATGCTCGTTATCCTCCAGCACCATGCCGATGTTCATGATGTAGCGCGCCTGCATCAGGTTCCAGTTGTTGTGAGGCACCCCGTTGGCTATAATATTCTCCGCCCATTTCTTGAAGGCTGAGGCGTAGATATCCATTTTATCGGTGTAGCGGGTTTGCAGGTAGCTGTATAAAAAGTCATAGAGGGGAACAATGTCGTAAAGAATGTCCTCGTGGATGACCTCAAACGAACTCATGCCTACCAAAGTCTGCTGATGCCCGTGGTTGAGGTCGATGGGTACACCTCGGTAATAGATGCCGGTCATGTAGGTGTCGAATACGCCGGCAGCCAGTCGGGCATAGCGTTCGTTCTTTGTTATCCAATAAAGGAAAGCCGCGTCACGGGCAATGCCCATGATTTCCCGGTTCAGACTTTCAATGTTGCGTCCCGTCTTCGAGGGATGCACCTTCTCCAAAGGTCTGCCGGGCAGGGTGTTGTTATGAAAAGTCACGTTGCCTGCTTCGTCATCATCATAGGGGATGACATCTTCCAGCTTGGGACGTCCGTAGGTAGCCATAGTGCCGCGCGTACCGGTGTAGCGCACGGTGGGTGCGGGTGCTTTGTCTCCTCCGGCATGGTCGAACGCTTCGCCACGTACATAAACTTCCGTTGCGTGGGATTTCCAATACATGGCCAGACGTGAGTACAACCAGTCGGGTTGTGTGTCCGTGCGGTTGGCGTAGTTGTCCACCCGTTGTTTCAGTTTGGCGAATACGTCTTTCGCCCACGCTTCTTTCTCTATCAGGCCGAGCACTTCCTCCCGTCCTTGCGGATGGGTCAGATACCGGGGATGCCCCTGCGGCAGATTTTGAGAATCTACTTTCCATTGTGCCGCTACGGAAGCGCAGAACCATAGCAGCACGACAAATGCTGAAATCTTCTTCATATAACTACAAGTTTTTTTCAGAAGATACGGATAAGGAAGCGTTTTTACTCAATCCCATTGCATTATTTGCCCGTCATGATGTCCAGCACCAGGCGGTCGGTTTCGTTCATACCTTGCGAGCCGATGCGGGTCAGGTTGCGGATGCTTTTGTCCACGTCTTCGTCTATAATTCCCTCTACAGCAGTGACATGCCGATTCTCCATAGCCATGATGGCTGACAGTACGGCAGTAGAGACACCCGTGGTGACTTTCAGGGCGCAACTGGGTTTGGCACCGTCGCATATCATACCAGTCAAGTTGGCTATCATGTTCTGCACGGCGTAGGTTATCTGTTGATAAGTGCCGCCCATCAGCCACGTGATGCCGCAACTGGAGCCGGTGGCAGCCACTACGCATCCGCACAGGGCAGACAAACGTCCGAGACTTTCCTTGATGTAAATAACGGTCAGATGGCTTAAGGTCAGGGCGCGTATCAATTCCTCTTCCGTCTTACCATTCTCCTCAGCATATACCACAACGGGAATCGTAGCGGATATGCCCTGATTGCCGCTACCCGAATTGCTCATAACGGGTATCATGGCTCCGGCCATACGGGCATCGCAAGCTCCCGATGTATAGGAAAGGATGTGCGAGAATACGCTGTCGCCCATAATCTTATGCTCGTACGTGCCACGCAGCATCTTGCCCAGCCCATGCCCGTAGTTTCCTTGGAAGGAGCGTTCGGCAGCAGCCTTATTCACCCGTGCCGTCTCGAGAATGAAACGTATTTCATCCAAAGGAGCAGTCATAGCAAAGTCATACACCTTGCGCAGGGTCAACTCAGGCACTTCGGCCTCTTCATCAGACTCGGTGGTTTTGGCACGCTTGTCGAACAAGACATTCTCGCCCCGCGCCACGTACACAAAGGAAGTGTGTCCGCCTGCAATGATAGCCACGGCCCTATTCTCCCCTGCCTCGCAACACACCTCGATATAAAGCTTCTCCGTGATGTCCGGCTTCAACGAAATATTGACGCGCTTTTCGCCAAGGAAAGCCTTGCCCTCCTCCACGGATTGTGGCGTGCAATCCT
>CALUOV010000061.1 GCA_944322275.1 uncultured Bacteroides sp. | reverse complement strand
AACGTCAAGGATAATATTATTATTTTTGCAAAAAAAATAATTTAGTATATGGCTATAAGAATAGTTGGTGTCGATTTACCTCAGAATAAGAGAGGAGAAATTGCGTTGACCTATATTTATGGGATAGGTCGCAGTAGTTCTGCAAAAATTTTGGATAAAGCAGGTGTTGACAAAGATTTGAAAGTGAAGGATTGGACGGATGATCAAGCAGCTAAGATTCGTGAGATCATTGGCGCTGAGTATAAAGTGGAAGGTGATCTCCGTTCTGAAGTTCAATTAAACATCAAGCGTTTGATGGATATTGGTTGCTATCGTGGCGTTCGCCATCGTATAGGTTTGCCTGTTAGAGGTCAGAGTACTAAGAACAATGCTCGTACACGTAAGGGCAAGAAGAAAACCGTTGCTAACAAGAAAAAAGCTACTAAATAATAATTGTTGATATGGCAAAAAAGACAGTTGCAGCAAAAAAGAGAAATGTAAAGGTGGATGCGAATGGACAGTTGCATGTTCATTCATCATTCAACAACATTATTGTTTCTTTGGCTAATAATGAAGGCCAGATTATATCTTGGTCTTCTGCCGGAAAGATGGGTTTTAGAGGTTCTAAGAAGAATACTCCGTATGCAGCACAGATGGCTGCCCAAGATTGTGCAAAGGTTGCTTATGATCTTGGTTTGAGAAAGGTAAAAGCTTATGTGAAAGGTCCGGGAAATGGACGTGAGTCTGCTATCAGAACTGTGCATGGAGCAGGTATTGAGGTAACGGAAATTATTGATGTTACTCCTCTGCCGCATAACGGATGTCGTCCTCCTAAGAGACGTAGAGTTTAAGATTTACCTTTATTACAACAGATGAGACTTGATTTTGTTTTTGGATTGTACTATTTCTTCTCTGCAATCGCGGCTGCAACAAATTAAGTTCATTATTAAACAATTTAATATTTAAAAGAAAATGGCTAGATATACTGGACCAAAATCAAGAATAGCCCGTAAATTCGGTGAAGGTATCTTTGGAGCAGATAAGGTTTTGTCGAAGAAAAATTATCCTCCTGGACAGCACGGAAATTCGAGAAAGAGAAAGACATCAGAATATGGTGTGCAACTTCGCGAGAAGCAAAAAGTGAAATATACGTATGGCGTTTTAGAGAAGCAATTCCGCAATTTGTTTGAGAAGGCAGCTGCGATGAAAGGTATTACTGGTGAAATTCTTCTTCAGTTGTTGGAACGTCGCTTGGACAATGTAGTCTTCCGTTTGGGAATTGCTCCGTCTCGTGCTGCTGCGCGTCAGTTGGTAAGTCATAAGCATATTACTGTGGATGGTGAAGTGATTAATATTCCTTCTTATTCAGTAAAACCGGGTCAGATAGTTGGTGTGCGTGAGCGTTCTAAATCATTGGAAGTGATCGCTAATTCTTTGGCTGGTTTTAATCACAGCAAATATCCTTGGTTGGAATGGGATGACAATTCTAAGGTTGGTAAGTTGTTGCATGTACCTGAAAGAACTGACATTCCTGAAAATATTAAGGAACATTTGATTGTAGAATTGTACTCTAAATAAATAATTGATTTCATGGCGATATTAGCATTTCAAAAACCTGATAAAGTTTTAATGTTGGAAGCGGACTCAAAATTCGGTAAGTTCGAATTCCGTCCGTTGGAGCCAGGCTTTGGCATTACTGTTGGTAATGCACTACGCCGTATCCTTCTTTCCTCATTGGAAGGTTTTGCCATCACCACAATTAAAATAGAGGGTGTTGAGCATGAATTTTCCAGCGTCCCTGGTGTAAAAGAAGATGTTACTAACATTATCTTGAATTTGAAACAGGTTCGGTTCAAGCAAGTTGTAGAAGAATTCGAAAGCGAGAAAGTAAGTATTACGATTGAGAATTCGAGTGAATTTAAGGCAGGTGACATAAGTAAGTATCTGACTGGATTTGAAGTGTTAAATCCTGAATTAGTTATTTGTCATTTAGATCCAAAAGCTACTATGCAGATCGATATTACGATAAACAAAGGCCGTGGTTATGTACCTGCTGATGAAAACAGAGACTACTGCACTGATGTGAGCGTAATTCCTATCGATTCTATTTATACTCCGATACGTAATGTTAAGTATCAGGTTGAAAACTACCGTGTTGAACAGAAGACTGATTATGAGAAACTGGTGCTTGAGATTACTACTGATGGTTCCATTCACCCGAAGGAGGCTCTTAAGGAAGCAGCTAAGATCCTGATTTATCACTTCATGTTATTCTCAGATGAGAAGATCACTCTTGAAAATAATGACGTTGATGGTAATGAGGAATTTGATGAAGAAGTACTGCATATGCGTCAATTGTTGAAGACGAAACTCGTTGATATGGATCTTTCCGTACGTGCTCTCAATTGTTTGAAAGCTGCTGATGTAGAGACGTTAGGCGATTTGGTTCAATTCAACAAGACTGATCTGCTTAAGTTCCGTAACTTCGGTAAGAAATCGCTGACCGAGCTTGATGATTTGCTGGACAGTCTGAATCTGTCGTTTGGAACTGATATTTCAAAATATAAATTAGACAAAGAATAAAAAATGAGACATAATAAGAAATTCAATCATTTGGGTCGTACTGCTTCTCATAGAGGAGCTATGTTAGCTAACATGGCTATTTCTTTGATTAAGCACAAAAGAATCACTACGACCGTTGCTAAGGCTAAGGCTTTAAAGAAATATGTAGAGCCCTTGATTACCAAGTCTAAAAACGACACCACAAATTCTCGTCGTGTTGTGTTTAGCTACTTACAAGATAAATACGCTGTAACCGAGTTGTTCAAAGAAATTTCAGTTAAGATTGCTGATCGTCCGGGTGGTTATACGCGTATTATTAAGACGGGCAAGCGTTTGGGTGATAATGCTGAAATGTGCTTTATTGAGCTTGTTGACTATAACGAGAATATGGCTAAAGATAAAGTAGCAAAGAAAGTTACCCGTACTCGTCGTTCTTCTAAGAAGAGCGCAGCTCCTGCAACATCAGAGGAAACTGTTGCTGAAACGCCAGCGACTGAAACTTCGGCAGAAGAAACTAAGGCTGAATAATTCACGATTATTACGATTGTTCATTTTTGATAGATTTAAGAACCGTCCAATTTGTGTGGACGGTTTTTTTGTGTCCCTTAAAATGACTATCTTTGCTGTTCTAACAATTATCTCATGAAAAGATTTGTTTTGTTACTGCTTGCTGTATTTTCGGCAATAAGTTTAGCTGCCCAAAATTGGGATATTGACGTATTACATAAAGTAAATGGTTGGGACGGTCGATTTGTCCGCAATTACAATAAATTCATCTCGAAGTCCGAACCTTATATGGCGGTAGGGATACCTGTTGCGATGGCGTTGGCTTCTTGGGTGAAGCATGATAAAGCTTTGCTGAAGGACGCTATTTATGTAGGTACCAGCGTGGCAGGCGCATTTGCAGTGTCATATGGTATGAAATATTTGGTCGATCGTCAACGTCCTTATGAGCATTGGCTCGGGCGGGTGCACCCTTATAGTTATGAGCATACTCCATCTTTCCCTTCCGGGCATACGGCGACCGCTTTTGCCTTAGCTACCTCACTTAGTATTAAGTATCCCAAGTGGTATGTCATAGCACCATCGGCTATTTGGGCTTGTTCGGTAGGCGTATCACGTATGAATGAAGGTGTACATTACCCTTCAGACGTATTGGCGGGAGCAGCCATCGGTGCCGGTTGTGCTGTGCTTAATGTCTATGTGAATCGTTGGCTGAACCGGTGGCTATTGGGGGAATAGTTGGCTGAGTGACACAATTTTAAGTCCACATTTCCATTTCTTCTATTATTGCTTTAGAGAGCACTATCTTCTGTACAAATTTGTGCTTGCTAAATTCATAGTGAGTGGTAAATTCTCCTTTCTTGGTGACAACGCCTAAATAGTTAATATCACTAGGACACGGTCCTCCATAAGCCGTGTAACTATGTATATTGACATTCGAAATACTTTCATAGTTTTCCGGCAGATATAAAGACATTGGTGTCTCAGGTGAGGAAATGTTCCAACCGTTTCCTATCCTTACTTTGTATAGTCCGAAGCCAATGGGCTGAATCTCATCAAATGCTCTTTGTGTGCAAGATACATCAAAAAAGTTCTCTCCATAAACAGGAGCCTGTCTGTCGCATACCAGTTGGAAGCGATACTCTTTCTCCCACCATTCATTCAGGCCTATGTCTTGAAACGTCATTCCCCCATATACTTGATATTGAAGTCCGTCTTCCGCTGAATAGCATAAACTCCCCTTTACGTCCATTGCAGGACATTCTGAATGCACGAATTTTAATTCTTTCCTTTCCGCCAACCTGAAAGGTAGTCCCGTCCATTCTTCCAATTGTTGCACCAATTTGAAGATGAGACTGAGATTTCTAGGAGGAAAATAACCGTCCGTATTTCCGCTCTGTGTTAACGGGTATACGTAATCCCAAGTCATGCCTCCCAACGACATGATCGGATAGCGCACAAGCCTTTTAGTTCCATATATGGAATACTCAAACCGTTCCTTGTATCCTATTTTTTCCATGTGCCGGATTAATTCACGGATTTTCTCCTTCTTGTATTCTGATAACTCATTAGTCCAACGTATTTGCATGTCGTTGCACTTTTCGTAGACTTGCTCATCGGGAAGTGTTTTAATAGGTTGTGTGGGTACAGACTCGGCTGTTGTTCCTGTTGGCCGATGGGCTTCTCCGGATACTATGGGCAATAACCTTCTTACTTCCACAAGAAATTCCTCTACGCTCTGCGGGCGTTTGGCTTTCATTGGTTCCATAGCCCATGAAGTGAGCAGGATGATATCATCGCTTACACCGCAGTTCTTCATTTCCGCCTCCGGAAAACCTTCGTTGAATACTTCCGAGGCCTCGGGCGGGGTCATTCCTGTCAGCATCTTGAAGAGAGTTGCGCCAAGAGCGTAAATGTCCAATGTAGCCGGGAAGCTTTTCCCTCGTTTATAGTTGGCCTGTTCTATCGGTGCGTATCCTCTTGTCCCGTAGCCGATGCGGGTGCTCGATTCCGGTTCTCCGTTCTCGCCAAATTGTTTGGAGAGTCCGAAGTCTATCAATACCAAATCTCCGTTTCCGCGCCGCATGACGTTCAGCGGTTTCAGGTCGAGGTGCAACATTTTGTTGCGATGCATCGCTGACAAGGCTTCTCCTATTTGTGTAATGGCCTCCAATGCTTCGCGGTCGGACAAGCCACCGTTCTTTGTAATGTAGTCATGAAGGCTTCCCCCTTCGATAAACTCCATGGCGAAGTAGGCGGTGTCATTCTCCTCGAAGGCTTCCAACACTTTGACGATGTGCGGGTGGTTGAAGTGGCTCAGGTTCTGGGCTTCCCGTACAAACTGATGTTTGTAGTTATAGTAAATGCCGTCTTTACTCCCACAGGTCACAGTGTTGCCTGCCCGTCCGTTAAGGTCGTGCATGAAAAACTCTTTGATGGCTACTTGGATGGTTGTTTCCAGTTCGCCCAATATTCCGGCCACTTTTATTCGGGTCGTAGCCAGATAGGTGATGCCGAAGGTTCCTTCTCCCAACTTCTTTTCGATGGTGTAGGTATATGAATTGCCATGCAGGATGGTATTCGGTTTCAGCGCGTTGTCAGTCGAGTTATTCATGCGGTTTTTCTGTTTAAGAGTTTTCGGAAACAAAAATAACGAATTTCAATTATTTCCCAAAGTGTTGTGTAAAAAGAGGATATTCCATCGGCTAATTGGGGATTGATTGCTGGTTCAAGCATCTTAAGATACTTGGCCATTTCTCTTATAATGCTTGGGCTTTTCTTTTAGGATACTTGGTCAAGTATCCTAGGATGCTGAAAAACTATTTTTATTAGCCAAAATGAGCGGGAGATTCTTCGCGCTGCTCAGAATGACAGATCAAAATGCAAATTGTTTCTCTTTCGGCACATCTTCAAATGGTTAATGTGTTTTTTAGGCGTTTAGGTTTGTTTTTTTTCAAGGCTTTGTAGAGCTTCTTTGGCATGAATATGTCCTTGCTCAGCTGCTTTTCGATACCATTTCATGGCTTCCTCCTTATTTTGGTAAACTCCTTTCCCCCATTCGTATATATAGCCTAATTGGTATTGCGCTTCAGCGTCACCTAATTCAGCGGCTTTTTTATACCATTTAATTGATTCATGGATGTTTTCATTATAATAATATTCTGCTAAATATCTCGAGGCTTTTGTGTTTCCATTTTCAGCGGCTTTTTTATACCATTTATGGGCTTCTGAGATGTTTTGGGGAACACCAAAACCTAAAGCATACATTCTCCCAATCATGCACTGAGCATCGGCATTGCCTTGTTCTGCTGCTTTTTGATACCATAACATAGCCATCGAGTTATCCTGTGATACGCCTCGGTTTCCATAATAATACATTTCTCCTATCTCAAATTGCGCTTTTGTATCCCCGGCTTCTGCAGCTTTGATGGTTTCTGCAAAAGTTTTGTTTTCATAGGTCGTAGGGCCGGACTTTGAAGTCATATAACCAATAATGATTCCTCCTATGACTAATACAATAAAAAGGGCGAGTGAAAGAATTACTTTTCTATTCTTTTGGAATGTTGAAGGCTGTACGATATCTGTATCTGTCTGTTTTTCAGTATCCGATGTAATTACTTCGGTCTCTTCTTCCAGCAATATAATATCTTCCTTTTTGTTGTCTAAGTTTCTTAAGAATTCTTCTACGCTCTGCTGTCTGTCTTTCTTCAAAGTAGACATGGCCTTGGCTACGCAAGCAATCAAAAAATCACTTACCTGATGTTCCTGCAACTGATAGGCGGGGAAGCCCTCATTCAGTATTTCCACTGCCTCGGGCGGACGTACTCCTGTCAACATCTTGTACATCGTAGCTCCCAGTGCGTACACATCCATGGTGACGGGGAAGCCCTTTCCTTCGTGGTAATTGGCTTGCTCTATCGGTGCATAGCCGGGCGTACCGCCTCCCACGGTGGTGCTTGTTTCCGGATTTCCGTTTTCATCGTATTGCTTGGATAGTCCGAAGTCTATCAGCACAGCATCCCCGTTCTTACGCAGCATGACGTTGCCCGGCTTCAAATCCAGGTGCAGCATTTTGTGGGCGTGCATGTAGGAGAGGGCGATGCCTATTTGTTTGGCATATTTTACGCATTCTGTTTCAGGTAGTCCGTTCTTTTTCTCAATGTATTCATTTAAGTTTCCTCCTTCCACAAACTCCATGGCGTAGTAAATGGTGTTGTTCGCCTCGAAATACTCCAGCACTTTGACAATGTACGGGTGATGTAGCTTACTCAGGTTTTCCGCCTCGCGGGCAAACTTTTGTTTGTATTTGTCATAGACGCCTCCTTTGCTTCCGCTGGTCACGGTATTGTCTTCCCGTCCGTTGATGTCGCTCATGAAGAATTCCTTAATGGCGACCTGAATGGTTGTATCAATTTCGCCTAAAGCGCCTGTAATTTTTACTTGGGTCGTGGCCAGGTAGGTGATGCCGAACGTGCCTTGACCTAACACTTTCTGAATGGTGTAGGTGTAGGACTTGCTCCGTAGAAGGGTACCAGATTTTAGTGTGTTATTGTTCATGTCAGTTCTTTGTTTATGTGGTGAGTGCTTGGCTGTTTTTGTGGTATTTCAAAACAGTTGGGGATGCCTAATTTCCACAGCCATCAAAATTACCGGCGTCAATATCATCTGGTAGAATGCCGTTTTCATCAGATAGAATGTCATCAGTATCCGGTATCGGATCATACATATCCGGTCCGCCATACATATCCGGTTCAATGTCAATCGGCATAATTTCCTCTGGCTCTATCATTGTCGGTCCTCCATACATTAAAGCAATTGGTTCATCTTCCGGTTCAATGAGTATGTCGTCTTCAGTGGATATGACTGTTACTTCTTCCTCCGGCTGCTGTACATCTTCTTCCGTTTGTTGCACTTCCTCTTCCGGTTGTTGTACCTCTGTCTGTGAGACTGCTTCTTCCGCATGACTCTCATTCCATGCCTCTGCTGCGGCATGTCCCGCCGCTGTTCCCAGTGCGCTGCCTGCCAGTGCTCCCGCTGCTGTAGCCAGCATGTCTTTTTTCGTTTGTTTATCCATCTTATTTCCCTCCTATGTTTTGTGTTCCAAAAAGTTTCTGATAGTGGCACAGCATCAGGTTGCCTTCATCGTCCCGTAGGTGGAAGCCGTTCCCTTCGCAATGGCGGAACAAGGTGCAGTCGGCGCAAAGTCCCGTGCGCATCCATTCGCGGTTGCGGTATTTCTGGAAGCGATGTTGCCACACGTCCCAGAAACTGTCCTTGTAAATGTTGCCTTGCTGATAAGCACTGCGGATACTCAGACAGCCGGAGATACCTCCATCGCTCAGTACCGAGGCAACCGTTAGCCCAGCAATACAGGTATAGATGTGCCCGCGTACCCGTCCCTCGTAGTCTCCCAAGAAACCTTCGCAAGCGTAGGACAAATGGATTTTATTCTCCCGTCGAGTCTCCACGATGAAGTCCATCAGTTGCCGGAATTCCTCATTGTTCAGCAGTAAATCTTCCTGGCCTTTGGCCCTGCCCATGGGGACGATGGTGAAGCATCGCCACAGGGTGACTCCCGCCTCTATCAATAGCCGCTTTAGCTCCGGCAGATGGGGGAGGTTACGGTGGTTGACGCAGGTTATTACATCCCATACCAGGTGGGGCGTTTGTCGGATATGCCCGATGGCGTTGAACACCCGGTCGTAGCTGTTCTCGTTGCAGCGCAGCCAGTTATGGTCTTCCTTCGTACCGTCCACGTCAATGGCCAGCGAGCGAAGCCCCGCGCGTCTCAGCTCCCGCATCATCGGTCCGTCAATCAGCATCCCGTTGCTCACCATGCTCCAGTAGAATCCTTTCTCCGTAATCTGTCGTCCGCACTCCAACAAATCCCGGCGCACCAATGGTTCTCCGCCTACCGTATGCACCATGGTTTTCACATGAGGTTGATGCGCTTTCACTTCGTCCAGTACGCGGGCAAAGTCCTCAAAAGGCATTTCGGGCGAGTCGGACACAGCCTTGCAATCGCTTCCACAATGCCGGCAATTCATGTTGCAGCGCAAGGTGCATTCCCAAAACAATTGCCGCAAGGGATGCGTCAGCTTCAGCCGCTCCCGCTTCCAGTAAGCTATCTCAAGGTCTATTTTTTGAAGTTGGTTCATGGTTTCAATCTGTTTAGTCTTATGCTTTCAGTTTATTTTCGTTTGTTATGCCACCAGTTTTTTAGTTTTTCTTGCATGCTGTCAATCCTTATTTTCGGTGGTCCTCCATAGACCACTGCTATGGGATCCTTGTCAAACTCCGTCGTTTCAGAGGTAAGCCATTCTGCTTTTCTTATCATTTCCAGGAACTCTTCCATGCTTTGCGGCCTATCCTTTTTCAGTGGTGACATCGCTTTGCTTACGCACGCTATGAGCGAATCACTTATGTGACATTCTTGCAAGCGGTGTATCGGGAATCCCTCATTCAATAAATCTATAGTTATCGGCGGGCGTTCTCCCGTCAACATCCGATACATAGTAGCTCCCAGTGAGTAGATGTCTATAGTGACGGGAAAATCCTTACCTGCATGATAGTAGACTTTTTCTAGCGGCTCATAGCAGTGCATCCCATGTCCGGAAACTGTATCCATTTCTGCTGCATCCTCTTCCTCATATTCTTGGGAAAGGCCGCAATCGGTAAGTACAGCATCTCCATTTTTCCGGAGCATGACGTTAATGGGTCTTAAGTCTAAGTGCAACATCTTGTGGGCGTGCATGTAGGAGAGGGCGGAACCTATTTGGCGGGCATATTTCACGCATTCTGCTTCCGGAAGTCCGCCTTTTTGCGTAATGTAAGCGTCCAGGTTTCCTCCTTCCACAAACTCCATGGCGTAGTAGACGGTGTTGTTTGCTTCGAAGTTCTCCAACATTTTGACGATATACGGGTGATACAAGTTGTTCAAGGTTTCAACTTCCCGTGCAAACCTCTGCTTGTATTTGTTATAGAAATCTCTTCTGCTTTCAAGGCAGGTTACGGCATTGCCTTTCCGATAGTTGAAATCGGTCATGAAAAACTCTTTGATGGCGACTTGCGTGGTTATGTCGAATTCGCCAAAGGTTCCGGCCTTTTTTACCTTCGTTGTGGCCAGGTAGGTGATGCCGAACGTTCCTTGACCTAGTACCTTTTGAATGGTGTAGGTGTGGAACTTACCTCTTAGAGTGGTGCCGGATTTTAGTGTGTTCGATTCCATATGATTCTTTTAGTTAAATATTAGATAGATGTCCCATTGAAGATGTTATTATTAGGATAGCCATTTTTTTAGTTTTCCCAAAAGGCCATTGGACTTTCGCTCTTCCGTCATGCGATTTTTTAGGTTTTGAATAGCCGATTCCGCTTTTTCATGTCCATGTTCAATTGCTTTGTTGTACCAATATAAAGCGGTCTCGTAATTTTGTGTACAGCCCCATCCTCTTTCATAACATACACCTAAGTTGAACATCGCATATAGACCTCCGGAAGAGATCTCTTCGTCATCGTAAACTTTCACATTTACAGCATCCTGCCAAAGTTGTACTGCCATTTCTTGGTTGACGGGAACTCCTTGACCGTCCATATACATGCAACCTAGATTGAACATAGCTGTAGCGTGATTATACTTAATGGCTTTTTGATAGTAGTGGATGGCTTTTGTGTAATTAGTGGTTACTCCTAATCCAAATTGGTATAAATAAGCCAATCTAAACATACAATCAGGAATTCGACATATCGTATCTAAGAGTTTTATCCCTTTTGCTTCGTGGGCATCTGCGACTTTCTCATAGAGTTGAGCTGCTTTTAGGTAGTCTTGGGGAACCCCTTGTCCGTACTCATACATATATCCTAATGAGTAAATAGACTCTGTATTTTTAGGGTCAGAGTCAACAACCATTTTATACCATCTTGCCGCTTCAATGAAATCCTGGGGTACTCCTTTCCCAGCATAATACATTTCTGCCAATCGAGTTTGAGCATTCGAATTTCCGTTATAAGCCGCTTCCCGATACCATTTTACAGCTAGATAATCGTTCTGAGGAACACCATCTCCACATGCATACATATCTCCTATATCACGTTGAGCCTCACTGTCTCCAAGTTTAGCTGCTTTAAGGCACCATTCTGCGGACTGAACATAATCTTTTATGTCCATGAAATAATCATCTAGGCGTTTTGCCACTTCGAGTCTGGTTGGGTCTGCGGCAAAACACTCTTTTAAGAGGGCAATTCGTTGTATGTTTGTTGTTGCGTCATCTGCTTGGGCTTCTAAATCATCAGCTTTGTCGTAATCAGGTTCCGGTAAGCAAGCGTTTATAAACTCATCGACAGTTTGAAATCGTTTATTTTTATCCGGATTCATAGCTTTGGCGACTGCGGGCATGATTCTTTCGTCAACGCCCGCTTCTTGGAGAATATAGGCTGGAAATCCTTCCAATTTAATTTCTGTTGCGAGCGGTGGTCTTTGTCCTGTCAGCATTTTGAACAAGGTTGCTCCTAATGCGTAAATATCCATTGTAGCGGCAAAATCTCCGTTACCTGTTTGATTAGACTGCTCTATAGGGGCATAGCCGGGAGTCCCTTTCCCAATGTCTGTGCTTTCTTTGCCTGTACCGTCCTGGTTGTATCGTTTTGATAATCCAAAATCAATTAATACAGCTTCTCCTTGGTCGTTTATCATGATATTTCCCGGCTTCAGGTCTAAATGAAGCATTTTATAATCATGCATACAGCTCAATGCGGAACCGATATCTTGCAGGAATCTTAGGGCTTCATTTTCATTAAGTTTCCCTTTTTCTGCTATCAGATTATCCAATGACTTTTTATTGAGAAATTTCATTGAATAGTAGACTGTGTCATTCCCATAAAAAAGCTCATAAACCTGAACGATATGAGGGTGAACCATGTAACGTAAGTTATTGGCTTCATGTTCAAACTCTTTTTTATAATAGCTGAAAATCCCGTGGCTACTTCCTTCTGTGACAGAACTGCCACTTCGTCCGTTCTGTTTTTTGATGAAAAATTCTTTCACGGCAACAATCTCAGATTTTTCAACTAATACACCACTCTCGTTTTGAGTCTTGAAAAACATTTTTGCTTTGTAGGCAATCCCAAACGACCCTTGACCGATAGGTTCTATGACTTCGTATCGGTAAGTCTCTCCATTTAATATACTTCCTTTGGGTAATGTGTTGACAAATTCCATATTATGATCACCATTTATCTATAGAGAAATTCCTATCTTAAATTCGATATGCCTATTCTGGCAACATTAATCGGATTGCAAATCCTTATACTCATGACCGACGGATGACATATCCGCCGGGACAAGGTAAACTTATAGTTTTAAGTCCTTGATTAATCTGTCTGTAGAACTAGATATATCTATTAATAGATTTCTATTGTTCATTTTTTTAGGAACTAAGACTATGCGTGTTCCTTCTGGTGAGGGGTTGTCGTATCCTAAGAATTCATCTATTATTCCGACCCAATTATAATAACTGAGTCGTGAGTATATTTTACACTTATTATATGCGTCAGTTCTGCATTTACCCCATACATATTCGCGGATATTTCCCGACATATCATATAATCCTTTTCCATTAGGCTTTTTTAATCCGACTTTATGGGGTACCTTTTGGCTATTTCCGCCATACCAAGCGACTTCTTTTATATTATTACTTCCGGCATATTTATATGTTTCATGCAAATTTCCTGCGTGAGCCGCATACAACCATTCACTTTCGGTGGGGAGTCTGTAGCCATTTCCTTGTGGATTTACGATAATATGTGTATCTGTTATGGTGTAGAAACCGTCATATCCCTCAATCTTACTCCTTTCATTGCAGTATTGAGCAAAATCTGTAATAGTGCCCAAAACAGGTATGCTATCTTCTTTAATTGGTTTATAAGGTTCACCTCCATGTTCTCCCATAGGAAAAGTATAGTTTCTAGAATCTAAATTTAGCATAATCCGTTCATATTCTCCTTGCGTTAATTCATATTTTGATATATAGAAGGAATCAATAGAGATGTCTATATATCTACTCTTGTGTAATTTATAATCGTAATTGTCATAATTCAATAATTTTCCTTCCTCCATCAGAACAAATTCTTTTCCTATAGGTCTTGTCGTGGAATTAGATTGAGCTTGTGGTACAGATTGGGTTTGAGATAGTTCCTGTGCGATAGATGATGGAATACTATCTTTATTGGGAGACAAACTTAATGTCTCATCCGGCTGATTTCGCAATGCAAATATTCCAATTAAAATACCGATACCAACTAAGGCGCTAACAGATAGTACAACCAAACGTTTCTTTTGAGACTTGTCATTAGAAATATTCGGTTTGGGTTCTTTCTTAGTTTCTGTTGTTGTGACATGTACTTCTTGTACTCTTGTAATTTTAATAGGTTTGTCTTTGATTGTTTCTTCTTGGGCATAGGAAGTGCCTTCTTTTTCCAATGAATTCAAAAGTGCTTCCACGCTCTGCGGCCTGTCCTTTTTCAAAGCCGACATGGCACGTGCTACGCAAGCAATTAGCGCATCGCTTACCTGATGTTTTTGCAATTCGTATGCGGGAAATCCGTCATTTAGTATAGACGAAGCTTCCGGCGGACGTACTCCCGTCAGCATCTTATACATAGTGGCTCCCAGTGCATACACATCCATCGTGACGGGAAAGCCTTTCCCTTCGTGATAATCCGATTGCTCCAAAGGCGCATAGCCGGGCGTACCACCTCCCACGGTGGTGCTTGTTTCCGGATTTCCGTTTTCATCGTATTGCTTGGATAGTCCGAAGTCAATCAGCACAGCATCCCCGTTCTTGCGCAGCATGACATTGCCCGGCTTCAAGTCTAAGTGAAGCATTTTGTGGGCGTGCATATAAGAGAGGGCGGAACCTATCTGGTGGGCATATTTCACACATTCTGCTTCCGGGAGTCCGTTTTTTTGCTCAATGTATTCGTTTAAGTTGCCTCCTTCCACATACTCCATGGCGTAGTAGACGGTATTGTTCGCCTCGAAATACTCCAGCACTTTGACGATGTGCGGGTGATGCAGCTTGCTGAGGTTTTCCGCTTCGCGGGCAAACTTCTGTTTGTACTTGTCGTAGACGCCTCCTTTGCTTCCGCTGGTCACGGTGTTGTCTTCCCTTCCGTTGATGTCGCTCATGAAGAATTCCTTAATGGCGACCTGAATGGTTGTATCAAGCTCTCCCAAGGCTCCGGTGACTTTCACTTTGGTCGTTGCCAAGTAGGTGATACCGAATGTGCCTTGGCCTAACACTTTCTGAATGGTGTAGGTGTAGGACTTGCCTTGTAGAAGGGTACCTGGTTTTAGTGTGATCGATTCCATACTATTGAGTTTTAAGTTGCTTTCCATTTATTTGAAGATGCTTTATTGGATTGTGCGCACTAATCTTACGGAAAAATCAAATAAATCGCCATCTCCGTATTCTCGTTGCCCTTCCACGTCTCCGGAGGTTGCAAACCCATCCGCAGTTACATAACTTTTTACGTTTGAGGATACGGATTGATTGGTCCAAAAAGCGTAGGCGTTGGTGGGAGCAAAAAAGCGTTTGCAGAAATTCCGTTGCTTTTGGGGCCTGACCAAGGTAACCATTTCTTTTACCGAGGGGAGCCGCCAGTCGCTATAGTCAGCAAATTTCATTTGATTCATTTCCGAAGCCCATTTAACAGCTTCGTGCCATGAAGCGTTAGGTAACGACTTGCCAGTATAGGCTATATAATCTTGTTCCATCCACATCAGGCTATTCATTCCGTCCTCAATTGTCCTATCAGAATATTTTGTATATCCGTTTTCTGTTCCTATAATTTGTCTCGATGGTGTATATGTAGAAGAGATAACACTATCCATAAAAACTTCTTCGGTTGCTATAGAGTCGGAAAATATATCACTGTTATTTTCTTCTTCAAATAAATAGGAAGGATCTACTGCAATTGAGGGTTCGGTCGAATATGAATTTCTATTATTGGTATTGTAAGTCATTACGAATCCCGCCGCAATCAAACAACCGACCAGTCCCCCGATGATGACTCTTTTGTATTTCTGCCAGAAGTTTACTGTAGGTTGTGGCTCGGAATCGTGGGGAGACTCTTGTTTTTTGACCCATAAATCGGAGAAGCCTGGAATCTCTTTTTTGATAAGCTCCAAGAGCGGATAGACATCCCCGATGAGTGTCCCTTCCTGGTTTCCTCTTGTGCCATAATGATATACGTCCAATTTATTCTCCACTCCCAGCCGAATGGTTTCTCCCCCCATGGATTGCCTTCTGAGATTGGATGAAACCTTATATAGCTTTAATGCATTGATGGCGGAAATCAACGCTTCAAATTGTGCCGGGCTGTAGGCTATGGTTTCCTTTGTGATGAGTTCGTTTTCGATGAAGGTTTGAACCGTAGCGGATGCCCGTGTGAATTTGGCGATAAAGCTACGATACCCGGGGATGGGTGAGTCTGTGAATGAAAACAAAATATCATCGATGGAATTATGTAAACGAATGCGTTTTTTGTCGGTTGCGTCTTTTCCCCCTAATAATTCTAAAAACGCGTCTATATTTTGCGGTCTGTCCTTTCGCAAAGCAGACATTGCTTTGCCTACGCAAGCTATCAATGCATCGCTTATCTGATGTTCCTGCAACTGATAGGCGGGGAAGCCCTCATTCAGTATTTCCACTGCCTCGGGCGGACGTACTCCTGTCA
>CALUOV010000060.1 GCA_944322275.1 uncultured Bacteroides sp. | reverse complement strand
CCTACGAAGATGCCGGATTTACCGTCTACAAGCCTACAGATGGAAAATATATCACTTACTACTATTACTGGAACCGACACAACGACAATAACAGATCGACAGAAATGGGTCCGATGGAATTTGCCGTAGTCCGCAACAACGTCTACAAGTTGAGTGTGGAAGCCATTTATCGCTTTGGCAGTAAAAACCCCGAACCGGAAATTCCGGATGAGCATCCGGAAGAAGAGCCCGACAATGTGTTCTTCAAAGTGAACGTCAAAGTATTGCCTTGGGTGGTACGTGTAAATGAAATTGTATTTGAATAAAACTCTAAATGTCATGAAACGATATATAACATCCATAGTACGGGCGCTGCTCCCTGTAGCCCTGATCTTGGTTACGCTGGCATCCTGCATCAAGGATGACTTGCAGCCTTGTCCCTTGGGAGTGAACCTGCGATTCGTCTACGATTATAATATGGAGTATGCCAACGCGTTTCCTCCGAAGGTGGACTGCGTGACACTGTATATCTACGATGCGGACGGCAACTACGTCACCACCCGTACGGAGACAAGTGAAGTCCTGAAGGATGAGAACTACCGCATGCGGATAGACCTGGAAGAAGGCAGCTACCGGTTTGTGGCTTACGGCGGACTGGCATGTGAGGAACATACCTTTGCTCCGGTGGCGGAACCCGCTGCAGGCAGCCAGTGGACGGACATGAATGTGGCCATGCAGTGGGATGGAGAAACCTCCGGTGTGAAGCTGCACGATTTGTTCTACGGCAATCTGGAAGTGACGGTGGACGGAGAGGACTATAAGGACTACACCCTCTACATGATGAAGAACACCAACAACGTGCGGATTATCCTCCAGCAACTCAACTATCAGCCGTTGTCCGCTGATGACTTCGATTTCCAGATTACGGATGACAACACCTTGTTCAACTACGACAACAGTCTGATACCGAACGGCACCATCACCTATACGCCTTGGAGCCAAGGTGAGGAGACCGTAGGAGAGAGTGGGGGAGAGAACTCGGAAGTGACGGTGGCTTATGCCGAATTGTCCACTTCCCGCCTGATGGTGGAGAATCATCCCCGCCTGATTATCACGGCCCGGGAGGACGGAAGGGAGATTGTGAACATTCCGCTGAACGATTACCTGCTCCTGCTGAAAAGCGACCTCTATGCCGACATGCCGGACCAGGAGTTTCTTGACCGCGAAAGCGAATGGTCGCTCATCTTCTTCCTGGACGACAACCGCGTATGGTTGCAGACCGTCATCATCATCAACGACTGGGTAGTACGACTGAATAAAATACCATTGACATGAACAGATACCTTACATATATTCTATGCATCTGCCTGACGCTCCTGCCGCTTGTTTCGTGTCAGGAACAGGAAGACGTGCAGCCAGTTCCGGAGTGGGTAGATCTTTCCATCTCTGCGGCAATGGCTACACGTGCTGATTTCGGTGAGGATGCAAATGTAGCAAAGGAGTATGAATTGATGCATACTTTGCGCATTATTATCTTCGACCAATCTAATAACATAGAGCATAACGAATTATTCGAATTTGAAGAGGGGGTATTCGAGGCAAGTGAGCAAATTTTCAAAGTGAAGAAAGACGAAACCAAGACCATTTACCTGCTTGCTAACTGTGAAAGCATACTTCAAAATGAAGAAATAAGCATAAACAACTTAGATAACGTTGAACTTAAAACGGCAGAAGGCTGGTTTTCAGGTCAACCACAAGCAGAAGGTTTCTTACTGCCTGCTACTGCCAAATATAGCATTCATGTAGGAGATGTAAACCAAACCGAAGATTTGTGGATTGCTCATGCGGCAAATAAAATCAGTTTTGAGTTTACAAACGAAAGTGAAGAAGAGGTTACCATCAGCGAATGGCGTTTGACTCCCATAGCCCAAAACTCTTACCTGATTCCGCACATCACCGGTGAAAACGAAAATACACCGGAAGAAGACAGATGGTATAGTAAAGTATTGGCTCAATACAATAATGCAGACTTGAATGGAGACGATGAAGGCGTTACGAATTACAATGTTCCTGACGATGCCGATCAGGATACATTTAATGAAGAACTTGATGAAAAAATTAAGATAGCAGCAGGGGAAAACGCTACTCTCTACTCAGCCACCGAGCCTTTCTACTTACACGAAAGCAAAGCCGATTCTGATCCGACAACAGGACAGCAGCAATATACCGTTTCCTGTGTCATTAACGACCGGGTATACGATGCCGTACTGCCTAATCTTCCCTCCCTCTTCCGAGGTACGTATATAAAAATAAAAGCCACCATCAAGCAGTTAGAGAATGGGGAAGGTCAGAATCCTTTTGGTATCATCATCGATTGGCAAGAGGGAGACGAAGTAGAGGGAGAACTTGAATCAGAAGAAGACAGACAGAACCCGTAAAAACTTGAACGTATGAAACAGAAATACATCCTACCGATATGCTTCTTGCTTGCCGCTTGTTCTTCGGAAGAAGCAGTAAACAATCTGCCGGATACTCAACCGACGGATACGGCTGTTTCTTTTTCGGCAAACATCCATAGTGCTATGTCACGGAGCGGTGGCGACACCGAATTAGATATTGATGATTACCGTCACCAGCATTTCATTAAGGATAAAAGCCGGATCCGGATTGTGAATACGGTAAACTATTCCGTGCCCGATTTTAACACTCCTGACGAATATGAGGAATACGTCTATACAGGAGAAGGCAATGAAACTGAGGAGACAGAACCTTATTCAAACTTTACACCTTATACAGGAGAAAACCCTACTAATGATGGTTTCGATTGGAATGAAATAACCCCTACTGCCAACCACTTTATCTTCGAGGCGGTTTGCTATCCGTTAGGATATGAACCTTTTGATGAAGTGCAAGAGGACCAATCTACCATAGAGAACTTCTGGAAGTCCGACCTTTTGTTGGCTTACCATTGGCAAGACTTGGACGAACGCTACGAGATGGTGGAACTGTATTTCCACCACGCTTTCTCCATGATACGGGTAAAAGTGGATTTGCCGATTTCCATGCCACAAGACGAAGGCGGGTTTCCATCCAATGCCGTACAAAGCGTGAAGTTGGTAAAGATACAACGGGGTTATGAAGTGGACTATACTTCTGCCGTAGACAACGATGGCTTACGCCCAGTACGAGTAACAGGAGAAGACGAATCTATCCAAATGCTCCAGATAGAAGGACCGGACGAGAACAATACAGAAACGCAAAGCTATGTTTATTGTGCTATTCTTCCTGCACAAGAAATAGAAAACGGAAAAGAACTGGTAGAATTTTCTATTCTGACCTACCCCGGAGAACCTGATCCTGCAGATGGCGAATGGAAAGAAGCGGTAGAGAAAACCTATTATTTCACGCCGACTACAAACTTCTCTTTGGAACAAGAACATATCACGACCCTCAAACTGACCTACGACCATGAGGTGCCTGAAATCATTCAAGTGAGTGCATCTATCAGTGACTGGGGAGATTGGTATACCGGTATCGTTCTGGAACCGGAAACAGAATCGGATTCGGAAACAGAAACGCCTGCAACCGAACCTCAATCGTAAACCGTTAAGACCGGTTTCTCAAACCATAATGATAAAGATTACAAGACACACCAGATAGAAGATGAATTATGAGACTGAATCAATTTGTTTTACCAATCGCCATAGGGCTGGCTCTTTCTGCTTGCTCCGAAAAAGAATCGGTTGTGCAACCGCAAGCGGACAGTCAGCCTATCGCCCTTTCGGCATCCATCGATGAAGGGAACTTGACGGGTACACGGGTAGTATCCGGTGAGATAGAGGAGGGTACCTATTATCTCTCCTTTGCCGATCCCACCAATGCTGAAGCCCTGCAGTCCGTTGAAACCTTATTCGAAAACGGTATAGGATATCCATGGGTTTACGAAGCGGCATCGGGAGAAGGCCAAGAATCCCAAAGCTACCCGCTCAACTGGGAAAATGTCACCACCTCTGGTAGAAGTGCGACTTTTTACTTAGATAATGTAGAAACTAGCGAAACCACTCAAACCATTCAGTTAGGCGAAGATTATAAAGCCTCCGAATACAAAGCTGAGGCGGATGACCAGAATGACATTGTGTGGGGAAGGTTACAGAACGTAGGTTGGAATACTCAGACCCTATCGTTTACCCTTACTCACCGGATGTCAAGAGTACGTGTAGAAATAGGATACGAAGGTGTTATACCTCCAACAGATCCCGTATACACGGTTTCTTTATCCGGAGTAAAGACCATCCCAGCCAGTTTCAATCGAACGACTGGTGCTGTTACAGCGGATAACAAAACGTCTACCATTACCTTATTAGAAAAAGGCGATTTGACAGAAATAGGAAACTTTACTCCAAGCTGGATACTTCCACCCCAAACATTCGCCACAAACGGACGTCCGGAACTGACCATCCAAGTGTTTGCCGGAGGGGAAACCACGACCTATCGTGGAAAACTAACTGGTTATATGTTTCCCAATACCAATACCTCCACCGATGATGATGACTTTGAATTTGGGGGCGAACCAGAACCTTTGGAATTTCAAGCGGGAAGGCTGCTGACCATCCGCGTAACCTTGGTTGATGAAGTGGGCAATCGTGACATCCTATTCCTGCCTGCTGTTGTAGAAAAGTGGCACAATATCGGTACAATAGGCGGCATCATTTCCCGCCAGTTAGGTATTTACGATGAAGATGATTGGGAAGAAGTGGTCGCTGCTTACAATGGAGATCCTTCGGAATCGAATGCTACCTTGAAACGCTTCGGCACATATAGCAATGGCAAATGGACGATTCATGTCTTTGCCAATATAGGCGAAAATACGGATCAATTCTCGAAATTTAATAACGATACTAATCTTATTTTAAAATTATCTGGTTGGACTGTTTTCGGGAAAACAGATGTGAAAGATTTAATTGAAACTTACGCCGAACCGGATGCAAACGAAGGTGAAAACCAAGAACAAAATCCTGATGAAGGTAATACACAAACCCCGATAGAAGAACAGGAGGAGGAACAATTATGAAAAAGACCTTAACGAAATACGGACAACTGGCGTGCCTGCTCTCCTTTATATATATAGGAACAACAGGATGCACGAAAGAAGACAATGCTACGTGGGAACAAGGCACGGAGAAAGTACGCATTACGGGATACATTGAAGATGCCGTAACGGTGCAATCGCGTGCAGATGGAGACGTGGAAGAACAACCGGTAGACCAATTCGGATCATACAAAGCCGGTGGCTTTAAAAAAGGACAACAAATCGGTTTTTATTCAGTGCGTAATAACGAAGGAAATACACCGGGATTTTCGAACGAATGCCTGACTTATACCTCAACGGGACAACAAGAGGGAGATGATTTCTACCAAACATTCTCCAGTGAGAACTTGGATCTCGAAAAGTCTGCCTATTGGGGACATGTATTTGCTTATTATCCCTACAATATTAAAAACCAAGGCAACGACATTGCCATCTATGATGAGAGTGGTAATGTCATTGACCTATTGATAGATGACAGCAGCGGACCAAGCGGAGGCATGTTGAATTTCAGTTTCACCCATGCCTTCTCCATGCTGTTTATCATCCCGGATGAAGAAGGATTCAGTCAGGCAACTACAAAGAATAAGGACGGTATCACCGTTGTATTGAAAAATGGAGTAGAAAAGGTAACCGTCAATAACGGGCGGACAAACATTACTCCGACTCTGTCAACTGATGAAGACTACACCCAATTTACCGCTAAAATCAATACATACGAATTGGACGATGAGTATCCTGCAAACTCTTTTTTCTATGTCCTTCTTCCCAATGGGGTTGAAATAGACCATATCGAACTGATTGATGATTTCGACAGAAAACAGTATGTTTACCCATCAGAGACAATCACCTTGGAAAGAGGCAAACGCCATTTTGTCCGCCTCCAGATGATTGGTGACGAACCTACTATTTGGCCCTGGAAGTTTACCGAATGGAATAGTGTAGAGGTAAAAGTAGACCAAAATCCGGGTATTAATACGACCGAAGACTTAGAAGATTGGATAACCGCTTACAACGGATATCGTAATGAAGAGGTTCCTAATCCGGAAGGCGAAAATGGAAAGCTACTGAAGAATTATGGTGATTACAATGAAACCACCGAAGATAAGTGGACGTTCTTCTTACGTAACGACATCGACTGCACAGGCTTTACATTCAGTTCGTATATCACCACTTTTGGCGATGTATTGGACGGATTGAACCATACAATCTCCCATGTAACATTAAGTGGAGAGACTCCCGGCTTTATCGGCATATTGACTGAGGGAGGTATCCTGCAAAACGTGAAGCTGGAAGATGTCCATATCCTGGCAACACAAGCCGATGCGCTTGTCGGTTCATTTGCCAACCAAATGACCGGAGGAACGATAACCGACTGCACCCTGAACGGATTCAACATCGAAGCCCAAGGGCCAGTAGGAGCTATTGTAGGAGAAGCCACAGGCGGCTCGATTACGAATAATACGTATAAAAGCGGAACCCTGACCGGTACGGATTCGAACGAAAGCGACTACATTGTAGGAACAACAGCCGGAACAGTATCTTTCGAGGGAAACCGGTATGCCGATGTGTTGTTCCGCCCGATAAGCAATAATGATGAAATCAACGAAAACGAATAAACCCTGTACACCATGAATAAATATATAACTATCTTATGTATCGCACTTGCTTCCTGCCTGGGTGCTTGCCAAGACGAATGGGAAGCAAACAACGATACAGTCCAACGGAATCCCGAAGAAGGACTGTCCGTTACGTTCATTACGGAAGCCTTACCTCCAATGAAGAGCGAAGGAAATGCCACTTCACGGGCGATGGATAACTATAAGCAAGCATTCGAAGATGGAGACCGCCTTCATGTATCTGCCACTTTTACGTTGCTGGTTGAAAATGGAGAACCGGATGAGAACCAGACCGTCAGCAAATATGCATTGCTACAATTCAATGAAGCCAACGATGAATGGCAAGCGGTGGAAAATACACAGATGACATGGCCTTATAATGCAGCCTATGCCACCTTTACGGCTTATTATATAGACGATTCGGAAGGTTTGTTACTGACCACAAGCCCCAAGACCGTAGTACTTCAGGAAATAACGGATTTAACCGACCCGCTTAAAGCCGTGACCGAAGAACCTGTGCCATACGGAAATGCCGTGCATTTGGTCTTCCGGCATCTGTGCGCCAAGCTGACCTTGATCAACCTGTCGAGCGATGCCATTGAGTTTTGGGCAAAGACCGATGAGGAAAATAATGCAGATCCTATCAAGAATCAATTCCAATTGCTACTTGCACGAGATGATGCAGGAAACGAAACGATCCCTGACGAGGATCAATTTACCTCTACCGGAGAAAACGCGCACATCGCAGCCCAACGGACTACAGACAATACCCTGACCTTTTATTTAGCGCCGGGCGATTATTACGGAATGAAACTGAACTACCGTTACGACCGTCCTTACCGCGGACTGAATATTGAAGGGTTACGTGATTTGAAAGCCGGTACATCGTATGTCATCGACTTTACCCAACATAGCGGAAGCATCACCATCGAAGACGATGACAACGGAGAAGAAGACCCGGAGAAAGATCCGGAGAAGGTAGAAATGACAGCAGTTGATATTGACGCCTTTCTGAAAGCCATTCACGATGGCGATGAATACAAGAAAGACGATCAGATCGTACTTGCAGCCGATGGAGACGGAGCTACCACTCTGTTGGTCAATGTAGATTTTCAAGGGAATTCCTTCACCAGGATAGACTTGCCTTCTACCGCTTCGTTTGACGGGAATGGGCACTATATACAGAATGTCGCAAGACCCTTGTTTGACAATATCCAAGGCGGAAGAATAGCCAACTTAGGTATTTATAATGAGGAGAATATCGTAATTAAGGAGAATGAGGAGCCGTCGACAAACGCCAGTGCGGTAGGAACCATTGCCCGAACCTGTCAAATCGCTGCGGATGATCCTGACAAAGCCAATATAGACAACGTACGTTTAGGTGGCATTGTCATTTCCGCCAAACCACCTCAGAATTCCGACCTCATATTCAATGTAGGGGCAGCTGTCGGGAATTGCCAAGGCCGGATAAACAACATCCGCTTTACGGGAAACATCAAAGTGGAAGTAGCAACTATAGAGACAGAGAGAGAAATCGGTACGGTGAATGTAGGCGGAGTAATCGGCCAGCTTACTTCTTCGGGACATCTCAGCCAAGTATCACGCATGGAAGAAGAAACTCCGGGCTCTCTTACCGTTATCAGTTCCTGCCCTAACACGACGAACGACCGGAACACTGGAGGACTGGTAGGACTGTCGAATGGACGTATCGAAGACTGCACCCTAACCAATACAGAAGTAGACGCTTCGAATACCCGTGGTACCATGGTCTATACCGGAGGACTGGCAGGTATGGCACGTGGCACACAAGGATCGCATGCAACGACTACCAACGGCATCTTCCGTTGCAAATTTGACGGAACCATCAAGTGCGGTCTTGCTTACTCTGAAGGCCATGGAGATGACAGTGCCGAAGGACACGCATACGCTGGAGGAGCCGTAGGATACGCTTATTGGGTAGACGGAATTCAGGAGAATGAAATATCCGGTACTTTATACGAGCCAAGCGATGACTCAGCTACAGGTGGATTCGAGCCTTATGAAAACTCCATTTATGCTACCGGAGGACTGTTCGGACAAGCATTCGAGTCGCCTACTTCCAATAACACGACATGGATAAACTTTGCAAACGTCTACGAAGGCACAAGCCCGAACTATTATAAAGGAAAGATAGCCGGAAGAGCCGATGCGAATTCTACCGCTGACTCCAACCAAAGCCACACTCCGGGTGAGTTGGAAGACATCGATGATGAAATTACCTCTGGAGACCTTCCGGGAGAAAACTAACCCTAAAAGCACAGGAAAACAATGAAACAGTTTCATGACATTAAACTATATGCCGCAACTCTTCTGACGCTGGCCACCATGGGAGCCTGTACGGACGAGGAACAGGGCCATACACCGCTTGCCCCAGCGGAAGAGAACATTATGTTCCTTGGCTCGGTAAAAGAGACAAAGGAGATAAGCACACGTAGTGATAACTATATCATTATCAACGGGCAAAATGACGGTTACGGAGAGATGGATTTCTATATCTACCAGAAAATAGATGAACAAGATCCTACTATCCGAATTTATCAGCCAAGTGGCGGTGAACAAGGCAGATTGGAAACAAAAGAAGAGCAAGAGCCTTTGAAATGGGAAAGCACCACAGCCAGTCATCTGTTTTATGCCTGGACGCAACCGAATGTGGATACTGATGGAGAGGTGACAGGCGGTGTAAAGATGGATAACCAAACAGGAGAAACTTATCCCACTACGGGTACAGTTATCTTCGGGACAGAAGAAAAAACAAAGCTGGAACATTTCATTGTAACCAAACAAGGTCCGCTTACTTACGATGAAAATAACCAATACGTTGGCTTGCACTTCTATCATCCGGTAGGCAAAATTGTTATTGATAATATCCGGCACTTCCGTGCAGACGGTTCTTCTGAACCCGTAACAAAGTGTACCCTTACTTTCCCCAATCTGTATACAAGTGCTAAGTTTGTTGTTACCAATGCTGCAACGCCTCCATATAGTGATATCTATACAGAAGCAACGGAAACGGGAATTGAATGGAATTGGAGAGAGGATGGCCAAACCAATCTGTATGTCAAACCGTTCACTTTCGCCGGTGAAGAGGAAACTCCCTACTACGAACAACCCGGCTATTTCATAGTCAATGCGGAAGTTACAATTGGCGGAGCCTCTACAACCCGAAGTTATACAGGTACATTAGTGGGTTCTTCACCTACAATTACCGAATTGAAAGGAAACCAAGAACTACACATCAGCATGCAAATAACGGACGGAGGAGGTACGGGTATCGGTTCGCGCATTGTAGACTGGGAAGATGACAAAGAAAAAACCGTTCCCCAGCACCGTGTCCCCGGCATCTATACACAGGAAGATGCGGAAGCCTTGCTGAATGCTTTGCAAAGTGACCCTGTGAATATACCGGATTATTTGGTAGATATCGATGAAGATAACAATACGAAAACCATCCGCTTTTTTACCCATGTAGATTGGAGAGGGGCAACAGGGGCCATCACCATTCCCGAAGGTTATGTCCTGGATGGTCAAGGCTATAACCTGACTTTATTACAGGATGGCGTGAATCTTTATGGAGATAAGGGAGAAGGTGAAGAAGAAAACATAAAGAATCTGTATGTCAATGGGGATGAGTACAAGTTTAAGGAAAAGGTGGAAGAGCCCGAGCCTGAACCTGAACCGGGAGAATCGGTAGGGAATGAATGAGTGTAGTAGGGAAGAGAGGGACGATGAACTTTACATTAAGAACTGAACTATATAGGAACATCATTTTGTTGACCTTTAAATAATGAAAAGCACTTGCAGTTGTTCTTTTGTGAAAAAGGGCAGGTGTGTAATTCTTATAAATTGTTTGTTTTGTTTATTTCGCCTCTAATCGAGTATTCGGTTAGGGGCGAAAGTTTTTTGTAGGAAAACCTAGTTTCACGCTTTCAGTTTCTCTTTCAGGAACCGTCCCGTATAGCTTGCTTCGCATCGGGCAGCTTCTTCTGGTGTACCAACGACTACAATGTTGCCACCTTGATCACCTCCCTCCGGTCCTAAATCGATGATGTAGTCGGCACATTTTATTACATCTAAGTTGTGCTCGATAATCGTAATGCTGTGTCCGCGTCGGATGAGGGCATCAAAGGCTTCGAGCAGCTTGCGTATGTCGTGAAAGTGCAGGCCCGTGGTAGGCTCATCGAAGATGAAGAGCGTGGGGTCGGCTTTTTCCAGACTGAGATAGTAAGCCAGTTTCACACGCTGGTTCTCACCTCCGGACAGAGTGGAGGAGGATTGCCCTAATTTGATGTAGCCCAGTCCTACGTCCTGTAGGGGGACGAGGCGGTCGGCTATCTTGGCTTGTCCGTATTGCCGGAAGAAGTCGATGGCTTGGTCGACGGTCATTTCCAACACATCGTAGATGCTTGCTCCGTGGAATTTCACTTCCAGAATGTCAGACTTGAAACGTTTGCCGTGGCATGACTCGCACTCCAGCACCAAGTCGGCCATGAATTGCATCTCCACAGTGATGGTGCCTTCGCCTTTGCATTCCTCGCACCGGCCTCCGTCGGTGTTGAAGCTGAAGTAGCCCGGTGTGTACCCCATCTGTTTGGCCAAGGGCTGGTCGGCAAAGAGCTTGCGGATGTCATCGTAAGCTTTGATATAGGTCACGGGGTTACTTCGCGAGGACTTTCCGATGGGGTTTTGGTCGATGAACTCCACGTTGCGCAGGTCACGCAGGTCGCCTCCTATGGATGCGAATTCGCCCGGGCGCTCTGAACATTCATCCAATTCACGTTTGAGGGCTCGATAGAAGATGTCGCGTACCAGGGTAGATTTGCCCGAGCCGCTTACACCAGTCACTACGGTCATCACATTCAGCGGGAAGCGCACGTCAATACCTTTCAGATTGTTTTCACGGGCACCCTTCAACTCGATGTATTTATTCCATTGGCGGCGTTCTTTGGGCACGGGTATGATTTCTTCACCCAGCAGGTAGCGCACGGTGTAACTCTGCGTGTGTTGCTTCAGGTCCTTCATGTCTCCCTGATATACCACTTCTCCGCCCAGTCGTCCTGCTTTGGACCCTATATCGATGATGTAGTCCGCCGCACGGATGATTTCCTCATCATGCTCTACGACCACCACAGTGTTACCCAGTTGCTGAAGTTGGCGCAGAACGTGGATGAGGCGGTCTGTGTCGCGGCTGTGCAGGCCGATGCTTGGCTCATCCAGGATGTAGAGGCTTCCCACAAGGCTGCTCCCCAGCGAAGTGGCCAGGTTGATACGCTGGCTCTCGCCGCCGGAGAGGGTGTTACTTTGACGGTTCAGGGTCAGGTAACCCAGTCCCACATCGATGAGGAACCGGATGCGACTCTTGATTTCGGTCAGTATGCGGCTGGCCACTTGCATCTCGTGCTCGGTCAGCTCCAGGTGGTCGAAGAACGCCTGGAGCTCTGTGATGGGCAGGTCAACCAGTTGACAGATGTTTTTTCCGCCCACACGCACGTAGGTGGCTTCCGGCTTGAGGCGTGTGCCATGGCACTTGGGACAGAGCGTTTTGCCTCGGTACCGGGCCAGCATGACGCGGTATTGTATTTTGTATTGATTTTCCTGCAACATGCGGAAGAAAGCATGGATACCCTCGAAGTAGGGCGTCCCCTCCCACAACATGCGGCGTTGCTCATCGGTCAGTTCGTAATAAGGCGTGAAGATGGGGAATCCCGCCCGCTCGGCTCCGCGGATGACCATGTCGCGCCATTCGCCCATTTTTTCTCCGCGCCAGCATACCACACATCCATCGTACACGGACAGGGAGCGGTTAGGCACTACCAAATGCTCGTCAATACCTATCACTTTTCCGAAACCCTCGCACTCCGGACAGGCTCCGATGGGGGAGTTGAAGGAGAACATCTGGTCGGTGGGCTCCTCAAAGCAAATGCCGTCCGCCTCGAATTTCGTGCTGAACCGTCGGAGGCTGGTTCCTCCGTCTGCCTCGTAGAAGCGTAACAGGCAGGCTCCGTTCCCCTCGTACATGGCAGTCTCCACGGAGTCGGTCAGACGGCTCAGGGCGTCTTTCTCGTGTGAGGTAGAAAGGCGGTCTATCAGAAGAAAGAGCGTGTCATCGGGCGAAGGCTTGTAATCCTCTATGCGAGTCATCGCGCCGTTCACTTCCAGACGCGTGAAGCCTTGCTTCAGGTCCATGTCCAGTTGCTCCAGCAAGGTGCGTCCAGGGGGAATGACGAGAGGTGTCAGGACAGTGAAACGGGTGCCGTCGGGATAGTCCAGCGTGGTGCGCACGATGTCCTCTACGGAGTGTTTCTTTACCTCTTGCCCGCTCACGGGACTGAATGTCCGTCCTATGCGTGCGTAGAGCAGGCGCAGATATTCGTATATCTCAGTCGATGTGCCTACGGTGGAACGGGGGTTGCGGCTGTTTACTTTCTGCTCGATGGCAATGGCAGGAGGGATGCCTTTGATGAAGTCGCACTCTGGCTTGCTCATGCGTCCCAGGAATTGGCGGGCGTAGCTGCTGAGGCTCTCTACGTAGCGGCGTTGGCCTTCGGCATAGAGGGTGTCGAACGCTAAAGACGACTTGCCCGATCCGCTCAGCCCGGTAATTACGACCAATCGATTGCGGGGTATCTCCACGTCTATATTCTTCAAGTTGTTGACTCGTGCGCCTTTTATGATGATGGATTTCGTTTCGCTCATGTGTCTCGTTGCTTATCCTTCGGTATGGTTTTATTTTCTTTTTAGGGTGATGCAAATATAGAGCCTTCTTTTGGAATGTACAAGAGGGCATCAGAAGAAATATTTCTTATAGAAAGTGGGAAGGCTTAAAAGATTCTGCGCAAAAAGAGGTGTTTCTTTCCTAAAAAATGTATCTTTGTCCGACCAATATAAAAATGGACTTACGCATGTCACATTACGATTTGATAACTATCTTGGGACCAACCGCATCGGGCAAGACTTCTTTCGCCGCCGCACTGGCCGCACGAATGGGGAGCGAAATCATCAGTGCGGATTCGCGACAAGTGTATCGGGACATGGATTTGGGTACGGGCAAAGACTTGGCTGATTATACCGTAGACGGTTATCAAGTGCCCTACCACCTGATAGACATTGCCGAGCCTGGCTACAAATACAATGTCTTTGAGTATCAAAGAGACTTTCTAAGTGCCTACAAGGACATCACTCGGCGAGGGATTGACCTGCCCATCCTCTGCGGGGGTACGGGGCTGTATCTGGAAGCGGTGCTCAAAGGTTACCGGCTGATACCCGTGCCGGAAAATCCGGAGTTGCGCGCCCGCCTGGCCGACAAGTCATTGGAAGAACTGACTGAAATCCTGAGCCGATACAAAACCCTGCACAACACTACGGACGTGGACACGGCCAAACGGGCCATTCGCGCTATCGAGATAGAAGAATACTACTTGCACACCCCGGTGAGCGAGCGGGAATTTCCTCATCTGACGAGTCTCATCATCGGTGTGGACATTGACCGCGAACTACGCCGCGAGAAGATAACCCGCCGCCTTAGGCAACGCTTGGACGAAGGCATGGCAGACGAAGTAAGGCAGCTGTTAAATAGAGGCATTGCCCCCGAAGACCTTATTTATTATGGGCTGGAATATAAGTATCTGACCCTTTATGTGACCGGGAAGCTGGCTTATGACGAGATGTTTACCGGACTGGAAACCGCCATACACCAGTTTGCCAAACGACAGATGACGTGGTTCAGAGGCATGGAACGGCGGGGATTTACCATCCATTGGGTAGACGCATGTCTGCCAGTGGAAGAAAAGATAGCCTTTGTACAAGCAAAACTCAAAGAGAATTAGTACATTTGCGGGTAACATTTTCACACCAAGGAGAGACTATAAGAAAACTATGAACAAGACACCAGACAGATGGGGGATCATCTACAACCCCAAGGCAGGCACCCGCAAGGTGCAGAAACGCTGGAAAGAAATAAAAGCCTATATGGACAGTCGGGGCGTGTGCTACGACTATGTACAATCCGAAGGCTTCGGTTCGGTAGAACGGTTGGCGGGCATATTGGCCAATAACGGCTACCGCACCATCGTCATCGTAGGTGGAGACGGTGCCTTGAACGATGCCATCAACGGCATCATGCACTCCGATGCTCCCGACAAAGAGGACATCGCCATCGGCATCATCCCCAACGGCATCGGCAATGACTTTGCCGACTATTGGGACATGAGCTCGGAATACAAGGAGGCGGTGGACTGCATCATTCACGGACGGCGCAGGCGCATTGATGTAGGCACGTGCTATTATTACGACGGACACCAACACCTGACGCGCTATTTCCTCAATGCCATCAACATTGGCCTCGGGGCGCGCATCGTGAAAATAACCGACCAGTGCAAACGCTTCTGGGGTGTGAAATATCTTTCTTATTTCATGGCACTGCTCTCTCTTATCTTCGAACGCAAGCTCCACCGCATGCATTTAAAAATAAACGATGAGCACATCCGCGGTCGTATTATGACCGTATGCATAGGAAGTGCCCGTGGATGGGGGCAGACACCCAGTGCCGTGCCTTACAACGGGTGGCTGGACGTGTCTGTCATCTATCGTCCGGAGTTGCGCCAATTATGGGCAGGACTGTGGATGCTGATACAAGGACGCATCCTCAACCACAAAATGGTGCACCCCTACCGCACCCAACACGTCAAAGTGTTACGAGCGCAAAACGCTGTAGTGGATTTGGACGGACGTATCCTCGACCGCCATTTTCCTTTAGAGATTGGTGTACTGCACGAAGCCATCACCTTAATTATACCCGATTGAACAATATTCTTATATAAAAAAGTATGAAACATCTTCTCAAAACAATGATGGTAGCCGCAGCTTTGGTCTCCGGCTGCGCAGGAATGGCTTTTGCCCAGCAATTGCCATCCATCCCTGTTGACCCGAACGTACGTATCGGAAAGCTGGACAATGGACTGACGTACTACATCCGTCACAACGAAAAGCCTGAAAACCGTGTGGAATTCCACATCGCGCAAAAGGTAGGTTCCATCCTCGAAGAGCCCCAACAGCGCGGATTGGCTCACTTCCTGGAACACATGGCCTTCAACGGTACGAAGAACTTCCCCGGCGATGAGCGCGGGCTGGGCATTGTGCAATG
>CALUOV010000059.1 GCA_944322275.1 uncultured Bacteroides sp. | reverse complement strand
AGAAATACTTGCCTGCTGTGGTGGCGTTCTTAGTGGCGGCGGTGAGCGGTTTTCTCATTGCTGTGCTGGTGCTGAACAGGGATGGGGGAAGCATGTCGTTCGGCGAGTTTATCGGTAAGTTGGTCTGGTTGCTCGTGTGTTTGTTTGTGTCTGTCTTTATTCACATCATTGCCCATGAAGCCGGACACATGGTAGCAGCCCTAATGCGAGGTTGGCGATTCGGGTCTTTCATGATTATGGGCGTGGTGTTGAGCCGGCGGGACGGGCGTTGGCAGTTGTCTCGCTTCAGCATGCCCGGTGCCGGAGGCCAGTGCCTGATGCTGCCACCCGAAGGAGGCGATACACCCGGTGGCATTGCGTTTTACAATGCGGGTGGTGTGCTGGCCAATGGGTTGTTGGTGATTGCGGCGAGTATTCCGTTGTTGGTGTCTTTCAGTTCCTTGCCTTTTCTGTTAATGAGCTTTTTGGTCGGTATGGTGCTGGTGGGCGTATTCTTGGCGTTGCTCAACGGGATTCCCCTTACCGTAAACGGTCTGCCCAACGACGGAATGAACCTGCTGAAGTTGCATAAAGATGCCTTTGCAACAGAAATCTTTCTCCGTACCATGCGCATCATGGGATTGTTGATGCAGGGGAAGAATCGGGAGTTAGACAATTATCCCTACATCTGCGACGAACGCCCGCTGGATTTCTCTAATGCCCTGCATGTGATGGCCTTGGCAAGCGACATTTCCTTAGCCCTAATGCGGATGGATTTCGACAAGGCACGTGCCATTCTGCAACGCATAGAGCCGGAGTGGGAAAAGGTGGTGCCTGTCTACCAAAACGAGCTGAGTATGGAGGCAGTCTACCTCACCTTGATGGCTCCACACCAACCTTCTGACATTGACCGCCTGCTTACTCCGTTCTTTGTGAAATACCTGCGTATGCAAGCGGCCTTCCGTCCGACGGCCTTGCGGGTTCAGTATGCCTTGGCTCTTCTACATGAGCATGACGAAGCCAAAGCCAATGAATGCTATGAACGCTTTCAGAAGGTGTGTCGACATTACTACATCCGGGGGGATGTGGAGATAGAGTGCCGACTGGTGGAGGAAGTTCGCCAACACCAGCCGGCACCATGAAAGGATTTATGCTTTCTTGCGTGTCGTCCGTCCTTTGCGTTTCGGTCGGTCGGTATCGTTTTGCAGGGCTACCAGCTTGAGACACGCTTCTAAATTGAGGTCTTCGGGCGTGATGCCTTCGGGAATCTTGTAGTTGCTTCCTTTGTAGGCGATGTATGGACCGTAGCGGCCGTTCATAATTTCCAAGTCGGGCTCTTCCTCGAATTTCTTGATGTGTCGTTTGGCCTCTGCTTGGCGTTTGGTCTCGATGAGCTCTACCGCTTCGTCCAAGGTGACAGTCATCGGGTCGGTACCGGCGGGCAGGGAGGCAAACACTCCGTTGCATTGTACGTAGGGACCGAAACGGCCGTTGCTTACTTTGACTTCCGCTCCTTCGTGCTCACCCAGTGTACGTGGCAGTTTGAAGAGTTTCAACGCCTCGTCCAGCGTGATGGTCTCGATGGACATACCTTTCTCCAAACGGGCGAAACGTGGTTTATCCTCATCGTCCGCACTGCCAATCTGTACCATGGGGCCGAACCGTCCGATTTTTACCGATACCGGTTTGCCGCTGAAGGGGTCGGTGCCCAACATGCGTTCACCTGCACGGTGCTCGCTCTTGACGGCAAGTGAGCTTTCCACAGACGGATGGAATTTCTTGTAGAAACGGTTCAGGACATCAGTCCATTTCTCTTCCCCTTCGGCTATTTCGTCAAATTGCTTTTCCACGGTGGCCGTGAAGTTGTAGTCCAGAATGTCGGGGAAATATTGAGTCAGAAAGTCGTTTACTACCATACCGATGTCCGTAGGAATCAGTTTGGATTTCTCGGCTCCGGTCAGTTCCGTATGGGTTTCGTCCGTGATAGGATGGTCTTTTTGCAAGGTCAATACATTGTAGGACCGCTCCTTACCGGGCTTTTCGCCTTTCACTACGTATTCACGCTGTTGGATGGTGGAAATAGTAGGCGCATAAGTCGAAGGACGACCGATGCCCAGTTCCTCCAACTTGCGTACCAAGCTGGCTTCCGTGTAGCGGGGAGGTTGTTGGGTGAAACGTTCGGTAGCGGTGATTTGTGCGTAATTCAGTGTTTCTCCTTTGGATAATGGAGGAAGCAGTCCGGTTTCGTCATCCGATTCAGCCTCGTCATCACGTGATTCGCGATAGACACGCAGGAAACCATCGAACTTCACCACTTCACCTACGGCTGTGAATTCTTCGGGCGCATTGTTGAGGCCGATGGTAACAGTGGTCTTCTCCAGTTCGGCATCGGCCATTTGTGAGGCAATGGTGCGTTTCCATATCAAGTCGTACAAGCGGCGTTCCTGTGCGCTGCCTTCTATCTTCGCGTGGTCCATATAGGTAGGGCGGATGGCTTCGTGTGCCTCTTGCGCGCCTTTGGTCTTGGTCGTGAAGTGGCGGGAGTGCAGATAGCGTTCGCCCATCTTGGCGGTGATGGTCTCTCGGGAAGCGGCAATGGCCAGTTCGGAGAGGTTCACAGAGTCGGTACGCATGTAGGTGATGTGTCCCGATTCGTACAGGTTCTGCGCTATCATCATGGTCTGTGCTACGGAGAAACCCAATTTGCGGGCTGCCTCCTGCTGAAGGGTAGACGTGGTGAAAGGAGCTGCCGGACTCTTTTTGAGCGGGCGGGTGGAAATGTCGCGGATGGTGAATTCGGCATTCTCACAACGTTCGAGGAACTTGTGTGCTTCCTCTTTGGTTTTAAAGCGTTGCTCCAATTCGGCTTTTACGTCTACAATTTTGCCGTTGGCATCGGGTACGGGGAAAATGGCGGTTATCCGATAGGCTGCCTCGCTGTGGAAGGCTTGGATCTCACGCTCACGTTCGGCAATCAGACGGACGGCTACGGATTGTACACGACCTGCCGAAAGGGCGGGCTTTACTTTGCGCCACAATACAGGCGACAACTCGAAGCCTACGATACGGTCCAGTATGCGGCGTGCCTGTTGGGCATCTACCAAGTTCAAATCTATCTGACGCGGATGCTCAATGGCATTCAGAATAGCGTTCTTGGTGATTTCATGGAATACGATGCGACGTGTGTGTTCGGGCTTCAGTCCCAACACTTCATACAGATGCCAGGCGATGGCCTCTCCCTCACGGTCCTCATCGGATGCCAGCCACACGGTCTCGGCTTTGGCGGCTTCTTCCTTCAGTTGGGCGACTAGTTTCTTTTTGTCCGCCGGTATTTCGTATTGCGGCTCAAAGTGATTCTCAATGTCTATACTGAAGTTTTTCTTGCGTAAATCGCGTATGTGGCCATAGCTGGACAATACTTCGTAATCTTTGCCCAGAAACTTTTCGATGGTCTTTGCCTTTGCCGGTGACTCGACGATAACTAAGTTTTTCTGCATATTTTTGACTTTGTAGCGGGCATATCCCGTTGATTTGCCCGCAAAAGTAGGAAAAAAACTACGTTCTCACCTTATTATATAAGAAAAAAATCTAAAAACGGAAACTGACGCCTCCTAAAAAACGAATGCTTTGTGCCGGACAACCGTAGTACACTAAGTAATGTTTGTTCAGCAGATTCTCCGCTTGAGCATAGACGGATATACCATCAGACAATTTGTAAGTAGCTCCTATATAGAGGTTGTTCACAGATTCTGTCTTCCAGGAATTTTCTCCTTCGCGTGAGATAAATTCATGGCCGAGGTTGATGGTCAATGCCTCTATGGGCCGTACATCCAGGTTTAGATAAAGCTCAAAGGCTGGTTTTAGGTATAAGTGAGCCTGGCTGGCATCGTCTTCCCAATGGTGGAAGATTCCTTTGGCGGAGAAGCCGACAATGTCTCGGTAGGAATAATTCGCCTCCACGCCTACATAGCTGTTGTAGATGTCATCTTGGTAGAACCAGTCGCTCCATGCGCTGGAAGCGTAATCTCCCGAATATAAGTCATTCAATAAAGACTGTACACCGCCGAACGCATGAAACCACAGACCGGACACAGGACTGCCCTTGATGCCCAGTGCCGCGTTGAAGAATTCGTAAGTGGAAGTCATGAAATAAGGGCTGTTGGCATAAGGGTCTGTCCGCTCCAGACGGCGGAAATCATTGGCCTGCTTGTCTCCAGTGATTTGCAGATATGCCCGATACTTGTCGGCAAAGGTATATTGGACTTTGATGTCCGGCGATAGAAGCAGGTGATCTACCAGCCAGTCCCCACTACGGACACCGAGTAACACGTCCAAGTGTGCACCCAAGCGTATATCCCAACCATTGTGTTGGTACAGATAGTGGGGCGATAGTCTGATTTCGCTGTAACTTTGGGAATTATCATTGCTTGAATAGGCTAATCCGTCATAAAAGAAGTTGTCCATGTCGAAGCCTAAGCCGATGCTGCTTTTCTCTGAGATGCTTCCTTGTACATTGGCTTTGGTACGGAGCAATGTTTCTCCGATGTCTTTTAGAGGCTTATCGTACGTAAATCCATTCTGACGCTGATAAAACATCAGGTTAGTTTCGGCTTTAAACTGTACGGGCAGATTCTTGTCTGTAGAGGCTACGCCTACATGCACATCACCTGAGGTAAACTTCTGCTTGTTTGCCGTCATGCCGGGTTGCAGGTTGAAGTTATGCAGTCCGAAGTTGCCCGCCACGTTCAAGTTCAGTGTGCGGAAGTTGTGCAGGTAGTCCACACGTGCTTGCGTGCGGTAGTAGCGTGACTTCCAGTCCTCCACGCCTTCACCCATGTCCAAGTCTCCGTTGCGTCCGTCCATGGCGAACGTTACGTTCAGCCGGTCTTTTGGGGACAGTGTAAACAGATAGTTGGCACGGGCGTCCAGATTGTTATAGATGCCGTAACCCAAGCGCGCGTAGCCGGCTTTTGTCTTGTCCTGTTTCTCGCGAATCACGTAAGGACGCATAGTCCCGATGGGTAATCGGGAGGCGGGTTGCAGTGTCTCGTTATACTCTACGGCTTTCTTGCTTACCGTAGGCTCTTCGATGCGGGGCAGGACATTGACTTTGGCGGCATCCCGGATGTTCGGATCGTACTCCTGTTCTACGACCACCGTGCGTGTCAGTGTAGTATCTTTTGCCAGCTCTTGGGCTTGTAGGCTCAGTGGAAAGGCCATAAGTGCCATTCCTCCGTACAGGATGGGTAATATATTCTTTTTCATATTGTCTTGAAATGAGTCATTGGGGATTTTGATTTTCTTCTTCCAACTTATTTAGCCGCTCCTTTATCATGTCGGCGATATTGTCGTCCGCCTGATAGTTCTGTTGCAGACTGAGCAGATATTGACGGGCATCCAATTTCTTGTCCATAGCCACATAGACATCGGACAGAAGGATAAAGCTGCGTGCCAGCCAGTAGGCATGCGGAGTGCTCTGCTCGATGTAGTCCAGCACTTCTTTTTCCGCCGCGGCATAGTCGCCTTTGTCGTACAGTTGTTGGGCCAGCAAATATTTGGCTTCGGCTCCGTACAAAGTACGTGTGTCTTTGGCCAATATTTGCAGGTCTGACGCAGCCTTTTGGGGAGCGTTTTGATTGAGGTATGCTTTGGCGCGGTAGTACAACGCTTCGTTTTGCAGTTCGGGTGTCAGTTTGGGCAAAGCCAATAAGGCAGTGGCCGCTTGTATCATTTCGACATCGTCTTTCAGCATCACTCCGCAACGCAAAGCGCCTAACAGACCTGTCTGATGATGCTCGGCGGTAGAGGCGCGGGCGGTCAGTTGTTTATAGTCGGCCAAGGCTTCGGCATACTGCTTATGATTGAAGAGAATTTCCGCATGGATAGGCAATACTTCCTCGGCATACGGGCTGTCGGGGTATTCAAGCAATTCTCCTGCATGAACTAAAGCTGCATCATCATCTTTTTGCTGTTTGCCGATGAGGCAGAGGTAGTAATGGGCGTTCAGCCGGAAAGCACCTTCGGGATAGCTTTGCAGGTAACGTTCCAGACTGATGCGGGCGGGCTGCAGGTCGCCTTTCATGTAGACTTTCTCAGCAGCGATATAGGTCAGTGAGTCTTGTTCGCTGGCTTCGAAACGCATTTGTCCGGGCATTTGGGCGGCCAAAGCGGCATATTCATCCACCCGGTTGGCGTCTACATAGATAGATTTCAAGTCACGCATGGCCAGGCGGGCTTCTTCGCTGCCCGGATATTGGGTGATGACTTGTTTATAGGCTTCGATGGCACGGTTATAATCTTCATTTTGATAATAGAGTAAGCCAATCTCAGCAGCTGCCTTGCGGGCCAAAGGGCTTTCGGGGTATTTGGTCAGCAGTTCTTGGAACGTGACGATGGCTTGCGTACTTTCCTGGTTCTGCACGAACGAGCGTCCTTTCTCATAAAGCCCGCTGACGGCATAAGGTGAGTTGGGGTATTTTTCGGCCAGACGGTCGAGCAAAGAAACTTTGGCATTGTAGTCCTTCTGCAATCCGGCCACCAATGCCAATTGATAGTAAGAATAGTCACCCGATGCCACTCCCATCCGTTCGGCTTGCGTATAGTAACGGGTAGCCTCTTCAAAGCGGCGCACGTTGAGGCTGCAGTCTCCTAAGCGGTTGTAGGCATCGGCTTGCGCCACTCGGTTTTCGCCTTTCTCCAGTTGTACATAGCGGCTGAAGTAGTTTTCGGCTGTGGCATAGTCTTTCCGGTGGAAAGCGATGTAACCTAAGTTGTAATGTGCCAGAGCATACATTTCGCTTTGACGGTCGGTCGCATGGCTCAAGTAGAGGTGGAAATCATTCGTGGCTTCCTGCATTTGGTTCAGACGGTAATGCGATTCGCCCCGCCAATAGAGGGCTTCGGTCTGTTCCTTTAGCCCCTTGTTACCAAAAGCGGTAGCTTGTTGATAAGACTGGCTGAAGTAGTCGATGGCTTTTGGAAAGTCGGCGTTGGCAAAAGCTTGCGCGCCCAACTGGAAGAGTATTCGCACTTTAGCCTTCAAGATGGTTGGGGTGGGGGATTGGATACGATTGATGGACTGTAGCGCAGTCTCGTAATTGCGTGTCTCCATATAGACATCCACCAGATAGCCACTCACCCGGTCGGCATACGCCGATTGCGGGAAGTCGTTCAGGAATTTCTCGAAGGCGGTGACTGATTCGCCGAAGGCTGAATAAGCGGTTTCGTGCAGGCAGAGGGCATAGTTGTAGGCTGCCTGTTCCTGTATGCTTCGGTCGGCATTCGAGGCGGCTGCTTGCTCAAAAGCCATGCGTGCCTTGTTTTTGTCCCCCATCTTCAGGTAGGCTAAACCTGTGTGCAGGTAGGCGTTTTGTGTCAGGGTGTCATTCTCTGTGGTGATTCTTCCTAAAAGCTCGGGCACATGGCTATAGACACCGCAGTGGTAGCACGCCATGCCATACATATAGGTAGCGTCCCGGCGGGTCAGGGTGATTTTTTCGGCCTGCTCAAAAGCTTTCATCGCCTTTGAATAGTTTCCGGTGTGGTAGGCGGAGGAACCGATGATGCGAAACATTTCATCCTCATATTCTTGACGGGGATAGGCGCGTACATATTCGCTGGCGGTCTTTTCGGCTTCGGCATACTTCCCTTGGATAAGTTGGATTTCCGCTATATAATAGGGAGCCAACGTGCGGTATTTCTCAATATTGCGCGAGGCCAAGAAACCTTCCAGGGCTTCATCGTAACGGCCTTGTGTGTAACGGATGTAAGCCACTTGGTAAGTGCAGTCATCCGCATAGCGGTCGCTCAGGTTGCGCAAGGCTTCAAACCAGATGGCAGCATCTTGCAGGCAACCGGTGCGCAGGTAGGATGTGGCCATGCGGTAGGTCATGTCATCCCGTTCGCCATCGGGCAATAACTCAAGACGGGACCGGCCAAACAACATCAGGGCACGTTCATAGTCGTAACGGAAAAAATAGCCGGATGCCAACAAAGCGTTGATGCGGTTGGTATGAGGCGTGTCGGGATATTTGTCCAGATAATCAGCCAGCAGGTCAAGGCTTCGAGGGTCTTGCATTTCGTAAGCGGCACACGCCAGCATGTATTCAGCCTCTTGCCGCTCTTCTATCCATGTCGGCTGTTCTCCTTGTTTGTCTGCCAGGCGGATAAATAGTTGCAACGGAGCCACGGAAGCCGTGTAAGCCTTTTGTTGGAAGAGGCTTTTCCCTTCTTTGTAATACCGCTGAGGGTCTGTGTCTTGCGGTCCGTTTTGGGCGGATGTCAGCAAGGGGGCACAGCATAAGGCCGTGCATAGTATTTGTGAAAGCTTGTTCTTCATTCTTGATCTTTTATTTTATTTGTTCATCTCTAAAAACATTCCCAGCCCTTTGCGTACAGACTCCAGGCCGAATTCCTCCGGACGGATATCCTTTAGGGGCAGGAAAAAGACCTCAGCGGCGTCATCCATGGCGGTGTAGTGCAAAGTGTCTTCCACCCGACAGCGGAAAAACATGTCGAGCGTATGTACCAGGAAACCTGAGTATAAATACAGATTGGGCAGCGAGAAAAGGTATTCGGCACGGGTCACCGTCATTCCCGTTTCCTCTTTTACTTCGCGCATGACTCCTTCTTCTCCCGTTTCATACATATCCACAAAACCACCCGGCAGGTCAAGCGTACCTTTGGCAGGGTCTTTGCCTCGCCGACATACGAGCAATTCTTCGCGGTCGTTTAGGATGAGCGCCACCGTGGCAGAGGACGGATTGAAGTAATATACAAAGCCACAATCCCGGCAGGCTTTCGATTTTCCGTTGTGCACCTCGAAATGGGCAGAGCCGCATCGGGGGCAGTATTTAAACAATGACAAAGGATGTTCGGTCATCAGTCAAAAAGTTAATAGGTTTATACTTTGCGCAAATATACGCAGAAAAGGAAAGAACACAAAACTCTCTATCTAATTTCGTCATTTTTAGTATCTCTTCCCGGAGGGGCTTTTAGGCGGTCTTGGAGAATGTTAGAAACATAGCCCCCGAATGTTTCTAACATTCCTCCTCTATGATAGAAACATTTCCCCTTTGGGCTAGTAACTTTTTAAGCCAGTCTCTTGGCAGATAGGCCGTAAACATTTACTTTTGGGCATCATTTAGAGGAGGATAATGTATATGGAAAATCTGGAGATATTGCTTCGGGAAGTGTGCGAAGTGGCGCGTGAGGCCGGGCGTTTCTTAAAAGAGGAACGGATACGGTTTAAGCAGGACGCCGTGAAAGAGAAACGGGTGCATGACTATGTGTCCTATGTGGACAAGGAGTCGGAGCGACGCATCGTGTCCGCTCTGCGTAGCCTGTTGCCCGAAGCGGGATTTATCACCGAGGAAGGCTCTGCCGTTTATCAAGACGAACCTTATTGTTGGGTGGTTGATCCCTTGGACGGCACAACGAACTACATACACAACGTGACTCCTTATTGTGTCAGCATCGCCCTGCGTAGCCGGGACACTCTGTCGTTGGGTGTGGTTTATGACCCGTCCTTGGACGAATGTTTTTATGCCTGGCAGGGCGGGGGAGCTTACCTGAACGGTGTGCCGATACATGTGTCGGAGGTCTCTTGTATGGAGAGCGCTTTCTCGGTCATCGAACTTCCTTACGAGGCCGGACGGTATGCTCGTACAGGCCTTCATCTGATAGACTGCATGTACGGACGGGTGGCGGGCATCCGGATGAACGGTTCGGCGGCATTGGCGATGTGTTACGTGGCAGCGGGTCGTTACGACACATGGCAAGAGGCGTTTATCGGCAAGTGGGATTTCTCGGCTGCGGCATTGATGGTGATGGAAGCCGGAGGACGGGTGACTGACTTTTACGGGAATGATGATTTTCTGGACGGACACCACATCGTGGTCACCAACGGACGGCTCCATTCAGATATGTTGGACTTGCTGAAGGCAGCTTTGCCCGGAGGAATGTGAAGATAGGCTATGGCTGAAATTGCGTGGAAACTTTGGCTTCAATCTGCCTTCCGTTTGCTTTTCCCGAAACGTTGTGCCGTGTGCGACGCTACGTTGCAGGATGGGGAAGAGGCGTTCTGCTTTCGTTGTAACATGGGGATGCCCCGCACGTTTTACCACCTGGAGAAGGACAACGAGGTGGAAAAGATGTTTTGGGGAAAGATTCCTTTGGGACATGCTACGTCTTACATGTTCTATCAGAAGGGGAGTGACTTCCGTCGCATCTTGCACTTGTTGAAGTATGAGGGGCGCAAGGATTTGGGCTACACGATGGGGCGGCTCATGGCGGCGGATGTCGGCCGGAGCGGTTTTTTTGAAGGGATAGATGTCATTGTGCCCATTCCTTTGCATTCAGCCAGACAACGGGAAAGGGGATATAATCAAAGTGAGTGCCTGGCAAAAGGAATCTCGGAGGTGACAGGCATTCCGGTGGATGCTTCATCGGTAAAGCGCAGGGTTCATACACAAAGCCAGACGAAGAAATCGGCTTACGAACGTTGGGAGAACGTTGAAGGTATTTTTTATGCCGTTGATAAGGCTCGATTCGCAGGTAAGCATGTGCTCTTAGTGGACGATGTGCTGACTACAGGTGCCACAATAACCGCCTGTGCCGATGCGTTGGCTGATGTGGATGGAGTCAGGCTTAGCGTGTTGACCCTGGCGGTGGCAAGAAGCTGATAGAGTGTTTTTTTATCGTATTGCATCCTTTTTTTATCGTTTTTCGATAATATTTTCTCGTTTTATTTGTTTATGTCAGAATAATCAGTTTTCTTTGCATATCGAAAAACGATAAATGATTATCGAAAAACAAAAGATTGTATAACTATTAAACGTAAAAGAGATATGGAAACAACTAAGAAATCGGGTAAGAAGAACGTATGGGTGGAAATTGGTAAGGGCATTTGCTACTTCTTGTTGGGCTTGTTTGTGTATTATGTGATAGACAGTGTGTATGTGGATGTGAAGCACGCCATCGCAGACGCCATAGAAGAGAGCAGGTAAACGGGTGGAAAACACTATATATAATATGGTATGGAAACAATCAGTTTAGTGGTCGGTGTGTTGGTCATGGTAGTTACAACGCTGGTGGCGTTTATCATCTCTTTATTTGTTTAATCAATAAAAGATGCGGGTTATGAAGACGATTATCAAACTTATCCTGATTTACTACGCGCTGCAGATACTGGCCTCATTGGCGGTCACGCCATTCGTGATGATTTACCAGTATTGCACGGTGGGGACTTTTGAACCGGAAGCGGCGCAGGCGATTATCACAGGACCTTCCTTTGCTCTGAGCTTCGTGTTTATCGCTTTCTATCTGTGGAAGAAAGGTTATCTGGATGACCTCCGCCTGTTTCTTCTACCCCTGCCCGCGAAGTGGCTGGTAGGAAGCCTGCTGGCGGGAGGTTCCTTAGTACTGTTGGAAATCTACTTGGCCGAGTGGCTGGACTTCCCCAACTGGTCGGAAAGCTCCCTTACCAGCTTGCAGATGAACGGACTGGGTCTGCTGAGTCTGGTCCTCCTGGGCCCCATCATGGAAGAGGTGTTCCACCGGGGCATCGTCACCCGCCTGTTGTTACGGAAGTATCACCCGTGGAAGGCCATTGCGGTGTCGGGACTGATATTCGCCATCGTCCATCTGAACCCTGCGCAGTTCGTTCCGGCGTTTACTTCGGGCATGTTCTACGCCTGGTTGTATTACCGCACACGCAGCTTGTGGCCGGGCATCGTGCTCCATGTGCTGAACAATGGCTTTGCCGCCTTCATGATGCAGGCTTATCCGGAGATAGAGGAAAATGCAACGCTTATGGATTTAATGGGACAGACAGGATATGTGGCCGCACTCATCGGGGCGGCGGTGATATTCATCGGTTCCGTCTGGGTGCTGAACCGTATGCTACCCGCCGGAGCATCCCTCATCAATAAGAAGGAGGAGGAAGCATGAAACGCAGACTGAACATCCTTTGCGCCATCGTATTGCTGGTGATGAGCTGGTCGGTGCTCAGCACGCTGTACTACATGAGCTTGGGAGCCACAGCAGGCTTGCAGGCTGCTCTGAAAGGCGGACCGACCAAGGAGAAAATAGCAAACATCAACGCCGTTGGGCTGATTCCCAAGCAACTGGAAGACGTAAACATCTGGCTGAGCCTTGACTCCGTTCAGAACGAAAAGACGGGACAACAGGTACCGGTGGTCTATACAGGCATGGTGGTCTTTACAAACACCGCAGCCGATACGTGGGAGAAAGTGCTCTCGTCGGTGATGGGTCTGCTGATTCCGCTCATCTTGGTGGGAGCCGTAGTACTGTTCATCCAACTCGTTATCGCCATCAACCGCTCGGACATCTTCAACTGGCGCAACGTACGGCGGTTGCGCTGGCTGGGTATTCTGCTGATTGTCGCCTTCGGCTGCTCACTCTTCAGTGAGTACTTGCTGCTGAAGAACCTGCGCGAAGTCCTCAGCATCCCCGGCTATGAACTGACCTTCAGCGAGGCATCGCGCATCACCAACCTGGTGCTGGGACTGTGTTCGCTCATCGTAGGCGAAGTGTTTGCCATCGGCTTAAAGCTGAAAGAAGAGCAAGACCTTACGATATAGCCCCCAGCCCCTACTGAGGTCTCACCGAGACCTGGCTTTGGTCTCCCTTGGACCACGCTTTGGTCCCATGCGGACCAGGCTATGGTCCGACAAGGACCAGGCTTTGAAATTTCCTGGTCCAACTATATATCAATGAATCAACTAATTACGAAATGATGAACAAGATACTACATACAAAGAATAAATGGACGGCCGGCGCCTGTTACGTCATCGGTCTGATGCTGGTGCTGATGCTTTCTACGGCCGTGTTCTTCTTGACCCTCAACCTGCTGGACATGCAGGGACCGGACTGGAAGTGGGTACGCATCTACGGCGCGATGGTGTGGCTTTACTTTTGGCAGTACGTCTACTACCGGTGGATGAAGCGTCACACTACGTGGTGGACGGAACTAACCAAGGAAAAGAAATAGAAAGGAGATAACGATATGAATCGCATGAAAGAATGGAAACAACGGTATCGGGACATGGGAAACCTGTTCTGGGTGGTGATTGTGATACTTACGCTGGTGGTAGTCACGGAGTTGTATTGCGTGGCGGACATCTTCCGGCAGGAGGAACCGGACAAGGCGTTGACGGGCATATACGGGCTGAACATCGTGTGCTTAGCGTTTGTCTGCGTGCAGGTGCTTCGGTTGGATTGCCGCAAACTGCTGACGCGGCGGACGGTACGCATCTTTACGAGCAGTGGTTTGGCCGTATTGACCTATATGGTTGTGCGTGGACACTTGGATGATTATATTACGACATCCGATGCAACCGATGCCCTGCACGACAGTGCTCTGATTTACCTGCTGGGCTTCCTGCTGCTGTTTGTCGGCGAGATTGTCCGACGGGCGGTGAGGATTAAGGAGGAACAGGATTTAACGATATAATAATAGATAGGAGGAATATACTATGTTAAAGAAGAACGAGAAATTTCTGATAGCAGTATTATTAGGATTTTGCGCCTATGTGTTTATGAGTAGTACCTTTCATAATATTACATTAGCTTACGAGTTGGGAAAGGACGATACAGACACTTTCATCTGGCAGATGATTCCGGAAAGTGTGTCCATGCTGCTCATAGTGTTTTGTGCAGCCCTTATCTTCAAGATTGTTTATAATCTGAAGCACAAACGCGTTTTCATATACGAGAATGCCCGCTTAGTGCAGTTCATAGGATTAGCGGTGATGGCGTATGGAACTTTCTTAGGAGTATGGAAGTTCGTTTCTCCGGTGGAAACCGTTGCTTTTATGCACAACATGTTCTTGCTTTTAGGTGCTTTCTTTGTCTTGATAGGAAGTGTGTTCAAGGCTGGTATCCGCATGAAAGAAGAACAGGATTTGACAATATAAAAAGAAGAACGATATGGAAAAGAAGATAAACAATCGGGAAAAGGAAAAGCAAGAACTCAGCGTCATCATGACGTGTCTGATGGTAATATGTGGCAGTTGTGTATTCATCGCTTTGCTCAGGACGTTGCTTTTCAGCATGGGCGAAGAGGCGTTGCCGTGGCCGCAGCCTCTGCCCGACTTGGTGACGCTGGGCATCATGGCCGCCTGCTGCGTCCTCATCTACCGGATGCTGCACCACGTCCGTCACGGGCAGGTGTTTGTCCGCAAGAATGCTCATCTGATTATATGGGTAGGCGTGCTGGTGGAAGTGAACGGCATCTTCCAGCAAGTATGCCACTACTTTATCCCCACCGAAGGCGTGGATAACCAGGTGTACATGATTTATATTCTGCTGGGCGTATTCTTCCTGTTCATCGGCTGCCTGTTCAAACTGGCGGTGTATATCAAGGAAGAACAAGAGTTAACCATCTAAATGTAGAAGAAGTTATGAAGAAGATTAAGATATTGGCCCTGCTGGCCGTTGTGATGTTTATTGTGCAGGACTTGACTGACATGCGCCGGGGGTTCAGCGACGGATGGAGGGATGCAAAGGAGGAGACAGCGTTTGGCGGAAGACCTTCTGTTACACTGGAGGTACGTCCTACCGAAGCCCTTGTGCCGGACACTTTGCAGGGCAGAGTCAGCGGGGTGAAAGTCCCCTTTTGGGCCACTCAGGTGGAAGCCGAGGGGAAAGTGGAACCTTCCGTGGCGATGAAGGTGACAACGTTCGTGCTCATACCCGTCGGCCTGCTGATGTTCTATGGTATCTACTGTCTGGTACGGCTGATTGTTTCCGTAGTGCAGGGTAGCGTGTTCACCCGGCTCAATGTGCGGCGGATGCGTTTCTTCGTTTATGGCGTAATGCTGGCAGCCATTGTAGTTGAGTTGGATGGCTGGTTCGCTTATTTGAACGCGACCGAACGTGTTCTACTTCCTGGCTATGAACTGGTGTACAGCGGTTTGAAGTTCGGTTGGTTGCCTTTTCTCCTGCTGGCTCTCTTCACCGAGATATTCGCCGTCGGCGTAAAGATGAAAGAAGAACAAGACCTGACGATTTAACGAAAAGAGTTTTAGCCTATGCCTATTATTGTAAATTTAGACATCATGATGGCCCGCCGAAAGATATCGCTCAGCGAGCTGGCCGAAAAGATAGACATCACGCCCGCTAACCTGTCCATCCTGAAGACGGGGAAGGCCAAGGCCGTGCGCTTCTCCACACTGGAAGCCATCTGCAAGGTGCTGGACTGTCAGCCGGGAGACCTGTTAGAGTACCGGGATAATGAAGAATGAAGAACGAAGAATGAAGAATGGAGAATCGGCACTGTGGACACCTAATTCATCATTCTTCATTCTTAATTCTTCATTTAGTTAGTTCTCTTTCGCCTTGAAAGCCAACGCATACATCCGCATCTGCTTCACCATAGAGAGAAGTCCGTTGCTGCGGGTGGGCGAAAGATGCTCTTTCAGTCCTATCTGATCGATAAAATAAAGGTCGGCCTGAAGAATTTCATCCGGTGTATGGTCGGAAAGCACCTTGATGAGCAGGGCGATGATGCCCTTCACAATGAGCGCGTCACTCTCTGCCTGAAAGATAAGCTTACCATCTACCTCATCGGCCTGTAGCCACACACGGCTTTGACAACCCTCTATCAGGTTTTGGTCGGTTTTATACTGTTCGTCCAGCGGTTGCTGCTCGTTACCCAGGTCGATGAGCAACTGATAACGGTCCATCCAATCATCGAAGTCGCTGAATTCGGCGATTACTTCGTCTTGTGCTTCATTGATGGTCATAATTTCATTTACTATTTAACAATTTACGATTTACTATTTTATTTCTCGTTATAGATGACCTCCAGTACGGTTTGGCCTACGGCGGTCAGTGTAGCCTTGTCTATCACGTCCATGTTGTCAGCGGTCGTGTGCCAGAAGTCACCGAAACCGGTGTCGCAACCGGGATCGTAGTTGATGATGTCCACACAGGGAATCTTGCGCAGGTTGTAGACGTAGATATGGTCATCCGTCACTTCGCTTCCGTCAGCTTTGGGGAAGAAAGAACCGAAGCCCAACCGATGGGCGGCATCCCAGATTTTTTCTACGTATTTGTCGGCGGTTCGCATGGAAAAGCGTTCCTGATAGAACGTGGCATTCTTGCCCCCTACCATGTCGAGCAGGATGCCATAGCGTGCATTGTAATTGGCCACGTGCGGCACTCGTCCCCAATATTGCGAGCCGAGGCACCA
>CALUOV010000058.1 GCA_944322275.1 uncultured Bacteroides sp. | reverse complement strand
AAAGGAGAACCGGGCACCGGCGATGTGATTCAGGCAGTGACTCACATGCGCAGCATGATGCGCGACATCCGCCGCGTGCAGGCGCTTGCCGAAGACGAGCTTTACAACGAGGCAAAAGAACTGGAAGTGCCGCTGGACTTGTTGCGCTACGTACACGAAAACGGGAAACTCCCCGTTGTGAACTTTGCTGCCGGAGGCGTGGCTACTCCAGCCGATGCCGCACTGATGATGCAGTTAGGAGCGGAAGGCGTATTTGTAGGGTCGGGCATCTTCAAGTCGGGTAACCCCGAGAAGCGGGCGCGCGCCATCGTCAATGCCGTGACCAATTACCAGGATGCCAAACTGCTTGCCGAAGTTTCTACCGACTTGGGCGAAGCCATGGTGGGCATCAATGAAGATGAAATCACCTTGTTGATGGCGGAAAGAGGGAAATAACGGAAGAAAAAGATATGCTTAGAATAGGTGTTTTGGCTCTGCAAGGAGCTTTCCTCGAACACGAACAGATGCTGGACCGCTTGGGCGTAGCCCATTTCCAGCTCCGGCAGTTGTCCGACTTGTCTCTTCCCATGGACGGCGTGATTATTCCGGGAGGCGAAAGCACGGCTATCGGCAAGCTTTTAAACAGCCTGGACATGATGGTTCCGCTGCGGAAGAAAATCGAAGAAGGATTGCCCGTGTTCGGCACGTGCGCAGGCATGATTCTGTTGGCGAACGAAATAGAGAACGACCCGAAACGCTACTTGCAGGTGATGGATATTTGCGTCAGGCGCAATGCCTACGGCCGCCAGTTGGGCAGTTTCTTTACGCACGACTTGTTCGATGGGAAACAGATTCCGATGACATTTATCCGTGCTCCCTATATAAATAAGGTAGGCGTACAGGTGGAAGTATTGTCAACGGTAGGCGGACACATCGTAGCCGCGCGCGAAAAGAACATGCTCGTCTGCTCGTTCCACCCCGAACTGACGGATGACACCACGGTACATGCTTATTTCATCGAGAAAATGGCACGAAGCAGCAGGTGAAGGAATGCTTCAGTCATTAATTTCTGAAGGGGGCGTCAAACGAACGCTGTTGATGTCCGTTTGAGGCGCCCCCTTAATTTTATATTTTACTTATTTGGAGTATTCCATTTCTTGGTAGTGGCGCAAGAAACATTCATTGTCTGGTCACCGACCTGGATACGGAAGTCTCCTTTTTCCAAAATCCACTTACCGTCATAATCCACGAAAGCCAAATCAGAACCTTTCAGCTTCAATGTAACGGTTTTGGTTTCACCTGGCTGAAGCTCAACTTTTTCGAAAGCACGGAGACGGCGATTGTCCGGTGTAAGAGAAGCAACCAAGTCGCTGCTGAATAACAGAACGCTCTCTTTGCCGGCTACCTTGCCGGTATTGGTTACGTCCACCGTAAACGTCAACACATCATCAGCCGTGAAGTTTGTCTTATCTGCTTTCAGGTTGCTATATTGGTATGAAGTATAACTTAATCCATAACCAAAAGCCCACTGTACGGCTACTTGAGCATCATAGTTATAAGCCCCTTCCATAGGCTTGCCGATGTGTTCGCACGGTTTATAGTCGTACGTCACGAGCGAATTGATTTCCTTGGGGTATGTATAAGGCATCTTGCCGCTGAAGTTGGCTTCTCCACTCATCAGCTGAGCCAGAGCATCGCCTCCATAGTTTCCCGGCAACATGGTGTGAATAACCGCTTTTGCCAGAGGTTCTATATCCGCTAAGATGCGCGGACGCCCTTCGTTCAATACCAAAATAATAGGCTTGCCTGTCTTGGCCAATTCCTTCACCAGATTTTGTTGATTTTCAGAAAGGAAAAGATTGGTCAGGTTACCCGGAGTCTCGCAATACGAGTTTTCACCGATGCAGGCTACGATAACGTCCACATTCTGTGCTGCAGCTACGGTCTTTTCGATTTCGGGGGCGTTTTCTTCCCACCATAAACCACCTTTCTTGTAAGTGACACCTGCTTCGTAGACGATGTTTCCGGCACCGTATTTAGCTGTCAGCGATTCAAGAATCGTGTTATATTGTTGGGCGCATTCATCAGCTTTGTCGCCCTGCCAAGAATAAGACCAACCACCATTCAATGAGCGCATGGAGTTGGCATTCGGTCCTGTCACCAGGATTTTCTTGCCGGAAGCCAAAGGCAGAATGTTGTCTGTGTTCTTCAATAACACGATGGATTCAATTGCCGCTTGAAGTGCTTTGTCGGCAAATTCTTTCGAGCCGAATTTGGGATAATCCTTGAAATCGTTGTAAGGCTTTTCAAAGAGGCCGAGGCGAAGCTTTAAACGCAGAATGCGGCGTACGGCATCGTCAATACGGCTCATAGGCACTTCGCCCTCTTCAACCAGTTCTTTCAAGAGCGGACAGAAATCCCAGTTGTAGGGATCCATGCTCATGTCAATACCAGCATTGATTGCCAGCTTGATGGCTTCTTTCTTGGAACCTGCGATATGGTCGCGGTTGTAGAGATTCACAATGTCTGCCCAGTCTGTCACAATCATACCGTCCCAATTCAGGTCTTCTTTCAGCCATCCGGTCAACAACTCACGGTTGGCATGGAAAGGCAGGCCGTTGTTCATGGCAGAATTGACCATCAGCGAAAGTGCGCCCGCCTTTACCATCTCGACATAAGGAGCGAAATGCTTCTCGCGCATGTCTTGCTCGGTTATGGATGAAGGAGTACGGTCTTTTCCAGATACTGGTACGCCGTAACCCATGTAATGTTTCATACAAGCGGCTACGTTGTATGACCCTACATGGTTAGGGTCTTCACCTTGGAAACCTAATACAGCTTCTCGTCCCATTTCAGCATTCAGGTAAGCATCCTCACCGTAGTTCTCCCACATACGAGGCCAACGGGGATCGCGACCCAAGTCCACAACAGGAGCATACGTCCAAGGGATACTCCCGGCACGGGTTTCATAAGCCGAAATAGCAGCACCGGTGCGGGTTAGCTCTCGGTTGAACGTAGCACCCATATTGACACCTTGAGGGAAAAGTGTGCCGCCCAGTGTATAGGTAGTGCCATGGATTTGGTCCACACCGTAAATGTCAGGTATGCCGATTACCTCCATTGATTTCTCCTGAATGCGCTTGATAATTTCCTGCCACTTTTCGGGAGTCTGCGCAATGCTGTTGGGTACATTTAAGATAGAGCCTACCTTATACTTGGATACGACGCTATCCAGTTTCGCTTCGTCCATTTGCCAGCCCTTTTGACTCTCAATGCCTTGAATGCGCATGTATATCTGTATCATGACATCTTGCGAGGGGATACCGCCGGAAAGGTCGAATTCCTTTTCGATACCGTATTTCTTCAACACTTTTTCCAATGCCTTGACATCCGGGTTTTTCATGTCAATACCTTCGAAAGGATTGATGCGCTTTTGAATGACATCAATAGTCAGTTCACACATTTGACCGATTTTTTCATCCAAGGTCATTCCTTTCAGAATCTCTTCTACGCGCTGTTCGATTTTCTCGTCGCGCGGAATGGCAGGCGCAACGGTTTGCGCCGCCGCAGACAGGACTGTGCCTGCCGCCATACAAGTTAATATAAACTTCTTCATTTGATATATCGTATTCATTTACTACCTGTAATTATCATTCCAGTGATATAACTGCATCACGGATACGATTAGTAATCGTTCGCCTGTACGATTATTAATCTTACAGGTGATGCAGTTATATGCTGGCTCCTGATAGGTTTTCAGGGCTTAACGTTTTAGTAGTTTCAGTTCTTGTTGTGGTTTAAGTATGTCATTTGCCTTTTCTGTAGAAGCCGCTACGTTGGCCTTCAGCGTAGCCTTGATATCACGTGACGAAGCACCTACCAGGAATTTATATTCACCTTCGGAAACTGTCCACGATGATGTAGCCGCATCAAACGAAGCCAGGTCTTTGGCATTTACCGTCAAGACAATGCTTGCTTTCTCTCCGGGTTTCAGTTCGGCTGTTTTGGCGAAGGCTTTCAATTCTTTTGCGGGCTTGTTGGCCTTAGCCGCATCAGGAGCGGAAACGTAAAGCTGTACCACTTCCTTTCCGGACACTTTGCCGGTATTGGTCACATCAACGCGCACGGTATACAAACCGTTAGAAGCTTCAATAGTAGGATTATCGTATTTGAATGTTGTATAGCTCAATCCATATCCGAATGGATAAGAAACTTGTTTGTTGAAACTGTCGAAGTAACGATAACCTACGTAGATGTCTTCTTCGTAGTCGGTATAATCCACGTTGCGCGTATTGCCTTTTTTCAGGTCTTTGTTGGTAATGTCAATATTGCCTTCAACGTCTACCGGGAAGTTATCGGATGATGCGGCATCTTCAAATTGAACGGGGAAGGTCATAGGCAACTTACCACTCGGAGAAGCTTTTCCGCTCAATACATCAGCTACGCTGTTGCCGCCTTCTTGTCCTGCCTGCCAAGCGCAAAGGATAGCGTCAGGCATTGCTTTCCAGGACGCCGTTTCAATGACATCGCCGATGTTCAATACAACAATCGCTTTCTTGCCGGCTGCATGGAAAGCGCGTGTCACATTCTGCAACAGTTGTTTTTCGGCTTTGCTCAGGTTGAAATCTGCTACCTTCCGGTCCAGAAATTCTCCTGAAGTGCGTCCGATAGTAATCAGGGCCACGTCGTTTTTGGCTACTTGTTCTTGAATCTGCGCTGTTGTCAGCTCCATTTCGACCGGACGTTCATCGGGCATGAACCAAGCTTTTTTCTGTTTGGCTATGCGTTCTTGTTCGGCTTTGATGTAAGTTTCATAGGTATTCTTCAAGCCTTCGTCCACTGTATATCCGGCATTTTTCAAACCGTCCAGCAATGAAACGACATAAGCATGATTGACATTGCCCGAGCCTGTTCCTCCTGCTACAAAGTCATAGGAAGTACAACCGAAAAGGGCCACGTTTTTCACTTCCTTTGCCAAAGGAAGAGCATTGGCCTGGTTTTTCAGCAATACCATACCTTCTGTTGCAGACTGACGTGTAACGGCAGCATGTGCTTTCAAGTCGGGTTTATTGCTATACTTATACCCTTTGAAGTGCGGAGTCTGCAAAATCATTTCAAGGATACGTTTTACATTGGCATCCAAAACAGCAACATCAAGTTTATCTTCATTGACACCTGCAATAATGGCTTCATACTGTTTGTCGGTTCCGGGCTGCAGCATATCGTTTCCGGCTTTCATCTGTGCCACGGCGTCCTTGCCGCCAAACCAGTCGGTCATTACCATGCCGGTAAATCCCCATTCATCACGCAACATGGTATTCAGCAATTCGGGATTTTCGGATGTATAGATACCGTTCAAATAGTTATAGGATGACATTACAGTCCAAGGTTTCCCTTCTTTTACTGCAATTTCGAAACCTTTCAGGTAGATTTCACGCAAAGCGCGTTGAGAGACACGGGCATCTACCCCGGTGCGGTTTGTTTCCTGATTATTGACGGCAAAGTGCTTGATACTGGTGCCTACTCCGTTGCTTTGTACACCGCGCACATAAGCAGCGGCAATCTTCCCGCTTACCACCGGGTCTTCAGAATAGTATTCGAAGTTACGTCCGCATAACGGATTGCGATGAATGTTGAGAGCAGGAGCCAACAAGACATCGGCACCATATTCCAGCACTTCATTGCCGATAGATTTGCCTACGCTCTCTACCAAATCTGTATTCCACGTAGAAGCCAGCAGCGTACCGATAGGGAAGTGTGTACAATAGTAAGTAGCCGTATCACCTTCACGGGTAGGATTGATGCGCAAACCGGCAGGTCCGTCTGCCAGCACTACGGCAGGAATACCTAAGCGTTCGATAGGATATGTTGTTCCGGCAGCACCGGGTACGATGTTACGTGTTTCGCCAATGACGGCACTATCACCTGAGGAACCCGCCATGCCGGTTCCGACAACCAAGTGTGCCTTTTCTTCCAATGTCATGGCACCAATCACGTCTTCGATAGGAGCCTGGCCAAGTTGCGGCGCGCTGGGACCACAAGCGCATAAGGCAGCAGCTACAACGGCTGCCGAAAAGAATTGTTTCTTCATAATAAGTTGTTTTTAATAATTAATCATTCGGTTTTATGGGACGGTTCTTGAGCACATTTTTACTTGAATAACAACGGCGCAAATTCTGTCAGGTAAATGCGCCAGTTGCGCCAGATATGTCCGCCTTCGCTTTCATAGTACGTATACTTATATCCACGTTCATCCAGCAATTTGCGGTATTCGGTATTTGCCTGATAAAGGAAATCGGTCTTTCCGATTCCAATCCAGTAAAGAGCGGGTTTCTTGGCAAACTGTGTTTTCAGTTTCTGGTCGAAATCATCATAGATGGGTGATTGTACTTTTTTGTCTGGCATGATGGCGGCAGAGAACAAGCCCACGTAATTGAACATGTCAGGATATTGTTTGGAAATATGCAGCGAGTGGTATCCTCCCATTGACAAGCCGGCAATGGCACGATTACGCTTGTTGGTTTTCGTACGGTAAGTCTTGTCAATAAACTTCACGACATCGGGAAAAGCGGTTTCGAAAGAGCCTTCCATGGTTTGCGGCAAATTCATGGAAGGAGCCTTGAAGCCGTCTTGTGATTCGCCGGGAGCAGCCTCTTGCGAAGCGTTGCCATTGGTCATTACCACAATCATCGGCTCAGCCTTGCCTTGTGCGATAAGGTTATCCAAGATTTGTGAAGTACGTCCCAAAGCAATCCATGCTTCCTCATCACCACCCATGCCGTGCAAGAGATAGAAAACCGGATAACGCTTGCCGCTGGTTTCGTAACCGGCAGGAGTATAAACCGTTAAACGGCGTTCTTTTTTCAATGTAGGACTATTGTACCAAATGCGTGAAACGGTACCATGAGGTACGTCGTTCACTTTATATAAGTCGGCCCGTCCGCCACCAATCAGAAAGACATTTGTTACGGTAGCCACGTCACGAATCATATAGACATTGGCAGGATCCATCATCTTCAAATCATCAACGATAAAGGAATAGCTGTATAATTCAGGAGCCAGAGGTTCGGGAGTGGTATATTCCCATACACCGTCTTTGCCTTCCTTCAGGTCTGCTACACCCGGTCCGTCAAATTCACCGAAAGGTGTAGTGATTTTCTGTGTAGGCAGGAAGTCTCCTGTTACCTGTACTTTGACAGCCTTGGGAGCTTTCAAGCGGAAAGTCACGGTGTTATCGTCATGTATTTCGGGAGATACAACAGAGGCACCTCCCCACAAAGCCTGCTGGGCGTAAGTCATTACACCTACCAGCAGCATTACGGATAAAAGAAGAATCTTTTTCATTGTCTGAATCTTTTTATTGGTTGTTGTTTTAGTAAATTCATTTGAACAGTTTTGGCGCAAATTCAGTCAGATATACGCGCCAGTTGCGCCAGATGTGTCCGCCATCACTTTCATAGTATTCATACTTGTAACCGTTTGTGTCCAGCAACTTACGATAGTCTGTTACACTTTTGTAAACAAAATCGGTGCGGCCGCAAGCAATGTAATAGAGTGCCGGCTTCTTGGCAAATTGTGTTTTCAGTCTGCCGTCGAAATCGGCATAAGCCGGAACATCAGGATTGCTCTTTGTGTTGGGTGTTCCGGAGAAGAGGCCTACATAATCAAACATATCCGGATAGAGGCGCGAGATGTTGCCGGAATGGAAGCTGCCCATTGACAGGCCGGCAATAGCGCGATGGTGTTTGTCAGCCTTTGTGTGGAAGGTTTTGTCGATGAACTTCACTACATCGGGGAAAGCTGTTTCAAAAGCTCCTTGATTCACTTCTTTCGAGTCTTGAGGAGTCATTGTAGGTACAATGAAACCTTCTTTCGATTCGCCCGGAGCGGCTTCTTGAGCGGCGTTGCCGTTGGTCATGACAACAATCATCGGTTCTGCCTTGCCCTGTGCGATCAGGTTGTCGAGGATTTGCGAAGTGCGGCCCAAAGCCATCCATGCTTCTTCATCGCCACCCGAACCATGCAAAAGATAAAAGACCGGATAACGCTTGCCGCTGGTTTCGTAACCGGCGGGAGTGTATACGGTTACACGGCGTTCTTTCTTCAATGTGGGACTGTTATACCACATACGGCGTACTGTACCGTGAGGCACATCGTTCACTTTGTACAAATCAGCCCGTCCGCCATCAATGATAAAAATGTTGGTTACCGTAGCTACGTCGCGGTTGATATAGACATTGGCAGGATCCAGCATCTTCAGTCCGTCTACAATGAAGGAATAGCTATACAATTCCGGTCCAAGAGGTTCAGGTGTGGTATATTCCCATACGCCGTCTTTGCCTTCCTTCAAGTCGGCGATTCCCGCCGCATCCCATACGCCACGAGGAGTCTGAATAGGAATAGGAGGCAGAAAATCTCCCGTCACTTGTACTTTTACAGCTTTCGGAGCTTTCAGTCGGAAAGTGACGGTATTGTCATCGTGAATTTCGGGGGAGACAACCGGAGCTCCTCCCCATAAAGCCTGCTGAGCATAAGTAGTTAAAGCGGTCAGCAGAAAAAAGGATAAGAAGAATATCTTTTTCATTTGTCTGAAATTTGAATTATTTATTTACCAAAGCATCGGCTAACGAATGGCAAGCATGTGAAAAGTGCAGTGTGCCAATATTCGTTAGTGTGTCCCCCGTCTCGAACACGGAACTGAAGAGGGACTCCCGCCAAACGCATGGCTTGCACAAATTCCATATTGCGTTCCAACAAGAAATCATCATCACCACAGTCCACATACCACTGTACGGTACGGAGTTGTGCCTTGCGGGCATCATCCGCTTCTGTAACGTATTGGATGCAACTATGTTTCTTTACGGCATCGTTTAACAGCGTCATTTTGTCACCCGGTTCTTTAGAGGGTACGGCACCCGTTTCGGGAATATCCATTAAGGCGCTCATGGCATAGGCAGCACAATAAAGTTCCGCGTGACGTTGGGCGTAACTGGTTGTTCCGCCTCCGCCCATCGACAAGCCGGCAATAGCACGGTGTTGCTTATCGCCTATAACCCGATAGGTCTTTTCTATATGAGGGAGGAATTCAGTATAGAAAAAGTCTTCGTACGCCCAACCCGGCATGTTGAAATAGCCATTCCAGTCTCCTGCATACGGATTGCCTCCGGCATTGGGGCTGACAATAATCATCTCGCATGCTTCACCCGATGCCATTAGCTGGTCTGCCACTTCGTTGGCACGTTGGTCGCGGAACCAACCTTCATTGGTGCCGAACACACCATGCAGTAAATAGAGAATGGGGTACTTTTTCGTCGGCTCTGCCTCGTAACTCTTAGGCAAGTAGACGGTGTAAGCACGCCAAGCCTTCAATGTCTCACTATAAATGCTATCTGTCATCACTTTACTTTGTGGACCTCCCCAAGGATTTTGTGCAAAGAGAGTAATACTGCTCAATAGGGCGTATAATAATAAGATTGTTTTTTTCATGTGGCCTTGTTAATTCTTTTACCTTAGAAATTACAATGAATGAACAGCCCGCGAGGTCCTCGTGTCCTTATTTATTCGGTGCACGCCTGCACGCGGGCTGTTCGTTAAAGATGTTTTGGTTTAAATGGCAAACTCCATGCGGGTGTTACCATCCCGGATTCTGTTGCATGTTAGGGTTCACATCCATTTCACGCAAAGGAATCGGCAGAAGTTTGTTGCGTTCCTTGAAACCATAATCCGTATTGGTGTACGGATAGGTCAATTCGTGTTTCGCGATGGAAGTAGTACCATCAGGATTAGTTGTCACGCTCCAAGAGAATGACGGGATTTGTTTGCCTTGTTGTCCCAGTACAGTTTCAGCGTCACCCCAGCGGACAAGGTCTTGGTAACGGCAGCTTTCTAGGCAAAGTTCCAAACGTTTTTCATTCTTGATGTCATCCATTGTGACAGCGGTTAAAGGATTCAGATGAGCCCGCTCACGAACCAGATTGATATAAGTCAGAGCTTTGTCTGTTTCCACACCACCTTGAACATGAGCTTCGGCAGCCATCAGCAATACTTCGGCATAGCGCATGATACGCAGGTTATTCCATTGCAACATCTGCAGACCGGGATTATCCGTGATACAGTCATCCTTCAACAGGCGGGTTTTCCAGTAGAAATATCCTTCATTTCCTACCAGTGGGCTGCCACTTGTGTTTACTACACCGATAGCGTTCAACTGTTCGTAGGTTCGGATACTTTGGTTCAGGCGATAACCGTCTACGCCTTCTTCTGCTACAAATGCATCATACAAGCCTTTTTGTGGATTCAACATTCCATAAGAACCGGTAGCAATGAGTTCGGCAGATTCCGTTCCCGGCATGTAGCTCAGTATAGACGAGCGCCAACCAATGTTGATGAATAATTGCGAGAATTGGTTCCATGCTTGTTCGGTGTTATTTACACGATTGATTTCAAAAATAGCTTCGCAACAGTTATTAGTAGCAGCATGTCCTAACAAACCATAGTCGCCACGATAAAGATCGTACTTACCTGAGTTGATTACTTCATCTAAGATGTCGGCAGCTTCGGCATACTTGCCCTGAAAGAGATAGGCTTTACCCAAGAATGCTTTCACGGTTTCTTGTGTAAGATGGATGCCACTTTCCGTGTCATCAACACCGGATTTTGTAGTCAAGGCATTTGCATCAAGGGCTGCTTTATATTCAGATTCGATGAAAGCCCAAGTGGTTTCCGGTGTACCATTGCTTTGACGATATTCATCCGGTGACAACAAGTGGTCTACGATAGGGGCTGTTCCCCATAACGTAACTAGATAGAAGTGTGCCCAACCGCGTGCTGCATGCGCTTCCGCTATGGCTTGACGCATGAATTGAGTATCACCCGGCACATTGGAAAGAATCAAGTTGGCCCGATATATCAATGTATATAATTGGGTATACAGGCTCTGTACCGTAGAGCTTTCTATGTTATAGTTGAACTCGTTCATTTTCTCCAAGTCCACATTATCGTTACGCTGTCCGCCGCCAGCCCAAGCATCGTCAGACATGCCATTCAGCAAGGTAAACCAATTTTGGTGCAGATCACGCCACGAACCATACATAGCAGCCAATGCGGATTCAGTTTCCTCATCAGTCTTGTAGTAATTTTCCGGACCTCCCAAACTGCCGTGCTTGTAAATATTTAAACGATCCTCACATCCGGTCATCAATACGGCCATCAATGCGAGCAGTAGGGTCGACAAATATACTTTTGTTTTCATTGTTATTCTATTTAAGGGTGATTAAAATTCTACGTTAAAACCGAATACAACTTTCTTGGATGTCGGGTAGCCGCCCATATCGATACCCATACCATTGGTTGAGCTGGCAGAAGCTTCAGGGTCGAAGCCCGGATACTTGGTGAAGGTAAAGAAATCATCCAATGAGCAATATACGCGTAAGTTGTTGATGAAAGCTTTCTTCAGCCAGCTCTTCGGTAAAGAGTAACCCAACTGAATTTGCTTAATCTTGAAGAACGAACCATCGAATACAACCGCATCAGACATAATGTAACGTTCCATGTAATTGGCGCCGGCACGAGGTTTGGTGCCGTTCGGGTTATCTACTGTCCAACGGTCATCGTAATAGATTTCCTTCAGGTGGTTAGAGCGGGTCTGGTCAGGACGGAAAGAAGCATTATAGATTTGATTACCTGCCGAACCTGTGCCGAATACCGTCAGGTCAAGACCTTTATAGGCGGCAGTCAATGTAATACCGTAAGTAATGTCGGGGATAGCGTCTCCGATATAGCCCAAATCACCGTCTGAAATAACTCCGTCGCCATCTAAATCCTTGAATGTCGGATCACCTGTTTGAGGATCAATGCCGGCAAACTGATAACCACGGAAATAATAAATAGGATAGCCTTCTTCAAAATAGCTGAGCGGGTAGGTATGGAACTGCGTACCGACAACACGTTGTAAGGATGGGTCAAGATAGGTCACTTTATTTTTCAGCGTAGCCAGATTGGCACGGATGCTGTAACTGAAGTCTTTGATGTTGTCACGCCAGCCCAATTCAAATTCAAAACCTTTGTTTTCTACATTACCTGCATTGATGGGTGATACGACACCTCCTACGATAAGTGAAGGTGTTGTGCCTGTAATCAACAGGTCTTTCGTTGTCTTCTTATACCAGTCCATGCTGAACGTCAGACGGTCGCGCAGGAAGCGGGCATCGAAACCGAAGTTCAACTGTTCGGAAGTCTCCCATTTCAATTCTTCGTTACCTAATGAGTTAGGTGCATAGGCATTGACAAAGTTGAGGGTATTGTTGGTGAAGGGATAAAGTCCTGTTACACTCATGTCTGTGCTGTATGGATAGTTGCTCAGTGCTGCCAAACTACCGTTCTGACCCCAACTGGCACGAACTTTGAGGCTTGTCACATGGTTGCGGATAGATTGGAAGAATTTTTCTTCAGATACTGTCCAACCTGCGGATACAGCGGGGAAATATCCCCAGCGGTTGCTGGCAGGCAACAGAGAAAGATCGGCTGCATCGGCACGAAGTGAAGCCTGCAACAAATAACGTCCTTTATAGTCGTAACCGATACGTCCATAGTAAGACATTTTTGCAGTACGTGTCTTGTCACCGCCTACGGTTTTGGTTGCTGAGGTAGCTCCATAGTTCAGGTAGTAGAACAAAGGATTGTTTTGCTGGATGGCATCTTCACCATTAGCCTGCAGCTGACCACTGACATAATCATAACTCTGTTCTTGATAAGACATACCGACCATAGCCGTAATCGTGTGGGCATCGTTGAAGGTCTTCATGTAGTTGGCAAAGTTTTCCCATTGGTAATAAATCGTAGTGGATGACTGCCCTGTAAGGCTATTGATAAAAGGATTCTGCTGTACGGAGTTACCATAAAATGGCAGGCTGACAGCCGATGAACGGGCACCGCTCAAACGATAACCGAAACGAGAGGTGAACGTGAAGCCGTCGAAAGGTTTCAAGTCGCCATAGATAGATCCGGTTACATTAAAACCGCTATTGCGTGTAATGTTGTTATTCATCATAATGAGCGGGTTGTAATTCTCACCTTCGAAGAAAGCGGAAACGCCATAATAATTACCGTTAGGATCCTGCATCAGGTCATAACCTTGTGCCAACAGATTCTCCATGTTTGCCGGTAATTGGTCAGCAGCATAAACCGGAGCGGTCAGAGGGTCCATCATTAATACAGAAGACAAAACGCTTCCATAAGCATTTTGTCCGCTGACACGGCGCACGTTATATTTTTCAATCTGGTTCGTAGTACCTACCTTCAGCCAAGGCTTGACATTATAATCGGCATTGATGGCAGCTGTCATACGGTTGTATGTATCGTTGTTGCCTACGATAATACCGTTGTTGTCCAGATAAGTCAGCGAGAGGTAATAGTTTCCACGTTCGCTGCCTCCGGAGAAAGCTATGTTATGCTTCTGCATTTTACTATTTTCAAAAATAGCGTCCACCCAATCTGTATCCGTGATGCCGTCCCAATTGGTTTGGATGGTTTCCATAGGAATAATACCGCTGCTGCCGTTTGCAGACTCGGTCATGTAAGAAACATATTCCTGTGCATTCATCAGTTCCGGTATGCGGGCAATAGACTGGGAAGCGAATTGGAAATCATAAGTGATTTTGCTGGAACCGACAACACCTTTCTTTGTCGTAATAAGGATAACACCGTTACCCGCTTCCGCACCATAGATAGCTGCTGAAGCCGCATCTTTCAATACTTCCATAGAAGCGATGTCGTTAGGATCGATTCCGGAGATGTCGCTCAAGCGCACACCATCCACTACATACAACGGATTGGAAGGAGCATTTGACGAATAACCACGTACGCGGATAGTCGGAGATTCGCCAGGACCTCCGGAAGTCGTGATTAATTGAACACCTGCCGTTTTACCTTGCAGTGCCTGTGCAGCTGTTGTAATGGTACGGTTTTCCATGTCCTCGGCCTTTACCTGAGAGATGGCACCTGTCACTGAACTTTTCTTCTGCACACCGTAACCGATAACGACGACTTCTTCCAGTGCTTCGACATTTTCTTTCATTGTAACATTCAATGTACTTCCTGTTACTTGGTGCTCTTCTGTTACGTAGCCCAAGTAAGAGAAAATCAATGTAGCTCCTTGGCTGACTTCTACCGAATAGTTACCGTCAATGTCTGTGATGGTACCGCCGGGAGTGCCTTTCACTTGCACGCTTACACCAATCATGGGTTCACCCAGATCGTCGATTACCTTACCTGTCACTTTCACCGGGTTTTGAGCCATGGCAAAAGGAACGCACATCAATAAGAAAAGTACTGGCAATACCAGCCTTTTCAGTCCTGTGTGTTTTTTCTCTTTCATTTGGATGTTGGTTAATAAAGATGAATAGATAAATTAATTAAAAATGAACAATCCCTTTTTTAGAAACCTCGTGTAGGGAATTGTCGAACAAAATTTAGCAACTCTTGGTCGTGATGATATTTTATTTCACATGTGTTGTCAAATATCATTGTTGCACCATTGTCTGGCGTATAGGTAGGCCATTCCGGTAATTCTTCGGCATTGGGATTGCCCGTGCGGGCAAAATTAGTCCAAGCCTGGCTCATCTTTTCAGCCAAGGTTTGTGCATCGGTACCACCGCCTGTCATCGAAGCATGACACAAGGCATTGTCGAATACGAAAGGAATCTCCATGCAGTGCGTGCTGCGTAAGATTCCGTCCATGACGGGTGATTCCCAAGCAAAAAGATACATGTAAACAGGAGCACCGCCTTGACGAGCTTTCAGCATAGCTTGTTCTACGGCGCTGGGACGGAAGGTAAAGTCTACATCCAACAGGTCCTTAGGCTGAAAATTGGGATAAATTTTGCCAAAGAGGTTTACGAACTCGTCTGTACGTTCGCCGTATTTTTTACGTGTCAGTTCCACGGCTTTTTCTTGTGAAATCGTGCGGAAGGCAGGAACATAAGTTGATGCGGTAAATTCGTGCAGTGTAGTACCTATCATTACTGGTATATCTTTGCTTTGCGCAGGGGCGGCAGGGTCGAAGGGTTGTGCAGGAAGAATATCACCGTCTACTGTAGGTGCCCAGCCGAAAATAAAGCAAGAAGCGTCTCCAGCCTGTTCTGCCTGCTTGCGGACACGTGCCACTGCCTTTTCACCAGCTGACAGTAATTTATTATAAGGTACGCGCGCGAGAGAATCAATGTGCGAAGCGTCCAGTCCTAACTCTTTCACAGTTTCTTCACCAATCATGCGTGAGTATCGGGCTTCCATTGTGCGAAGCATAGAACCGCTTTGTACGATAGCTTTGTGAAATAATCCTTTTGCTGACGGAGTTGCCAGTAAGGTCGAAACCTTACCCCCTCCGCCAGATTGTCCGAAAATGGTTACATTAGCAGGGTCACCGCCAAAAGCACCTATATTGTTTTTTACCCATTGAAGTGCTGCTACGAGATCCATCAGACCGACATTGCCAGACTTGGCATATTTCGGACCGAAAGACGAAAGGTCGAGAAAGCCCAAAACGTTGAGACGATGATTCAGCGTTACGACTACGACATCGTGGTTCTTAGCCAAGTTCGTTCCATCATACGAAGGGAGTTCCTGTCCGCTACCTGCCGAATAGCCACCACCGTGCAGCCAAACCATGACAGGACGTTTCTTATTGTCGTTGACACCCGGTGTCCAGATGTTGACGCGCAGGCAGTCTTCATCAGGGAAACCGTCATCCCAATTAAAGGAAAAGGCAGATTCATCGCTATACCAGCCCATGCGTTTGGCTTGTGGGCAAGTGGGTCCATAAGCACGGCTGCTGCGGATGCCTTCCCAGGCATCGGGAGCCGTAGGAGGCATAAAACGTTCGGCTTTGGCATAAGGAATACCTTTGTAAATATAAACATTGTTTTCAATATAGCCTGCTACCTGTCCGGATGTGGTACGAACTACGCCCTGTGTGACAGAAGCGGTAATAGGAGTAGGAACAGCCGGGGTGTTCTGCTTGTTTGCAGCTCCGGCGGAAAGGCAGGTCAAAAAGGCCAAGCTCAGAAAAGATACGGAAATTGCTGTCCTCATAGCTAATGTTTTTTATTTGGTTGAACAATCGCAAAAATATCACAAGTGGCAAGAACTGCCTTGCCGTTTTCACCTGATAAATATGCCGTTTTGTTTAAATCAGATAGCCGTTTTGTTCAAAGAATAGCCATTCTGTTCAAAATATGTCTTATAATAGTTTTCTGATTCTTTTTTTTCTTAACTTTGTACTCGTAACCGAAAGACAGCAAATATGAAAATTACACATATCCTTCTCCTTATATTATATGTCGGACTGGCTGCTATCTTCACAGCCTGCAAGCCTTCGGTCGACAATATACAGGTAACC
>CALUOV010000057.1 GCA_944322275.1 uncultured Bacteroides sp. | reverse complement strand
CACAAAGAGTCGGTTGTCAGGAACTCAGACGCTTGTGTAGAGGCACCTACTGTCAGACCCAACAAAATGGTGATGGTGTCAATCAACGGGCCGCTGGCTGTATTGGCAAGACGACGGGTCACACCACTTTCTTTCAACAGATTTCCGAAGAACAGCATACCCAGCAAAGGCAGACCGGACGGAACCAAGAAACATGTCAATAGCAATCCGATGATAGGGAACATTACTTTCTCCGTGTGAGAAACTACGCGAGGTGGTTTCATGCGGATGAGGCGTTCATGCTTGGTAGTCAGCAGACGCATGACAGGGGGCTGGATAACCGGTACTAATGCCATGTAAGAATAAGCTGACACAGCGATTGCACCCATCAAGTTAGGAGCCAGCTTAGATGACAAGAAGATAGCCGTAGGTCCGTCAGCACCACCGATGATACCAATGGCACCAGCCTGCATGGGGTCGAAACCAATGGCCAACGCAATCATGTAAGCTCCGAAGATACCAAACTGGGCAGCTGCGCCAATCAGCATCAACTTCGGATTGGAAATCAGTGCAGAGAAGTCTGTCATGGCGCCGATACCTAAAAAGATGAGTGGCGGATACCAGCCGGACGTCACGCCTTGATACAAAATGTTAAGCACAGAACCTTGTTCATAGATGCCGACTTGTAATCCGGCTTCCATGTTGAAAGGTATGTTGCCGACGAGGATACCGAAGCCGATGGGGATAAGCAGCATCGGCTCGAACTCCTTGGCTACAGCCAGATAAATGAAGAACAAACCTACCAGAATCATGATAAGATGTCCCACCGTGGCGTTAGCGAAACCTGTATAGGTCCAGAAGTCGGCAAGGTTATTTCCTATAAAATCAATAAATTCTCCCATGTTATTCGATGATTATGAGGTCAGTACCTTCGAGGACAGAGTCCCCTTTCTTTACATTGATGGCGGTCACCTTTCCGTCGCGGTCGGCGTTGATGTTGTTTTCCATCTTCATGGCCTCCAGGATAATGATGGTCTGGCCTTTCTTCACCGTGTCGCCTACGTTTACTTTGATTTCAAGGATGACACCGGGTAGCGGTGATTTCACACCCGACTTGCCCGCTGATGCAGCAGTAGGTTTCACCACTTGAGTCGTAGGAGCGGCAGGTGTAGTAGCAGCTTGTCTTACAACAGGTTTAATAACGGTAGGTTTGGGTTGCGGCGCTTTCTCCATTTCCACTTGGTAATGGGTGCCGTTCACTTCCACATGGGCAATGTTGCCTTCGATGTCTCCAATGACTACTTTATAGGGATTGCCATTGATCTTGTATTTATATTCTTTCATTTGTTCAATCTATTAAGGATGATGTTATTTTTTTTGCGGAGTCTCACGCAAGGTATAAATCTTCGAGCTCCAGGGCGAATAGCTGCGTTTCACACGAGTGATGGTCAGCACGGTCTCTTCCACATCGTGTACATCGCTCTGCATCTCGTGCATGGCCATGGCGATAGCGGCAAATACCTCGCCCGGTGCCTGTCCCAGTTTCTTTTCTTTGGCCTCGGCTTTGTCTGTAATACCTTTGGCGGCCATGGCCCTCTTCCGGCTCATGGCTACAGAAGCCTTGCCGATGAAACGGAACGAAACGTAGAGCAGGATGAGACCGACGAATACTACCAGCATGGCGGTGATGGCCATACCGATGCCCACGCTGTCATGTTGCTCGAATTTCTCCATCTTCACGTTCTTATCCAACGTTTTGTTGTTGGTACTGGGCGTAACGTATTTTTCGGGCGATTCGTCCTTTACCTCCCAATTGGCGGAAGCATCGTCCACACGGGCATACGATTGATCCGCTTTCAGTAAGCCGGCTGGGACGGTAATCTCGTCCAACAACTTTCGGCCTGAGTCATATAACCCTATCCAGTTGGCTTTTTCTTTGTCCAATGTAAAATTGGTGTGGAAAGTCCCTCGATTAGGTTTATCGTCTGCCCAAAACAACGCATGTTGGCGTGGTGCAATTTTGGTCAGCACGTCCCCTTTGGGGATGAAATACACGGCCGTGTCGCCCGCTTGGCTGGAGTGCTTCAAGTAGCATCCTGCCAAGTCGGCTGAGCCGTACGACTGATTGAATATTTCAATCCATGCGCTTTGTACGCCATAATCGTCCTGGAAGTTCGTCTCGTTGTCTACCAACACTTCGTTCAGTATCAACTTGCTTTCTCCTTCCACTCCGCATGAGGAGCATATCCCTAACGTCAAGAGCAATGAAAAGAATATTCCTATGTTCGTTTTCTTCATTGTAGTGTTCTTTTTTAGTTAGGAATTAGAGAGGAATGTTGCCATGCTTCTTGGCCGGGTTGGTCAGTTTTTTAGTTTGCAACTGCTGCAGGGCACGGATGATGCGGAAGCGCGTGTTACGCGGCTCGATGACATCATCGATATAGCCATACTTGGCGGCGTTATACGGATTGGCAAACAGTTTGGTGTATTCGGCTTCTTTCTCTGCCAGGAATTGAGCAGGATTCTCATGTTCCTTGGCTTCCTTGGCATAGAGCACTTCTACAGCGCCTGCGCCACCCATCACGGCGATTTCGGCCGTAGGCCATGCATAGTTCATGTCGCCACGCAACTGCTTGCAACTCATCACGATGTGTGAACCTCCGTAAGACTTACGCAAAGTGATAGTCACCTTAGGAACTGTAGCTTCGCCATAAGCATAAAGCAGTTTGGCACCATGCAGGATGACACCGTTGTACTCCTGGCCTGTGCCCGGCAGGAAGCCCGGTACATCAACCAGTGATACGATAGGAATATTGAAAGCATCGCAGAAACGGACAAAGCGCGCACCTTTGCGGGAGGCATTACTGTCCAATACTCCGGCCAAATATTTAGGCTGGTTGGCTACTACGCCTACCGACTGACCGTTGAAGCGGGCGAAGCCGATGATGATGTTTTTGGCATAGTCTTTCTGGATTTCGAGGAATTCGCCGTTGTCCACAATGGCACCGATGACCTCGTACATGTCATAAGGCTTGTTGGGGCTGTCGGGGATAATCTCGTTCAGTGAATCTTCCAGACGGTCGATGGGGTCGGTACAGTCGATGTAAGGTGGCTCCTCCAAATTATTCTGAGGAATGTAACTCAACAGCTTGCGGATTAAGGCCAAGCCTTCTTCCTCAGTAGAAGCAGTGAAGTGTGTCACACCGGATTTTGTGGAGTGTACACTGGCGCCACCCAAGTTTTCTTGTGTTACGTCCTCGCCCGTCACGGTCTTTACCACCTTCGGGCCTGTCAGGAACATGTATGACGTACCTTCCATCATCAACGTAAAGTCTGTCAAGGCAGGAGAATAAACGGCTCCACCGGCGCAGGGGCCAAAAATACCTGAGATTTGGGGAATGACTCCCGAAGCCAGGATGTTGCGCTGGAAGATTTCTGCATATCCGGCTAAGGCATTGATACCTTCCTGAATACGTGCACCGCCTGAATCGTTCAATCCGATGACGGGTGCCCCCATCTTCATGGCCTTATCCATGATGTGGCAGATTTTCAACGACATGGTTTCGGACAGTGAGCCAGCCGATACTGTGAAGTCCTGTGCGAAGATGTACACCAAACGACCTTCGATGGTGCCGCATCCCGTTACTACGCCATCACCTGGATAGTGCTTCTTCTCCATGCCGAAGTTAGTGCAACGATGTTCCACAAACATATCCATTTCCTCAAAGCTACCTTCGTCCAATAACATGGCTATACGTTCGCGGGCCGTGTATTTGCCTTTATCGTGTTGCTTGGCAATTGCTTTTTCGCCACCGCCCATGCGAGCCGCCGCACGGCGGTCGATAAGCTCTTTTATTTTTTCAAGTTGGTTACTCATTATTTTTTAGATCATTAATGGGTTTGAAAAATTGAATTTATTGAATTTTCTTGGCTTATTCCGGTTTCTCGCACAACTCCGTCAGTACACCCAAAGTGGATTTTGGATGCAGGAAAGCGATGTTCAACCCCTCGGCACCTTTGCGCGGGACCTTGTCTATGAGGCGTATGCCAGCGGCCTCGGCCGAGGCCAATGCGTTAGCTACACCGTCTTCGATGGCGAAAGCCAAATGGTGCATGCCTCCCTTGCCGTTGTTGTTCTCAATGAATTTGGCGATGGTGCTGTCTGGAGAAGTAGGTTCCAGCAGCTCAATCTTTACATCACCCACCTTCAAGAAAGCGGTCTTCACTTTCTGATCCTCTACAGTTTCGATGTTGTAGCATTTCAGACCTAATACATTCTCATAATACGGTAGGGCTTCCTCGATGCTTTTTACGGCAATGCCCAAATGTTCAATGTGAGAAATCTTCATAACTTTATAATTTTTTTAATCTATTAGTGTTTTGATTAATATCCAATTTGGGAATAATCGTACAAAGTAAGTCATTTCTTGCTGAATAAAGAAATTTTTCGCCAATTAATTCAAAAAAACTCTGGGTCTTTGGATTACAACATGGAAGAAACTGTTTTTGAATTCCTACAAAAAAAACGTGTCTATGTATGGGTTTTGGCGTACGTTAGGGAATATTTATTTCATTTAACTAAAGTAATTCGCTTCCTGTTGCGTCGGAAGATAACTCGTTGTTTTCTTTATTACGGAAACGGAGTCGGCTCATGAATCATCCGAATCATTTACACAATAAATTCAAGGCGGTTTCCTTCTAAGTCATTAAAACGTTGTTTTGCTTTTATCAAAGCATCGCTTTCATGTGGGTGAATCGGGTATGGGACTTACGCAAGTCATGGCAAATATCTTCGAAACATATCAAAAATGAAAAAAACATCTTGCAAAGATTCATATTAATTAGTAAGTTTGCACGCGAATTATCTGACACATTATATGGAATTTATTATTATTCTGTTTCTTCTAATTCTGAATGGTATTTTTTCCATGTATGAAATTGCATTGGTATCGTCCAGTAAAGCACGACTAGAAACTCTTGTTAGTAAAGGCAACAAACGGGCCAAAGGAGTCCTGAATCAGCTAGAGGAGCCTGAAAAATTTCTCAGTACGATACAAATTGGCATTACATTAATCGGCATCGTGTCTGGTGCTTATGGTGGTGCCAATATTGCAGACAATTTGGTGCCTTTGTTCAACCTGATTCCCGGCGCAGAACCTTATGCTGCCAATTTGGCCATGATCACCACCGTTGCCATTATTACTTATTTGAGTCTTATCATTGGCGAGTTGGTACCGAAGACTATTGCCATGAGTGCTCCTGAAAAATGGGCCACACGCTTCAGTCCTTTTATGATAGTGTTGAGCAAAGTCTCTTATCCGTTCGTCTGTCTGCTCAGTGCTTCCACGCGACTGGTTAACAGGCTGATGGGTACGGATCACGGTGAGGAACGCCAGATTACGCAAGACGAGATTAAAATGATTCTTCACCAAAGTTCGGAACAAGGTGTGATTGACAAGGAAGAAACGGAAATGCTGAAAGATGTGTTTCGTTTTTCAGACAAGCGGGCCAACGATCTGATGACCTATCGTCGTGACATCGTTGTGCTACATCCGGACGATACGCCTGAGCAAGTGTTGCAAACAATTCGCGAGCAGCATTTTAGTAAATACTTACTTGTAGAGCGTGGTATGGATGAAATAATTGGTGTAGTGTCAGTGAAAGACATTATTTTGATGATGGGAAACACCGATCAGCGTTTTGATCTGCGTAGCATAGCTCGTCCCGCCCAGTTTATTCCTGAAAGTCTTTATGCTAAGAAAGTGTTGGAGATATTCAAGAAAAACAAAAATAAGTTTGGAGTAGTGGTAGATGAATATGGCAATACGCAAGGCATTATCACCTTGCATGACTTGACCGAGAGTATCTTTGGTGATATTCTAGAGGAGAACGAGACGGAAGAGCAGGACATCGTAACCCGTCAAGATGGTTCGTTGCTGGTAGAGGCTTCCATGAACATTGATGATTTTATGGAAGCAATGGGTATTCTTGACTATGAGGACTTGAAAGAAGAAGATTTTACTACCTTATCCGGCTTGGCTATGTTCCTTGTGGGACGTGTACCAAAATCTGGTGATACTTTTGTTTATAAGAACCTTCATTTTGAAATTGTAGATATGGATCGTGGTCGTGTGGATAAATTGCTAGTCACGAGAGATAAGGAAGAAGGGGAGTCGGATGAGAAGAAAGATGAATAGTTGGCATATGAAAATGGCATGTGAAATGATAATGAATTGTACATTTAACACATGCCATTTATTATGTTTTTGAGATATTCTTTCGAATGCCCCGGTTATTTGTTGTAAGCTTGGTCTATGGCTTTGCAAATGTCTTCTGTGATACGCTCCAGTTCGCCCAAGCCGTTAATGTGGGTATAGAGGCCTTCTTGCTTATACCAATCGATAAGGGGAGCTGTCTGGCTATGATAGACAGTGAGACGTTTGCGGATGGTCTCTTCGTTATCATCGGCACGGCCGCTTTGTTGTCCGCGCAGGATGAGTCGCTTCATCAGTTCGTCTTCGGGAACTTCGAGGTCTAGCATAACGGTCACGGCCTGTTTGCGTTCGGCCAGCATTTTCTTTAGAGCGTCAGCTTGGGCGATGGTACGGGGAAAGCCATCAAAAATAACCCCCTTGCTATCTTTCAGCCCGTCTAAAGTAGAGGCCAGAATGTCAATGATAAGTTCATCGGGTAACAATTGTCCCTGGTCGATGTAACCTTTTGCTGTTTTCCCCAGTTCGGTGCCAGCCTTGATTTCGGCACGCAACACATCTCCCGTTGAAATGTGATTGATGCCATATTTTTCTACGATTCTTTCGCTCTGCGTTCCCTTGCCTGAGCCGGGAGCGCCAAAAATTACAATGTTCAGCATATTGATATATGTATTAATGTGTATAATGTTTGTTAATCATTCACTAGCGTATAAATATTCCGATAATTGCGTCCCAATCCGTCATAATCTAGTCCGTACCCTACGATGAAATCATTGGGGATTTGCATGGCAACATATTCGATGTTCAAATTCACTTTCAGTTTTTCGGGCTTGACAAGCAAGGTGGCAATGTGTATTTCCCGTGGGTTACGCGTACCTAATGTCTCTAGCAGGCGCTGCATGGTCAGTCCCGTATCTACGATATCTTCTACAATGACTATGGTACGTCCCGTAATGTCTTCGTTGAGTCCGATGACTTCTTTAATTGTGCCTGTAGAGGCAATCCCTTGATAGGATGCCAGTTTAACAAACGACACTTCACAGGGGATAGTGATACGTTTCATAAGGTCGGCAGTAAACATGAATGAGCCGTTCAGTACGCTTAGAAAAAGTGGATTTTGGCCTTTTAGGTCCCGGCTGATTTCATTAGCTACCCGGTCTACTTCCCGCAAAATATCCTTTTCGGGAATAGAAATGGTAAAACGTTTGTCTTTTATTTGTATGGTGTTCATGAGCTAAATATTAAATTTGCGCAAAGGTAGCGATTTCTTTTCATTTGCGAAATAGAAAGGGAATGACTACTTTTGCCGAAATAACTAAAATAGCTGAAAGAATATGATGAAGATATGTCCTACTTCGGGCATCAAACAACTGGATGCCTATACTATCGAGCATGAGCCCATCGCTTCTATTGACCTCATGGAACGGGCCGCGCAAGCATTGACGGAGGTGATAACGGAACGCTGGAGTGGTCATGACACTCCGTTTGTTGTATTTGCGGGTCCTGGTAACAATGGTGGAGACGCTTTGGCCGTGGCAAGGCTTATGACAGAACGAGGCTATCGGCCGGAAGTGTATCTGTTCAATCCCAAAGGAAACTTGTCGGAGGATTGTCAGACGAATCGTGATCGTTTGATGGAGGTGGAAGGGGTAGGCTTTCATGAAGTGACAACACAATTCGCGCCTCCTGAACTGACTTCTGCGCATGTGGTTATAGACGGACTTTTTGGAAGCGGACTGAACAAGCCTTTAGGGGGAGGTTTTGCTGCTGTAGTGAAGTATATTAATGCTTCGCCAAGTCAAGTGGTATCCATAGACATTCCTTCGGGATTGTTTGGCGAAGACAATACTTATAATGTGCAGGCGCATATTATCCATGCCGACCTGACCTTGAGTCTTCAACTTCCTAAATTGTCTTTTCTGTTCGCTGAGAATGAGCCTTACGTGGGGAAATGGCAATTGTTGGATATCGGCCTGAGTCCTGAAGCGATAGAACTGGCGGATACCGAATATGCGTTGACCGAGGATGAGGATATGCTGCAGATGCTGAAGCCGCGCGGTAGGTTTGCCCATAAGGGGAACTTTGGCCGGGCATTACTCATCGCAGGTTCGCAAGGTATGGCTGGTGCCTCCATATTGGCGGCTAAGGCTTGCTTGCGTTCGGGGGTAGGATTATTGACGGTGCATGTGCCTTTCTGCAACAATACCATCGTGCAGACGGCCGTACCTGAAGCCATGACTGAATTGGATTATAGTGAAATTTGTTTTTCCGAGTTTGCTGATACGGATGACTATCAGGCTGTAGCCCTAGGTCCTGGTTTGGGGCGCAGGCCGGAAACAGAGGAAGCTGTGCTGCAGCAGATAGAATCTAGTCAGACACCGATGGTGATTGATGCTGATGCGCTGAATATTCTGGGTGAGCATCGTGAATATTTAAACCGTTTGCCTCAAGGAAGCATCTTGACTCCGCATCCTAAGGAATTGGATAGGTTAGTTGGGACTTGCCGTAATTCCTACGAACGGTTGGACAAGGCACGCCAACTGGCTCGTACTGTCGGGGTATATATCGTGCTGAAAGGAGCTTATTCAGCCGTGATAACTTCCGATGGAAAATGCTGGTTCAATTCAACCGGAAATCCGGGTATGGCTACAGGTGGAAGTGGCGATGTGCTTACAGGCATTTTATTGGCTTTATTGGCGCAAGGGTATGACACGACTATCGCCACTCGCTTAGGTGTGTATATCCATGGCCTTGCAGGCGATTTGGCCTGCAAGCACAAGAGTATGACTGGGATGATAGCTGGCGACTTGGTACAAATGTTGCCTGCCGCATGGCGTATTTTGGAGGGGGCTACGGACGTCGAGTCGTGACATGGAAGCAGGCTTGCCGAATCTCATACTTGATGTAGCAACTTTCGGTTTTACGTAAGTCGCGCAAGACTTCGGCCAATACCAGTTTTAATGTATCAGGGGCGACATCCTGTAGGGGGCGTCCGTCCTTGTCCTCTATTTTCTTAAAACGTTTCCAACTGATGTCGAATGTGGTGCCATACATGTGGGTGGAGCGTGCGGATGCATTGGTGTTGCGACGGCGCAGGCGTTTTACGTCATTGTAGGTGCGGAGCACAGACGTTACTATTATTTTATTGGGGTTGAGCCCTTTAGAGGTCAAAGAGTCCATAAAGTTTTGCCCGATAGTGTCCAATAGAGAGGCTGCACCGGGTATCAGATAGGGGATTGAGTGTGTCAACGAGTCTATGGCATATCGTTCGTTTTCCTCTATCTGTACCAGTTTGTCAGTCATGTGCTCGGCGTCCTCCCGTGAGGCGATAGGCTCAATGCCAATGGCTTGTGCTATGTTCAGCTGCTTTTGGTTTAAGTCACCGAAAGTGCGGCCAAAATTGGCCACTCCATGGATGTTGCGTGGCTCGTTCATTTTCATGGACATATCTTTTCCCTTGCATCCTGCAAGGGTTGAAGTCAGTGTGAAACTTCCCAATAAAAGGATGGGTAATACGTGTGGTTTTATTGTTATCTTTTTCATACCATAATTAATTATATAATTTAATTTAATCAATAAGATACCCTTCGAATGCCACGAAAGACACGCTTCGTTAGCAAAAGAGGTATATCTTTATCAGCTGTGATTATTGAGTTGCAAAAATAGATAAAGATAGTGAGAAGGACAAGGATTTTTGAATTGCGTGAAAAATAATAAGCGAAAAGCTTGTGGTTCAAAATAAAAAAGTGTACCTTTGCACCGCAAAAATCAAAATCAATTAATTTATTTAATTAAAAAGTATGAATCAATACGAAACCGTTTTCATTTTGACTCCCGTTTTGTCTGATGTTCAGATGAAGGAAGCGGTAGACAAATTCAAAGGTATCCTTACAGCTGAAGGTGCTGAGATTGTAAATGAGGAAAACTGGGGACTGAGAAAGTTGGCTTATCCTATTCAGAAGAAGTCCACAGGTTTTTATCAGTTGATTGAGTTCAATGCAGATCCATCTGTTATTGCTAAACTGGAAATTAACTTCCGTCGTGATGAACGTGTTATTCGTTTCTTGACTTTCAAGCAAGATAAGTTTGCCGCTGAGTACGCTGCAAAGAGAAGAAGTTTAAAATCAACTAAAAAGGAGGATTAATCATGGCACAACAAGTACAATCAGAAATCAGATATTTAACTCCGCCTTCAGTAGACGTTAAGAAGAAGAAATATTGCCGTTTCAAGAAGAGTGGCATTAAGTATATCGATTATAAGGATCCCGAATTCTTGAAGAAATTTTTAAATGAGCAGGGGAAAATCCTTCCGCGCCGTATTACAGGTACTTCATTGAAGTATCAGCGTCGTGTGGCTCAGGCTGTTAAGCGTGCCCGTCACTTGGCATTATTGCCTTATGTAACTGACTTGATGAAATAATAAGGAGGAGGACAAGTATGGAAATTATATTGAAAGAAGACGTAGTTAACTTGGGTTACAAGAATGATATTGTAAACGTAAAATCAGGTTATGGTCGTAACTACCTCATCCCGACAGGTAAAGCCGTTATTGCATCACCTTCTGCTAAGAAAATGTTGGCTGAAGAGCTGAAACAACGTGCACACAAGTTGGAGAAAATTAAAAAGGACGCTGAAGAATTGGCTGCTAAGTTGGAAGGCGTATCTTTGACGATTGCAACAAAAGTTAGCTCAACAGGTACTATTTTTGGATCGGTTGGCAACATTCAGATTGCTGAAGAGCTAGCTAAGTTGGGTCACAACATCGATCGCAAGCTTATAATTGTGAAGGATGCGGTGAAGGAAGTTGGGCATTACAAGGCTGTTGTAAAACTTCATAAGGAAGTTTCTGTCGAGATTCCTTTTGAAGTGGTAGCAGAAGAAGCATAATTGTAAATAGCTTTAAATAGTAGATGAAAAAACCGGTACTCAGGGTGAGTTGCCGGTTTTTTTATGAATGTAATAGGTGTTTGCCGAAGCAATTTGGAAATTGGGAAGGCTCCATAGAATGTTAGGCAAAGACAGACGTAACCAGTCTTGCTGCTACTAGCTCATGCATTATAAGATAAATGCTCAACTATCTTAAGATAGTTAGGCTTTTCTCTTAGGATACTTGGGCAAGTATTCTAAGATGCTTGAAAAACAGTTTTTTCTTTTTGGGGCTGTTTATTTTCTTTGGGATACGTATTCTGCTTTAATTTAACTTTTTGAAGATGAGTGCGGCCCAGTGGTTTTTTTCCCGTTGCGAATCGGGATGTAAACCTAATCTTTGTGCTTCGGCTTGAAGTATAGGGATGTCTTTGGTATAGAATCCGCTGATAAGTAATGTTGCTCCTGTTTTCATGTGTGTTACATAGTAACGCATATCTGCCAGGAGGATATTGCGGTTGATATTGGCTATCACTACATCGAACGAACCTTTGTTTGCCAACGAGGATGCATCTCCTTGATAAATTTCAATACCGTCTACATGATTTAATGCAATATTCTCTTTGGAGTTGCGTACGCACCAGTCATCAATGTCAATGGCAGTGCAAGAAGCAGCTCCACGCATTCGTGCTAAAATAGCGAGAATGGAAGTTCCGCATCCCATGTCGAGCACATTTTTCCCTGACAAATTTGTTTTTAACAATTCGCTGATAATAAGGCTGGTCGTTTCGTGATGTCCTGTACCAAAAGCCATTTGTGGATTGATGACGATGTCGTATTCTGCCTGTGGAACATCCCGATGGAATGTGCTGTGGATGACACATCGGTTGTCTATAATAATGGGTTGGAAGAAATTTTTTTCCCATTCTTCATTCCAGTCTTTGTCTTCTGCCTCCGTATAGTCGTATGTGATGCTCGTATCGGGCAAGGGATAATCTGCAATCGCTTGGCGGACTTTTTTTTCTTGGTAAAGGTCGGCTTGAATATAGGCTGCAATGCCGTCGTGCCGTTCTACGAAGCTTTCGAATCCTACATCGGCCAATACGGCACTTAAGACATCGTTTACGGTCTCTGTGCAAGGGATTGTACGGAAAATGAATTCTAAATATTTCATTGTTTTGACGTTAGTATGTTAAATACGACGGATAGATTGGTGTAGTTCTTAAACTTTTGCTATATTTGTTTGTCTTAAGAATACAATGCTTGCAAAGATAGGCTGATTTTAGGAAAATGCCTAATACTTGGTGAAGGTTTTTTCTATCTTTGGACAAGACAAGGGCAAAGTGCTTTCTTGACAGGCTTTATGTGGAACTTAAAACTTACAGATATGAAAAAGATTGTTTTTTTATTACTCATGGCTCTGTGTCTTCCTTGGACATTGATGGCGCAGAGTGTAGATGACGACCTTTACTATGTACCTTCCAAGAAGAAGACGGAGCAGAAGAAGGAGAAAAATACTGATTCAGGCATACGGCGTGCACCTGATAACGTGATAGTGGTGGAGACGCAGAAGCCTGTCGTCAGTGTGGCTTCTTCGGGTACGACTACTGTGATAGTGAAGGATAAGAAAGGTCGTGTGCGCGATGTGGATGAATACAATCGCCGCTATGATTCGAAAGAATATGATTTTTCCCAGGCGGAAGATACTTTTTACATCGAAGAAAAGGCTGTACCTGATCCTGAGGGGGAATGGGTAAACGGTTTTGACGGATCGCAGGACGATTACGAATATGCTATGCGTATTATTCGTTTTCGTAATCCTCGTTATGCCATCAGCATCAGTAGCCCGCTTTATTGGGATGTGGTTTATGGTCTGAATTCATGGGATTGGAATGTGTATACTGACGGGCTTTACGCTTACGCTTTCCCGACATTTACCAACCGCTTGTGGTGGGATTGGAGATATAATTGGGATTGGGGCTGGCCCTATTATGGATGGAATTGGGGGTGGAATGGTTTCTACTTCGGTTGGGGAGGTTTCTATGCGGGTTGGACTGGATGGTATGGTCCCGGTTGGGGATGGCACTATCCTTATTATGGTCCAGGCTGGGGTTGGCATCATCCTCATCATAGCTATTGGGGACCACGCAATACGTATACTGCACGACGTTCCGTTGGAGTGCGAAGTGGTGGAGGAATTTCACGCTATTCATCGGGCACGCGGGCTGCAAGTGGCGTAACAACTCGTGTAGCAGGGCAGGCGAGACGTAGAGCAGGCTCTTCGACAGGACGTGTAGTTGGTACACGCTCTACCACTCGAAGTAGCGGAGTTCGTTCTACTTCTGCAAGTTCTCGCCGCGGTACTTATATCCGTCCTAGCGGTACACGTAGTTCATCATATGGAACCGATGGACAGGGTTCTTCGACTTTGCGTCAGAGCAGTGTAAGAAGTACGAGCCGGCGTGGTACTCCTTCCTATCATCGTGGAAGTTCAACAATGCCTTCGCGTACGTATCAGTCACAATCTCGTCGCAATAATGACTACAATAATAATATGCGCAGTTATAATAGTCGTTCAAGCCAGAGCCGTTCTTCGTTTTCGACTGGTGGAGGAGGTAGTTTCCGTTCATCGGGTGGAGGCGTCTCTCGTTCAGGTGGAGGTGGAAGTAGCCGTAGACGATAAGATTGTGAAGACTGTTGAGTGGTCCTTTTAAATTTTGTAGTATAGTTATGAAGAAAATTATAATTGGAGTGTCATTGTTATTGTTGACTTTGGCACAAGTTCATGCGCAAACGGCGTATGAAGGGGTGGATTTTACAGCGAGAGATTTGAATGGAAGCGCCCGTTTTGTGGGTATGGGAGGAGCCATGAGTGCTTTGGGAGGAGATATATCGACCATAGGTACCAATCCCGCTGGTATAGGAATTTACCGAAGTAATGATATAATGGTATCCTTTGGGTATTCTGCTTTGGATGCTGAGGCTGATTACAGTGGAGGAACTTATTCTGCCGGCAAAAATCGTTGGACTTTTGATAACGTGGGTTTAGTGTATGCTTCTAAAATAGGTAATAAGACGGCGTTGCGTTATGTGAATTTCGGATTTAATTATCATAAGGCGAAAAACTTCCATCGGAACATGACTATGGCTGGTGATTTGGGAGGGCAGTCTCAGTTGTTCCAGATAGCAGGTCTGAGCGATGGGCTTACACCGGATTTTTGGAACAATGGGTCAATTTTTGAGAATAATGATATCGGTTGGCTTTCGGCTTTAGCTTGGGAAGGTTATCTGATAGGTCCCAGTATAACCGATGCAAACACTGGATATTTGCATCAAGATGCCAATGGTCAACAATATTATATAGATTCCAATAATAATCTGACTTTTAATGCGATTGGAGCGGATGGAAATCCTAATAGACTGGCTTATGAAGATTATGGACTTTATCAGACTGAACCGGGTGTTGTAGGAACTTCCCCTTATTTGCGTGAGTACAGTTCTCGTGAGAGTGGTGGTATTGATGAGTATGATTTTAATGTGGCTTTCAATTTCAATGACCGTGTTTATCTGGGTTTGACCGTTGGAATTTATGATTTGGATTACAACAAATATACATTGTATAATGAAGACAGCCAGGGTGAAGGTGGCGGTGGATATCAGATTGAGAGTTTTAATAATGTCAGTGGTTCTGGTGTGGATGTGAAGTTTGGAGCTATTTTTCGTCCGTTCCAATATTCACCTTTACGTATAGGTTTGGCTTTGCATACTCCGATATTCTACAAGTTGACTCATAGTACATCTGCTTGCATGGTTTCCGACTTTGCGACAGATGTTATTGATACATATGATTACCTGAATGGGGGCGATATGAAAATGGAGTATCAACTTAAGACACCTTGGACATACAATGTCAGCTTAGGGTATACGGTAGGAAATTACCTGGCTTTGGGTGCGGAATATGAGTATCAGGATTATGGAAGTATGAAATTTGATGATCCGGGAGATATGAACATGGCGTTCGAGACTCAGCAGGTACGTAATAACTTAAAAGGTGTCCATACATTGCGTGTGGGTGCAGAATATAAGGTAATCCCTCAGTTTGCATTGCGTGTGGGATATAATTTGCAGACTTCTCCTTACAAAGATGGTGCCATTAAAGTGCTGCCGCTTAATTCGATTCGGACTGATACGGATTTCATGAATCTAAAATCTTTGAATAATTATACCTTAGGCATCGGTTATCGAGGTTCAATGTTTTACGCAGACTTATCTTATAAACTAAGTTCTCAGAAAGCTGATTTCTATCCGTTTGCTTATTATGAATTGGCAGATAATGTAGGAAATGTGAGCTATTCTGAACTTCCTCCTGCGGCAAAGATAAAATTTAGCCGTAGCCGTGTATTGTTTACGGTGGGCATGCGTTTTTGAGGAGATTTATAAAATGTCGCTTTTTGAATAGAAAAAGTTACGATTTAGTTTGTTTCTAATAAAATAATCTATATCTTTGCAGCGTTTTAATAGAAAAAGAGATAAAAATGATTCAGAACTTTACATATATTCTACTGTGTGGCATTATTATTCTACTGGCAAGGTTTAGTGGAAGTGAGAGTCGTGCATGAATCTATGTAAATGGATGATTAGATATATGAAGCCTTTCTCACTTCCCGGTGCGAAAGGCTTTTTTGTTGGATACAAACTATAAATACAGATAGAAAAATGAGTGACAGATTATTCATCTTTGACACGACACTCCGGGACGGCGAACAGGTGCCCGGATGCCAGTTGAATACGGTAGAGAAGATTCAAGTAGCCAAGCAGTTGGAATTGCTGGGCGTAGACGTGATTGAGGCGGGGTTCCCCATCTCCAGCCCGGGAGACTTCAACTCGGTGATTGAGATATCGAAGGCGGTGACGTGGCCCACCATCTGTGCCCTGACACGCGCCGTGCAGAAGGACATTGACGTGGCGGCCGAAGCCTTGAAGTACGCCAAACACAAACGCATCCACACGGGCATCGGCACCAGCGACGAGCATATCAAGTATAAATTCAACTCGAACCGGGAGGAGATTATCGAACGTGCCGTGGCGGCCGTGAAGTATGCCCGCAAGTATGTGGACGACGTGGAGTTCTACGCCGAAGACGCCGGACGTACGGACAACGAATACCTGGCACGCGTGGTGGAAGCCGTCATCAAGGCCGGTGCCACGGTGGTGAACATCCCCGACACGACAGGTTACTGTCTGCCCTCCGAGTATGGCGAGAAAATTAAATACCTCATGGAGCACGTGGACGGCATACACAACGCCATTATCTCCACGCACTGCCACAACGACTTAGGCATGGCCACCGCCAACACCATGGCGGGCGTGCTGAACGGCGCACGGCAGGTGGAGGTCACCATCAACGGCATCGGCGAGCGCGCGGGCAACACATCGCTCGAAGAAGTGGCCATGATATTGAAATGTCACAAGCACATCGGCATCGACACGAACATCAATACCCAGAAGATTTACCCCACCAGCCGCATGGTGTCCAGCCTGATGAACATGCCCGTGCAGCCCAACAAGGCCATCGTGGG
>CALUOV010000056.1 GCA_944322275.1 uncultured Bacteroides sp. | reverse complement strand
AACGTCATGCCGCAGACCAAGGAAGCCATCAACCATGCCATGGCTGCCGGCGTGCCCATCGTCTTTGCCATCAACAAGATAGACAAACCGGGAGCTAACCCGGACAAGATAAAGGAGGAACTGGCCAACATGAACTTCCTCGTAGAAGAATGGGGCGGCAAATATCAGTCGCAGGACATCTCAGCCAAGAAAGGCATCGGAGTTAACGACCTGCTGGAGAAGGTATTGCTGGAGGCTGAAATGCTTGACCTCAAAGCCAACCCCGACCGCAAGGCTACAGGTTCCATCATCGAGTCATCGCTTGACAAAGGACGCGGCTATGTGGCCACGGTGCTTGTGTCCAACGGTACGCTCCGTGTGGGCGACATCGTTCTGGCCGGTACGCACTACGGCAAGGTGAAAGCCATGTTCAACGAGCGCAACCAACGCTTGAAGGAGGCCGGACCGTCCGAACCTGCCTTGATACTGGGCTTGAACGGAGCGCCCGCAGCCGGTGATACCTTCCATGTCATCGAGACCGAGCAGGAGGCACGCGAGATAGCCAACAAGCGCGAGCAGCTGCAACGCGAACAGGGCCTGCGTACGCAGAAGATGCTGACGCTGGACGAAGTAGGCCGCCGCTTGGCTTTGGGCGACTTCCACGAGCTGAACATCATTGTCAAGGGCGATGTGGACGGTTCGGTAGAAGCATTGAGCGACTCGCTCATCAAGCTGTCGACAGAGCAGATACAGGTGAACGTCATCCACAAGGGCGTAGGACAGATTTCCGAGTCCGACGTATCGTTGGCCGCCGCTTCGGATGCCATCATCGTAGGTTTCCAGGTGCGTCCGTCGAGCGGTGCTGCCAAGCTGGCCGAGCAGGAAGGCGTCGACATCCGCAAGTACTCCATCATCTACGATGCCATCGAGGAGGTGAAAGCCGCCATGGAGGGTATGCTTGCCCCGACGGTGAAGGAACAGGTGACCGCTACCATCGAAGTGCGCGAAGTGTTCAACATCAGCAAGGTTGGCCAAGTGGCCGGTGCGATGGTGAAGACAGGCAAGGTGAAACGTACCGACAAAGCCCGCCTCATCCGCGACGGTATTGTGGTTTATACCGGAGCTATCAACGCCTTGAAGCGTTTCAAGGACGATGTGAAGGAGGTAGGCACCAACTTCGAGTGTGGTATCAGTCTGACGAACTGCAACGACATCAAGGTAGGCGATGTCATCGAGACCTACGAGGAAGTAGAAGTGAAGCAGACGCTGTAGGAAAAGGCATCTGCCGAGATATTATAAGAAAAAGGAAGCACCCGCGGGCGCTTCCTTTTCTTTTTCCCTTTCCCGATGCCCTCTGGCAATTATACCAGCGGATCGTCCGTGGAGTCTTCATCATCACCGGAGTCTTCTCCTCCGCCGCCTGGAGTGGTGGTGCTGCCGCCCGTGCCGCGCGATGCGGGGTCCAGCGTGGCGATGTCGTGCCACTGGATGTTGTCGTCCACCAGGGCGCGGGTGCTCACCTTGCCGCTCGACGTACGGCCGTACTCGGGCAGGAAGCGCACGCGCACACCGTTAATCTGCTTGGGGCTCACCTCCTCGGGCGTGTCCACGCCTTGCTTGCTGGTGTCGGCCGTGTAGTAGAACGTGCCCACGCCATCGAGCTTCACCGAGTGGCCCTCCTTCATGAAGGACTTGAGCACCGACGACAGCCCCTGGAGCACGGCGTACGTGTCGCTGCGGCTCACGGTGGAGATTTCGGCCAGGCGGTCGGCAACCTCCTGCGTCGTGATGGGGTCGCCCACCACGATGGAGCGCGGATACCACTTCTGGTTCACCTTTTGTTGAGACTTTTTGTAATAAGCCATACTTGGTTCTCCTTTCTTTGGTGAAAAGGTCAATCCTTGCCTACAGATGCTTCTGACGGGGGTGCAGAGGGGTGCCGGGAACAAAGCCGGATGATTGTGCGAACAAAGCCGGACGATTGTAGGAACAAAGCCGGATGATTGTAGGAACAAAGCGGCTTTGTTCTTCCCATCCCCGCCGGGCCTTCCGCGAAGCCTCCGTTTGTAAGGATTGATTGACGGGAATATCCGGACGCCTGCCGGTCCGGTCGGCTGGCCGCTCAGGGGGATGCCACCCCGCCCGGTAGTACGGACCGGGCTGCCGTAGTGGGCGTCATTCAGTCTGCTTTTCGATGACCAATGGGATGTCCGTATCACCGCTGTTTGCTACGTACCGCCACTCTGTGCCGGACAAAGCGCCGTTCATGGCGGTCATGGCGGTGGACCAATCACTGCCAGTCACTTGGGTAGTACCCTCATTGCTGTTGTCACTGCCTAATCCATAGGTCACGCCTTCACAACTCCAGTAGCAGGAAGTTGCCGAAATTGTAGCTGGTGTAATGGGTTTGACGTCCTGCCTATATCCTACTATACCTCCGACATACTTTCTCGTTGCATCCCCAGTGGAACTCAACTTAGCGGTAGAATAGCAAGCGTTAAGCGTTAATGTGCTACCATTTATAGCAGAACCGGCTATACTTCCCAAACCACTATCGTATGATGAAGCGTCAGAATCAATGGTAAAAGTTCCTGTCGAATAGCAAGCCTCGATCGTTACAGCGCTATTACATTCACCGATAATGCCTCCCGCTCTGGCGCCAGCCTTATCATCGGCGCCAGTCTCATTTTTGATTTCTCCATCGAACCAACACGATGTAATAGAAGAAAGACTGGCGAATATATCTTCCATTCCGACAATACCACCGATGCCGTTTCCTCCTTTCCCTGAAATTGTACCTGTCGCGCTACAATTTGTGATACTTCCTCCTGAATTAATTCCAACTAAACCACCTACTTTGCCTTTTCCTGTTAATGTCGCATTTCTTACATGACAGTTTTCTATATGTCCACCAAAGTTGAAACCAACCAAGGCACTGACCTCTATGAGGCCGGAAACTTCAGGTGATTCAATGGTCAGATTCTTGATTACCGAGGCGCTATTTATTTTCCCAAACAATCCATGTGTGTTCGTTTGGGAATCGCTTATACTCAAACCACTGATGGTATGTCCGTCTCCATCAAAAGTTCCTGCAAAGTAACCGCTTTCATCACTCGGTGGACCGATTGGTTCCCATTCGCCCGTTAGTTTGATGTCCTGAGTCAGTTTGATATATTTCCCGTTGTAGTTTTGAGTGTTATTATTCACTTGTTCTGCAATATAAGCCAGTTCTGTAGGAGAAGATACGGTGTAAGGTGAAGCTGCTGTTCCTTCTCCTTGGAGCCCTGCTTGTGTTACGGTAAGCTGATAAGTCTCAATCACCCGTCCATTCTCCAAAAGTGTTACTTCCAATGTCGCTTTAGCGTCTTTACCTATGCCTCCCGGAGTTATCGTGATAGTGCCACTCGATGCACTTGCCGTCCAACCTTCGCCTTCAAGTATCCGTGCCGAGACTTCCGCACCCGCAGGGGTATAGGTTAAGAGCCCCTTTGTCAAGTCTATCGCTGTTGATAGGTCTGTCAATGCTGTGCCGCCCAACAGGAATGCCAATGCGCCTTTATACATCTGTACCGTAAAGGTGGTTCCGTTTGCTAGGGTAAATATGACATTGTCTCCTTGTACGTCCACATCCTTAAAGAAACTATCACCGTCAGCGCCTGCCGGTCCGGCGGGTCCTGTCGGTCCTGTCGAGCCGGTGTTTCCTTTGTCGCCTTGCTCACCCTTCTCGCCTTGTTCGCCTTTGTCACCTGTTACGCGATACCACGTTTCGCCGCCGTCCACACTGAGGTAGGCGATGTCGGTGGCGATGTCATCTCCTTCGGCATCGGTCTTGATGTCCTTATCCAGCAAATCTTTTCCGATGGAGAGTTGTGGGGCGGCGGCATCCAGCCCGTTGGCCTGGATGGGCGTGCCGTCCGGCGTGGTCAGTATTTCGCCATCGAGTGTCCAAAGCCAGTTACCCTCGGCATCCTGTGTGATGCCAATCTGTGAGGTAGTGCCATTATAGATAGATATGGGGTTGGATTGATAGAAGTTAATGGTATAACCGATGGTGTCGTTTGCCTGCATGATGGGCGAGACAGAGGTTATATAGTCCATCGTATTGATAAGCGTCTGTAGAGCGTTGAGATTGTTGTTGGTGGTCTGCTGCCACTCTTCGAGGGCGGCAAGGCGCTCCTCCAGTCCGTTCACCTTGTTCCACAGTTCGGTGTCATCATAGTCGTTGCACGAGGCAAGGAACAAAGCGGCAAGCATAATCAAAAGGTTAATCTTTCTTAAAAAATAGGGGGGGGTAAATTGGCCCTTCTTGAATTGTTTCATGATAGGTATGTGTTTTAAGTTATTATTGGTTTACTATTCTATAAAGTGTATGCTGTCGCAAATATACATCTTTGCCCTTGAATGCCAAAGGTTAGCGGCAGTTTTTTATTCCGGGCAGATAAAATCCGCACATTAATTTGTATCTTTGCGCCTTGCGAACGATAAAGACAGAATTGCATATGTTAGAAATTAAAGACTTACATGCCAGCATCAATGGCAAAGAGATACTGCGGGGCATCGACCTTACCGTGCGCGATGGCGAGGTGCATGCCCTTATGGGACAGAACGGCGCGGGCAAGAGCACGCTGAGTAATGTCCTGGTGGGGCATCCCGCTTACGAAGTGACACGCGGCAGCATTACGTTCAACGGCAAGGATCTGCTGGCCATGTCGCCCGAAGACCGGGCGCACGAAGGGCTGTTCCTTTCCTTCCAGACTCCGGTGGAAATCCCCGGTGTGTCGATGGTGAACTTCATGCGCACTGCCGTCAACGAGCAGCGCAAGTACAGACACCTGCCCGCCCTCTCGGCCAGTGAGTTTCTGAAGCTGATGCGTGAGAAGCGCGCCATCGTGGAGCTGGACAGCAAGCTGGCCAACCGCTCGGTGAACGAGGGCTTCTCGGGAGGCGAGAAGAAACGCAACGAAATCTTCCAGATGGCCATGCTGGAGCCAACGTTCGCCATCCTGGACGAGACGGACTCCGGCCTCGATGTGGACGCTTTGCGCATCGTAGCCGAAGGCTTCAACAAACTTCGCACTCCGCAAACCTCTGCATTGGTCATCACTCACTATCAGCGCCTGCTGGATTATCTGAAGCCCGACACGGTGCATGTCCTTCTGGGTGGCCGCATCGTGAAGACCGGCGGGCCCGAATTGGCGCAGGAGATTGAGACACGCGGATTCGACTGGATTAAAAAGGAAGCAGACTTATGAGACCCGAACAGCAATACATCGACCTGTATGCCCAGGCGGAAGCCTTGTTGCGCAGTCATAGCGCCGAGCCGCTGAATCGTCTGCGTGCCCGTGCCTTTGCCGACTTTGAGCGCTTGGGATTTCCTACCCGACAACAGGAGGCTTATAAATATACGGACATATCCAAGAGCTTTGAGCCTGATTATGGCATGAATCTGAAGCGTTTGCAGATGCCCGTCAATCCGAACGAAGTATTCCGGTGTGATGTCCCCAATCTTTCCACCTCACTCTATTTCATGGTCAACGATGCCTTCCACGCCACCGGAAGGGCATTGCCCGACGGGGTGATAGTAAGCAGCTTTCATGACCATGCCGAGTTGGTAAGCCGATACTTGGGCACCCTGGCTGATACGGCCACGGACGGAATTACCGCTTTCAACACTGCCTTTGCACAAGACGGCCTGCTTATCTACGTCCCGAAGAATGTAATGGTGGAAAAGCCTATCCAGCTGATAAACATCCTGCGCAGTGATGTCCCCCTGCTGGTAAACCGACGCGTGCTCATTGTGCTGGAAGACGGTGCTCAAGCCCGTTTGTTGGCCTGCGACCACGCCATGGATGAAGTCAACTTCCTGACTACGCAAGTCATCGAAGTCTTTGTAGGTCAGAATGCAGTGCTCGACCTCTATGAACTGGAGGAAACGCATACGGGCAACACTCGCCTCAGCAATCTCTACGTCCGCCAGGAAGCGGGAAGCAACGTCCTACTGAACGGCATGACTTTGACCTGCGGCACCACTCGCAACACCACTCGTGTCCTGCTGGCCGGTGAACAGGCCGAACTGAACCTGTGCGGCATGGCCATTGCCGACCAGAATCAGCACATAGACAATCGTACGGTCATCGATCATTCCGTACCTTCGTGCCGATCCAATGAGCTTTATAAATATGTCTTGGACGAACAGGCTACGGGGGCTTTTGCAGGACTTATCCTTGTCCGTCCGGATGCTCAGCATACCGATGCCCGTCAGACGAACCGCAACCTCTGTGCCACCCGTGATGCCCGCATGTATACCCAACCTCAACTGGAGATTTATGCGGATGATGTGAAATGCAGCCATGGTGCCACGGTAGGTCAATTGGATGACATGGCTCTATTCTACATGCGCCAACGTGGTATTCCCTTGCGCGAGGCCCGTTTGTTGCTGATGTTCGCTTTCGTCAACGAAGTAGTGGATACAATTCGACTTGACGCATTGAAAGATCGTTTGCATCTTTTGGTGGAAAAGCGTTTTCGTGGGGAGTTGGGAAAATGCCGGACATGTGGAGGATGTAAGAAGGAATCAGTTTAAGAAAGAATTTAATTCACGACTTTAATCTAAAAAAACAATGTGAACATGATTGGCGAGAAGAAAAACCTGAATGATCCTAAGATAATAAATGTTGCCACATATAATGATGGCAATCTAGCCCTTTGGGATGATTGGGGCGACATCAGACTGGATCAAAGTATACGGACAAACTTTTTCGCTATCGTGTTGTGCACACAAGGTAAGGCATCAGTCCATATCAATGGAAATCCTTATATGGCCAACCCGGGTGATTTGTTTATTTGCACGCCGGATGTCATTTTAAACGATGCCTTAATGAGTGCTGACTTCAGATGCCATTGTATTGGCATCACAGCCGATTATATTCAACAAATTGTGATGATGGCTAACAACAATTGGGATGTCCGTCTCTTTTTTGAAGGACATCCCTTCCTGTCACTCACTCCTGATGAAATCGAAGAGTTCTGCCATTATTACAATATGTTGTGTCGCAAAGCTGTACAGCCTTCTAAATACCATAGGGAGATAATAGACGGACTTATAACTGCTTTCTTTTACGACATGCGTAGCGCCATGGATAGACAGATGCAGACAACTCCGCGTCCCTTCACCTCAGGTGAGCACCTTTTTAAAAATTTTATCGATACACTCATCTCCATGTATCCCAAAAAACGACGTGTGAGCTACTATGCTGACCATTTGCACGTCACTTCCAAATATCTGGCCGCTGTTTGCAAAAACATCGTAAAGAAGACTCCATCACAACTCATTGACCTTTACATGGTGAAGGATATCGAATACCTCTTGACGCACACCTCAAAAAGCATTAAGGAAATAGCTATAGAACTGGATTTCCCCACCCTTTCTTTTTTTGGTAAATACGTCCGGCAGCATTTGGGGGTATCCCCAAAGGGATATAGGGAAGAAGTGCTGAGGCAGCATCCTGCAGACAAGCGGGAGTAAAACGAGAGATACTTAAAGTATTGTTTTCACAAGCTCTCAGAAATCGCTGCAAACAAGTGTATTAAGGGTGTTGAAAACTTATTTGAGTTTTTTCTTGAAATTCTTGCAGGTTATCGGGAAGAAATGTGTATTTTTACGCTCGATTTATAAAAGGGACAAATATGAGCCTAGAAGCGAGCATATACCATATTCCAGTCTTGCTAAAACCAAGCGTAGACGGTTTAGGCATCCGTCCGGATGGCATTTATGTGGATGTCACCTTCGGAGGTGGCGGGCATTCCCGGGAGATTCTCTTACGGTTGGGAGAGAAGGGACGTCTGCTGAGTTTCGATCAGGACGAAGATGCCGAACGCAATAGGATAAACGATCCTCGTTTTACTTTCGTTCGAAGTAACTTTCGCTATCTACATAACTTTCTTCGCTACTACAACGTAGAGCGGGTAGATGGCATATTGGCCGATTTAGGCGTATCATCCCATCATTTTGATGATAGCGAGCGTGGCTTTTCCTTCCGCTTCGAAGGACGATTGGATATGCGCATGAACAATCGGGCCGGTATGACGGCTGCTGATGTAGTAAACACTTATGATGAAGAACATTTGGCCGACTTATTCTATCTGTATGGCGAGTTAAAGAATGGGCGAAGACTGGCAGCGGCTCTTGTAAAAGCTAGGAATGAAAAAAAAATAGAGACTATCAGTCAGTTCATAGACGTTGTAAACCCGTTTTTTAGCCGAGAACGTGAGAAAAAGGATTTAGCCAAGGTCTTTCAGGCTTTGCGTATCGAAGTTAATCAAGAGATGGATGCTCTGAAGGAAATGTTGCAAGCTGCTATGCGGGTATTGCGGCCTGACGGAAGATTGGTGGTAATTACTTATCATTCGCTGGAAGATCGCATGGTGAAGAATATCATGAAGACTGGTAATGTAAACGGCAAGATAGAACAGGATTTTTATGGACGTATCTATGCCCCGTTCAAGATTGTAAATGGCAAAGTGATTGTTCCTGATAAAGAAGAGGTGGAGTGTAATCCCCGCTCACGTAGCGCTAAATTGAGAATCGCAGAAAAAACAAAAGACGTTGGGTATGAGAAATGAACAGAAAAGCAATTCGGAGAAAAGGATTCTAGGGAAGGGCCATACTTCGTGGAAGGGAATTGTCGGGGGCGATATTTTAGCTACAGATTTTTTTCGTCGCCAGACCAAATTGTTGGTGTTGATAATGGCGCTCGTCATTTTCTATATACATAACCGCTATGCATGTCAGAGGCAGATGATTGAAATCGACAGGTTGAAAAAGGAATTGACGGACATTAAATATGATGCTTTGACACGCAACTCGGAGTTGATGGAGCGAAGCCGACAGTCACGCATCGAGGAGTATATCTCAACACGCGAGAGCGAATTGCAGACGGCTACACAGCCCCCGTACGTGATAAAATAATAGTAAAGTCGTAAATTGTAAAATCGTAAATGTGCAGATGGCTGTTAATAAGAAAAATATAATGACCCGCTACTTCTTCGTGGTGTTGCTGTTGTCGCTGGTCGGTATTGCCGTATTGGTGAAAGCGGGTGTCATCATGTTCGCTGAGCAGGGCTATTGGAAGGAAGTGGCCGATCGTTTTATACGTGAAGGGGTGCCTGTAAAGCCGAATCGGGGTAACATCCTTTCGGCCGATGGTAAGCTGATGGCCAGTTCCTTGCCTGAATATCGCATTTACATGGATTTCAAAGCAGGTGGTATCCAAAAGGATACGATGCTGATGAATCATCTAACGGAGATTTGCAAGGGGTTGCACCAGATTTTCCCCGATCGCAGTGTTGCGTGGTTTAAGTCCCATTTGCTAAAAGGACGAAAAAAAGGAAGTCGGAATTATCTGATATACCCCAAACGCATTTCATACATCCAATACAAAGAAGCGAAACGTCTACCAGTTTTCAATTTGAATAAATACCGGGGAGGGTTTCATGAACTGGCTTATAATCAACGTAAAAAGCCTTTTGGCTCGTTGGCTGACCGTACATTAGGAGATGTGTATGCGGATGCTTCCCAAGGTCCCAAGAATGGGCTTGAGATGTCTTTCGACTCTTTGCTAAAAGGGAGGGAAGGAATTACTCACCGGCAAAAAGTGATGAATAAATACCTGAACATCGTAGACAAACCACCTGTGGACGGTTGTGACATTATTACCACCCTTGATGTGGACATGCAAGATATTTGTGAGAAGGCATTGATGGATAAACTGAAGGAAATACAAGCCGTATGGGGCGTGGTGGTGCTGATGGATGTGAAAACGGGAGATGTAAAAGCAATTGTTAATCTATCGCGTTGTGTGGACGGAATTTATCGGGAACGACAAAATCTAGCCATCAGTGCCTTGATGGAGCCTGGATCCACTTTTAAAACAGCCTCTATCATGGTGGCATTGGAAGATGGGAAAATTACACCGCATACCACTGTAGACACAGGGAATGGCATTATGAACATGCATGGAAGTAAGATGCGTGACCATAACTGGCATCGAGGAGGATATGGTTTGATAGACGTAACTCGCATCATTGAGGTGTCATCCAACATCGGTGTCTCCTACCTTATTGATCAGAATTACGGCAACAATCCACAAAAATTCGTAGACGGGCTGAAGCGGATGAGTATTGACCAACCGTTGCATCTGCAAGTCCCAGGTGAAGGTAAACCCAACATCAAAGGGCCAGACGAAAAATATTTTGCCAAGACCACGTTACCATGGATGAGCATTGGATACGAGGTGCAGTTACCTCCAATCAATGTGCTGACCTTTTACAACGCCATTGCTAACAACGGGACGATGGTGCGACCGCGATTCGTAACCAAAGCTATGAAGGATGGAGAAACGGTGGAAGAGTTTCCGGTAGAAGTTATCAATCCAAAGATTTGTTCGGATAAAACTTTGGAGGAGATACGGACTATCCTTCAACGAGTGGTGAGCCACGGTCTTGCCAAGCCCGCAGGCAGCAAGCAATTCCATGTATCCGGAAAAACAGGGACGGCACAAGTGGCACAGGAGGGAGGTTACAAGACGGGTAAGCGCAATCACTTAGTCAGTTTCTGCGGTTACTTCCCATCGGAAGCTCCCAAATACAGTTGTATTGTCTCTATCCAGATAGACAGAGGAATCCCATCAGGCGGTGGTATGGCAGGCAGCGTGTTCGGCCGGATAGCGGAGAGAGTCTATGCAAAAGACCTCAGGTTGAATTTAGCCAATGCCGTTGACAGCACGACCAACGTGATTCCTGCGGTGAAAGCTGGTAACCTAGATGAAACATTGCAAGTGTTGAAGGAGTTAGACATACCGACCCGGCAGAGTTTCAATGCATCTCCAAGCAAAGAGCAATGGGGGCAGGCTGAACAAGCTTTGGATGCAGTAACACTGCAAGAAAGAGTATTTGCAGCCAACGTTGTTCCCAGTGTCATCGGTATGGGGGCTAAGGATGCGGTTTACTTGCTGGAAAGCCGTGGACTGAAAGTCCACCTAAGTGGAATAGGTAAAGTACGCAGGCAATCGATAACGGCTGGAAGCCGGTTGGTAAAAGGGCAAACCATTGGTTTGCAGCTGCGTTGAAAATGATTAGTGATAAAAGATTGAGTCAAAATGAAACTGAAAGAATTGTTAAAATCCATACATCCGTTGCAAGTTATCGGAGAAATAGACATCGAGATAACGGGGGTAAACATTGATTCGCGCCAAGTGGAAGCAGGCGACTTGTTCATGGCGATGCGAGGCACACAAACGGATGGGCACACATACATTCCGGCTGCCATAGGGCGCGGTGCCAAGGCCGTCCTTTGTGAGACTCTTCCAGAAGAGATGCAAGTTGAAGTGACTTACATATTGGTAGAGGATAGTGAAGGGGACGCGGGTAAAGTAGTCACAACCTTTTACGGTGACCCGACTTCGAAAATGGAGTTGGTAGGAGTAACTGGTACAAACGGGAAGACCACCATTGCCACCTTGTTGTATAATGTATTCCGCTATTTTGGTTATAAAGTAGGATTGATTTCTACCGTTTGCAACTACATTGATGGTCAACCTATCCCGGCCGACCATACCACACCCGATCCCGTCACATTGAATCGTTTGTTAGGGCAGATGGCAGACATGGGATGTAAGTATGCGTTTATGGAAGTGAGCTCGCACGCCGTTGCTCAAAAACGTATCAACGGGCTACGGTTTGCAGGAGGAATCTTCACGAACCTGACGCGTGATCATTTGGATTATCATAAGACCATGGAAAATTACCTGCGGGCCAAGAAAAAATTCTTCGATGACTTGCCTAAGTCGGCCTTTTGCCTAACGAATTTGGACGACAGAAATGGCCTGGTGATGACTCAGAACACTCGCGCACGGATTTATACCTATTCATTACGGAGCTTGGCGGATTTTAAAGGCAAGGTACTGGAGTCTCATTTTGAAGGGATGTTACTCGACTTCAATAATCATGAAGTAGCCGTGCAGTTTATCGGACGCTTTAACGCAGCCAACCTTTTGGCCGTGTTTGGCGTAGCGGTGCTATTAGGCAAAAAGGAAGAAGATGTGTTAGTGGCGCTCAGTACGTTGCATCCGGTAGCAGGACGATTGGATACAGTACGTTCGCCGAAGGGATTCACAGCAATCGTTGACTATGCTCACACGCCTGATGCACTGACTAACGTGCTGAATGCTGTTCATGGAGTGCTGGAAGGTAAGGGAAAGGTTATTACTGTGGTAGGTGCCGGAGGCAACCGAGACAAAGGAAAACGCCCTTTGATGGCTAAGGAAGCTGCGCGTCAAAGTGACCGACTCATCATTACCAGTGACAATCCGCGCTACGAGGAACCTCAAGCCATCATCAACGACATGTTGTCTGGACTCGATCAAAACGACAGGATGAAGACCTTGAGCATCGTTGACCGTCGCGAAGCTATCCGCGCCGCTTGTATAATGGCTCAAAAAGGGGATGTAGTACTTGTTGCCGGAAAAGGACATGAAAACTATCAGGAAATAAGGGGGGTAAAGCATCATTTTGATGACAAGGAAGAAATTCTGGCATTTATTCAAGAACAAGTATAAAGTAACATAAGGACGATTGATTTATAATTTGTAACTAATAAGAAAATGTTATATTATTTATTCCGTTGGCTTGATCAATACGATTTCCCTGGTGCGGGTATGTTTGCCTACACTTCGTTTAGGGCCTTGATGGCTGTTATACTGGCGTTGCTTATCTCTACGATATGGGGCGATCGTTTCATCTGTCTGTTAAAACGGAAGCAGATAACGGAAACGCAGCGCGATGCATCCATCGATCCCTTTGGCGTGAAGAAAGTGGGCGTACCTAGCATGGGGGGAGTCATTATTATTTTTGCCACCTTACTTCCTTGTCTATTGTTGGGCCGGTTGGGTAATATTTATATGATATTGATGCTTATCACAACTATATGGCTCGGTTCATTGGGTTTTGCCGATGATTACATCAAGATATTCAAGCGAGACAAGGAAGGACTGCACGGCAAATTCAAAATTATTGGCCAAGTAGGTTTGGGACTGATTGTAGGCTTGATACTTTATCTCAGTCCGCAAGTGGTTATCCGTGAGAATATCGAAGTGGAGCAACCCAATGGACAAATTGAAGTGGTTCATGCCGCTAAGGAGATAAAAGCTACGCAAACCACCATCCCATTCTTCAAGAGCAATAACCTGGATTATGCGGATATCGTGGGATTTTTGGGGGAGCACGCACAGACTGCCGGATGGATACTTTTTGTGTTGGTAACCATCTTTGTAGTGACAGCTGTGAGTAACGGTGCTAATCTGAATGACGGGATGGATGGCATGACAGCCGGTAATTCGGCCATTATGGGCGTTACACTTGGTATATTGGCTTACGTATCCAGCCACATCGAGTACGCCGGCTACCTGAATATCATGTATATACCAGGTTCGCAAGAACTAGTAGTTTTCGTCTGTGCCTTCATTGGTGCGCTAATTGGTTTCCTATGGTATAATGCTTATCCAGCACAAATATTCATGGGCGATACTGGTAGTTTGACTATTGGCGGCATCATTGCTGTATTGGCTATCATCATCCATAAGGAATTGCTAATACCTATTCTGTGTGGTGTATTCTTGATGGAAAACTTGTCGGTTATTTTGCAGCGAGTTTATTACAAGGCAGGCAAACGACATGGAGTAAAGCAACGTCTCTTCAAACGGACACCTATACACGACCACTTTCGCACAAGTATGAATTTGGTGGAACCGGGATGCAGGGTCGTATTCACCAAGCCCGATCAACTGTTCCATGAGTCAAAAATAACTGTCCGCTTTTGGATTATAACCATTATTTTGGCTGCAATAACTATTATAACATTAAAAATCAGGTAAATAGAATGAAAATGTACAATCCGTTAGGGTTGAATGTAGTTGACGAAGAATAAAAATACCTACGAAAGGAAAAGAATATGAAGACGAATGATCAGAAGAAGCGAATTGCAGTACTGGGTGCTGGTGAAAGTGGTTCGGGAGCTGCTGTGCTGGCCAAGGTGAAAGGGTTTGATACCTTTGTCTCTGACGCGGGTACCATTAAGATCAAGTATAAGGAACTGCTGGAATGCTATGACATCCCATGGGAAGAAGAAGGACATACAGAGGCGAAAATACTGAATGCTGACGAGGTTGTCAAAAGTCCTGGTATCCCCAATGATGCTCCGCTGGTACGGAAGCTTAAAAAACAAGGTACCCCGATTATTTCTGAAATAGAGTTTGCTGGGCGATATACGAATGCGATGATGATATGCATCACTGGCTCCAATGGCAAGACTACTACAACGTCACTCATCTATCACATTTTGAAGAGTGCGGGAAAGGACGTGGGACTGGCCGGTAACATTGGACGTAGTCTTGCACTGCAGGTCGCTACCGAGAGGCATGACTACTACGTTATCGAACTTAGCTCCTTTCAACTGGACAACATGTATGACTTCCGTGCTAACATTGCTGTGTTAATGAACATCACACCTGATCACTTGGACCGTTACGGTCATTGCATGCAGAATTATGTAGACGCAAAATTCCGCATCACACAAAACCAGACACCGGATGACGCTTTTGTTTTTTGGAACGATGACCCTATCATTCGGCGGGAATTGACTAGGCATGGATTAAAAGCCCGGCTTTATCCTTTTGCCGCTGTGAAAGAAGATGGGGCCATTGCTTATGTGGAAGACGGCGAGGTGGAAATCAATACACCCATTGCTTTCAACATGGAGCAGGAGGAACTGGCCCTACGAGGTACGCATAATTTGTACAATTCATTGGCAGCGGGCATTTCAGCCAATCTAGCCGGTGTGAGGAATGAGGACATTCGTAAAGCATTGAGTGACTTCCAGGGCGTGCCCCATCGGTTGGAACATGTCTGTGATGTGCGAGGCGTGCATTTCGTCAATGACTCGAAAGCCACGAACGTTAATTCTTGTTGGTATGCCTTGCAAAGCATGACTACGAAAGTCGTACTTATCTTGGGCGGAAAGGATAAGGGAAACGATTATAGTGAAATAGAAAATCTGGTGCGCCAAAAGTGTTCGGGTTTGGTTTATTTAGGCTTGCACAATGAAAAACTGCATGCTTTTTTTGACCGTTTAGGCTTACCTGTAGCCGATGTGCAGACGAGTATGAAGGATGCTGTGGATGCAGCATATCGTTTGGCAAAGAAAGGCGATACTGTTTTGTTGAGCCCTTGTTGTGCTTCGTTTGACCTTTTCAAAAGTTATGAAGACCGAGGCGAGCAGTTCAAGGAGTGTGTGAGAGCTTTATAATCAATAGAACTTTTAATTATTAATTATTCTAAAGAAGTGGATTTATTACGAAGCATATTTAAAGGCAACAAGGTGATATGGATTATCTTCTTGGCGCTCTGTCTCATCTCCATTATTGAGGTGTTCTCGGCCGCTTCTACGTTGACCTATAAAAGTGGTGATCATTGGGAACCTATCACGCAACACACTATATTGCTCTCTATCGGGGCGCTGATTGTGGTGTTGGTGCATAACATTCCCTATAAATGGTTTCAAATGTTTCCTTATCCGTTGTTGTTGGTATCGGTTGTACTGTTGGCTTTTGTCATGATTACTGGCATGGTTACGGGCGACCGTATCAATGGCGCTGCCCGCTGGATGACGTTCATGGGCGTCCAGTTCCAACCTTCGGAATTGGCCAAGATGGGAGTGATCATGGGTACGGCGGTTATTCTTTCACGAGGGCAAGATGAGTATGGAGCCTCGCCCAAAGCTTTCAAGCGCATTATGATTATGACTTGTCTTGTTTGCGGACTTATCCTGCCGGAAAACTACTCCACCGGTATTCTGTTGTTTGGCACCGTCTTTCTGATGATGATTATCGGGCGGGTGCAGACCCGTAAACTGGTTCTGTTGGGCGGAGGATTGATAGGAACTGTGGTTTTGTTTGTGGCATTTCTTTTGGCTACGCCTAATGAAACTTTGGAGAAAATTCCCATGGGGCACCGTTTTACCACAGTGAAAGCGCGTATTACTGACTTTGCCTATGCCAAAGAAGTACCACCGGCTAAGTTCGACATTGATGGTGATGCTCAAGTAGCTCATGCTCGTATTGCAGTGGCTACCAGCAATATTTTAGGCAAAGGACCGGGCAACTCTGTACAACGGGATTTTCTCAGTCAGGCTTATTCGGACTTTATTTATGCTATTATTATTGAAGAATTGGGACTTATTGGTGGCATTATCGTTGTTTTTCTATATATTTGGCTGCTAATTCAAGCCGGGCGGATTGCTCGCAAATGTGACCGAACATTTCCAGCTTTCCTCGTCATAGGTATTGCCTTGTTGCTAGTCGTACAAGCCTTGTTCAACATGATGGTGGCTGTAGGTTTGGCACCCGTCACAGGACAGCCTCTGCCGCTTATCAGTAAAGGTGGAACATCTACTTTCATCAACTGTGCTTACATTGGCATGATACTGAGTGTGAGTCGTTATACCGCCAAACTGGAGGAGCAGCAAAAGCAGGAAGCCGCACTGTTAGCGGCTCATGCCGAACCAGAGAAGATGCCCGATGTGCCTCCTCCACCCGAGGAAAGTGAG
>CALUOV010000055.1 GCA_944322275.1 uncultured Bacteroides sp. | reverse complement strand
GTACATGATTCAAAAAATATGCAAGATACTGTGGTTGAACAATATCTCGCAAAAGTGGGCTTTTTAAGGGACGACTACTTACTTTGCCTTCCATCCTCTACTTTGGCAAATTGCGGACAATTCATCATAGAAAAGATACCATAAAGACATGATATTATACACTTATCAATCTCCGCAAGAAGCTGTTATCTGGAGCTCAATATCATGGAGGATGGGATTTGAATCCTCTTCCAGCTCCGGGATGAATTTCTTCAGATTCTCTTTCAACATTCCTTTCTCACTGGCTTCAATGAGCTCACAGGCTTCCAATGTCTGAAAAGACAGAATGCTACGGTCGGCCTGCACGTTGTGCACTCCAACGCTTATTTCCTTTTCTTCGGAAAAAGTCATTATCCAATAAAACCGGAATGAATGTAACCTGCCCCTGCTTATCATACATCAGATTCTTTGTGCCAAAGCCCTTCATTGTATTCAAATCAAAGTCTTTGTCTAACACGTGCAAAAAACAATAGCGGTCGTTTTCCACTACCAAACTGAGAAATTTCTTTTTGTCCATGGAGTGGATAGACAGTGTTCTTACCAAAGCCAGTCGTAATTGTTGGTTCCCGATGAAATGATAGATGGTATCGGATGACATTCTCGTCAGTCCCCAATATTGATGTGTCGCGGTAATAAGTCCGAATTGTGGAGTAATCGTAGCTTTCCCTTCCATCCAGCCCACCGTTTCCGACTTCTCTATATGCTCGATGTTCATCATCGAGAACTCATTCATTCGGCTTACACCGTACGTGCCGAAGGCGAGTTGGTAGTTCACCGGGGCCGTTTCCACAAGGTGAGGCATATCCCGTTGCAGGATATTTCTTTGGCGGAACGCGTGACAGCGCCCCTTTTAGGCACCCTCTTTGTTTCGCATTACGTGTTGGTGCATTACACGAACGGAAAAACACTTGCCTTGCTTCCCGCCAATGAGGAAGAGTTCCTAAAGACGCTGGTGAAACGGGAGTGCAAGGTAGGGGTAAGTGCTGATCAAAGATCTTCATAAACAGCTTCGCTATGCAGGCTATAAGGCTCCGTTTTTGTAATTTTTCCTTTTATAGTCTGTAAAGTCCCTGTATAGACACCTTCAATATCAAGCAAATAAGTAGCAACAACTTTCTTAAAGATTATTGTGCCGGTACAAGTCAGTTTTGTATCTGGGTGTAGAGTGGTTCCGTCTTTAATAGAAACATTAGGAGTTCTTTGCACCGTTTCATTTAAATAGGGTATATATCCGGCATCGTTCGCATAAGGTTCACCATTAAATATAAAAACATCTTTTACCATGATTGTATCACCCTCTGTTTTCCAAGTAAAAGCATTGGGGGCATTGCTGCTGAAAGTAGTTTCTATGTATGAACCATCATAAGGTCTCCATTCAACATATCGGCTTTGATTACCTTGGTTAACATAAACCACCGTATCAAGTTCCTGCTCAAACATACTTTCTCCATCTCCTTCTTCAAAAACATATTCGATGTTTTTCACCACAAAGGGTTCATCGACAATGGTTTCTTCTTCGCTTTGACAAGAGACGAAACTTGTGCATAGCCAAGCGATTGTGCACAGAGAAACACACAGACGGTACTTAAGATTTCTTTTCATAGCCATTCTTTTGCTGTTTGGGACAAATGTACGGATTATATTTGAATATGTCAAGGGCTGATTTCATTTTTGAAATAAAACTGGCAGGCTCGTGAAATATTTCTCCCCGACCTGCCAGTTCTTTTTTCTCCGTGAGAAAGGAATGTCAAGCATCAACTGTCAGCCTACATTTCTTCCTGTTTATTTCTTCAGGATTTGCGCCCTGCCGCAAACCATTTCCACACCATCGCACTACAAGCGGCACCCACAAAAGGAGCCACGATGAAGAGCCAAAGCTGGGAAAGAGCTTGTCCGCCTTCCAACAGAGCCGGACCGATGCTACGTGCCGGATTGACCGATGTGCCCGTGATAGGAATACAAACGATGTGAATTAGCACCAGCGTCAAACCGATGGCAAGGCCTGCCAGATTGCCTGATCCTCCTTTCTCGGCCGTAGCGGCAAGAGCCACCCATACGAAAATGAACGTAAACACAGCCTCAGCAATGAAGGCCTGTGCCGTCTCACCAGGGTCGAAGGTGTTGCTTCCTGTGGCCGTAGGGCCGTCAAAACCACCTGTCGTAGTAAGCAAGGCTAAGATGAACGAGCCGATGATAGCGCCGATGATTTGAAAAATCATGTACATTGAGGCGTCCTTGCTGCCCATACGGCCTGACAGCCATACGCCCAACGTAATGGCCGGATTGATATGACAGCCCGAAATACTACCGATGGTATAGGCCATGGCCACCACGGACAAGCCGAAAGCCAAAGCCACACCCAACGTTCCTACACCGGCGCCTACCGTATCGGCCACACTTCCCGCAAACACGGCGCTACCGCATCCCATTAACACAAGCACCATCGTGCCCAACATTTCTGCCAAATACTTTCTCATACGCTTTCTATTTAAAAGATTGAACAATAAGTATTGATTCATTCGTAAAGTGTGCTAAAAATAACGAATTTATCAATAAGTCGTGCAGAAACGGGACAATTTAACATCCTGAAAAAAGAAAAACTTTCAGCGCATTATATCTCCTCGCCCAACAACGTAGCCGCTGTAGAGCCCGTAATACGCACTTTCACCAGTTCACCGGGATGATGCATGCCACGGTTGAATACCACCACACGGTTTTGCTCTGTCCGTCCAAAGAGCTGGTCACGGCTTCGTTTACTGGTGCCTTCAGCCAAGACTTCATACGTGCGGCCTATGCAACGTGCGTTGCTTTCGGCAGAAAGCCGGTTTTGCAAAGCGATGATTTCCTCCAACCTCCGGATTTTCACCTCTTCGGGAATGTCATCGGGCAGATGCTTGGAAGCGTAGGTGCCCGAACGCTCGGAATATTTGAACATGAAAGCCGAGTCATAAGCACACTCCTCCATGAGGCTGAGCGAAAGCTGGTGGTCTTCCTCCGTCTCACCGGGGAAGCCGCAGAAGATGTCGGTGGAAAGACCGCAGTCGGGAATGATGCGACGGATGGCAGCCACCCGCTCCAAATACCACTCGCGGTCGTACTTGCGGTTCATCAATTTCAAGATGCGGCTGCTTCCGCTTTGCACAGGCAGGTGAATATGCCGACAAACGTTGGGCTCTTCGGCTATGACGTGCAGGGTCTCGTCACTCATGTCCTTGGGATGAGAGGTGGTGAAGCGGACGCGCATCTCCGGGGCGGCCTGCGCCACGATGCGCAGCAGCATGGGGAAGGTCACCACTCCCCCATCGGGACGCTCAAAGCGATAGGAATTCACATTCTGCCCCAACAGAGTCACCTCCTTGTAGCCCTTCTCACGCAAGTCTTTCACCTCACGAAGAATGCTTTCCACATCCCGGCTCCGCTCACGCCCACGAGTGTAGGGAACGATGCAATAGGTGCAGAAATTGTTGCATCCGCGCATGATGGAGACGAAGCCCGATATGCGGTTGCCACAAACCCGTGAAGGGATTATGTCGCGATAGGTCTCCGTAGTGGACAGCTCTACGTTGATGGCCTTCTCGCCCGCCTCTACGGAAGCTATCAGGTCGGGCAGGGTGAGATAAGCGTCGGGGCCGGCCACCAAGTCTACGTGATGGTTCGTTATCAAGTCATTTTTCACTCGCTCGGCCATGCAGCCCAATACACCCACGATGAGGTGCGGACGCTTCTTGCGGAGCGAATGGAAAAACTCCAGCCGGTTGAGAATCTTCTGTTCGGCATTGTCGCGTACGGAGCACGTGTTGAGAAAAACGGCATCGGCTTCGTCCAGCGTATCGGCCTGCGTGTATCCTGCCATCCGCATTACGGAGGCCACCACTTCGCTGTCCGCCACGTTCATCTGGCATCCGTACGTCTCTATAAAGAGTTTCTTCTCCTTGTCATGAGTCGCGGATTTTAAGTCCGCTTCCTTTCTTGTTTCCATTGTCAATGTTATTAAGAATATTCGGTTATTGGCCACAAAGATACAACGTTTGGCGTAAAACTCCGCACGCTTCCTCACAAAGCATTGCGTTGGCCGGGACAAAACTTAGCAAAGCCTTCGTCAAAGTTTCGCATTGATTGGAGGGATGAATAACTAATATGTGTTAAGAAATGAAACTTTCTTCTGCAAATATTTGGTTATATTAAAAAAACATTGCAAATTTGCTGTCGAAAGAAACATTAGATTTTTTCATAGTTAAGGTTTAGGTTAAAAAATAAGGGCTGCTGTGAAGCACCCCTTTTTTTATGCCTATATATGACCTATAATTCAGATTAATTGACTACCTTTGGCGGTTGAAATAATGATATATGCGCTGCACGGACATGGAAGACGTATTAAAAATTCTGCTTATATTAGGTTTTGTCATTTTCGGAGTGGTAAAGAAAGCCCGGAAGGAAGCGAAAAACGACACCCCAACAGATGAGTGGGACACTCCTACTCCCCAATCGGAAAATCCGATGCCGGAGGCGTGGGGAAGCGGGGAAATACAGGTGGAAACTATCCCCAAAGCTCCCCAACCGACAGCAAAGCCGAAAGCGGAAAACATTTTCCCGCCACGCCACCGCCATAAGGCTCCCGTGCAAGAAAGTGCCCGGACAACACGGGCCGCTTCACCTGTCCTGAACGAGAATCCGGATTCTTCCCCGTCGCCCGATGTCGATATCCATTCGATTGAAGAAGTACGCCGAGGCATCATTTGGGCGGAAATCCTGAATAGGAAATACTAAATTAGGTTTTATAAGAATATAAAAATAAGAAAGAAGACATGGCATTCAATCACATTTCGGCGGCCGAAGCCGCCAGCCTCATCAAACACGGCTACAACATCGGCCTAAGCGGATTTACTCCTGCGGGAACGGCCAAAGCCGTAACGGCCGAGCTGGCCAAAATAGCGGAAGCGGAACATGCCAAAGGAAATCCCTTCCAGATAGGAATCTTCACGGGAGCCTCTACGGGCGAATCGTGCGACGGCGTACTGAGCCGTGCCAAAGCCATCCGCTATCGCGCGCCCTACACCACCAACCCGGACTTCCGCAAGGCGGTGAACAACGGCGAGATAGCCTACAATGACATCCACCTCTCACAAATGGCACAGGAAGTGCGTTACGGATTTATGGGCAAGGTGGACGTAGCCATCATCGAAGCATGTGAGGTGACAGACGACGGCAAAATTTATTTGACCGCCGCCGGAGGTATCGCTCCCACCATCGCCCGCCTGGCCGACAAAATCATCATCGAACTGAACGCGGCCCACAGCAAAGCCGCCATGGGACTGCACGACGTGTACGAACCGCTCGACCCGCCTTACCGCCGGGAAATACCCATCTACAAACCCAGCGACCGAATCGGAACTCCTTACATCCAGGCAGACCCCAAGAAGATTGTCGGCATCGTGGACACCAACTGGCCGGACGAGGCACGCGCTTTTGCCGCAGGCGACCCGCTGACGGATAAAATAGGACAGAATGTGGCGGACTTCTTAGTGGCGGACATGAAGCGGGGCATCATCCCACCCACGTTCCTCCCCCTGCAATCGGGCGTGGGCAACATCGCCAATGCCGTGCTCGGAGCTTTGGGACACAGCACAGCCATCCCAGCATTCGAAGTCTATACGGAGGTCATTCAGAATGCCGTTATCGGCTTAATCAGAGACGGACGCGTGAAGTTCGCTTCGGGCTGCTCGCTGACCGTGACCAACGATTGCCTCAACGAAGTTTACCGTGACATGGACTTCTTCCGCGACAAGCTGGTGCTCCGCCCATCGGAAATCTCCAACAGTCCGGAAATTGTGCGCCGCTTAGGAATCATCTCCATCAATACAGCCATCGAAGCAGACATCTACGGCAACGTGAACTCTACACACATCGGCGGAACGAAGATGATGAACGGCATCGGCGGCAGCGGCGACTTCACCCGCAACGCCTACATCTCCATCTTCACCTGCCCGTCCGTGGCCAAGGAAGGAAAAATCAGCGCCATCGTGCCCATGGTGTCACACGAAGACCACTCGGAGCATGACGTGAACATCATCGTCACCGAACAGGGTGTGGCCGACCTGCGCGGCAAGAGTCCCAAAGAGCGTGCGCAGACCATCATCGAGAACTGCGTACACCCGGACTACAAGCAAATCCTGTGGGATTACCTGAAACTGACCGACGGCAAGGCTCAAACGCCACACTGCATCCGCGCCGCCCTGGGCATGCATGCCGAACTGGCCAAGAGCGGAGACATGCGCAACGTGGACTGGGGACAGTATAAATAAGCTATATACACAGAAAGAGGGTGTGCCGGAATGTAAAGCAACCATCATTCCGGCACACCCTCTTATTGTCCGTCGCCTTACGCCAGCGGGTTATCCGTCTCGCCCTCGCCGGACTCGGTGCCACCGCCGGTGCCGGGAGTCTGGGTGCCTCCGCCCGCCTGCAGCAAGTAGTCGGCACGAGTGCGATAGCTTACGCCGTCCTTCGTCACGCCGCCGTCCTCGAACTCAATGCCGTCCCGGATGCGCTTGCGGAACTCCTTGTCGGGCACGAACACCGGGCGCACGTCGTAAAACATCTCCTTGGGGTCGAAGTCCTCCACCGACGGGGAGCCTTTGCTCTTGAACGTCAGGCGGAAGTAGCCCAGGCCGGGCAGGTTCACCGTGTGTCCTTGCAGCAGCTGGTCGGGGATGAAGTCGGACAGCAGGTCCAGCGACGCCTCCATCTCGATGGGCGCGGTGGTGGTGTTCTTGGTGGCGGCGCGGGTCATCGCCTTGCCGCTCAGCGGTGCCGCGCTCTGCGGCGTGCCGTACCACTGCTTCTCGGAGTCGGGGTCGCGCGGGTCCTTGCTCTTCTGATACAAAGAATACTTAAAGGCCATTGTAACCTCCTTCTTTCTTAATGGTTCAACAATCGGGTTAATTATCTCAGTCGAAATTATCGGTCCGGGGCATCCGTCCCGTGAGGTCTTCAGGTCGCCCGAATCGAGGTCAAGACCTCGACGGTCTCGAGGACAAGACCTCGGCATGGTTGAGGACAAGACCTCAACATGGTCGAGGACAAGACCTCGATACGGCCGGGGAGAAGACCTCCATCGGCTCAAAGATAATCCGTTCTTTTGACATACGCAAGTGGGAGGGGGGATTTTTCTTATCGGGTGACGTCGGCTTGGGTCAGGGGTTCGCGGCGGGTGTCCCAGAGGTCGGCAATGTACAGCGTATCACCTTCCACATACTAGACCAGTTTGTTTTGCTTGCTGATAACGATGCTGCGAAATCCTTCCGGACGTTCTGCCAGTAGCGCCTCTTTAGAGCCGATTCTAGGATTGCAAGCGATGCGCCTTACCCATTGGACAACATTCTGATGGAATTTCTCGGTTGCTCGCTTGCCAAATTCCGTAGTGATGTATCTTGTTGTCTTCCGGCGTTACTGTTGGGCAAGTTTAGTCCATTTCACGTTCATAAGGCGGCGAGGTATTCTTCCATTTCTTTGTTTGCCTCTTCTTCCGTAAGAACCCTGCCTGCCTTGACATCAACCAACGATTCGTCTATCCAGGCATTGATTTCCTCCATTGTGTAGGGAGTGAGGTGTTCTTCCTCTTCCTCATAATCATAGAGTTTGCTTGCCAGCCAGTGGCGGTCGGCAGCGGGGAGTGCAAGAATCTGCCTCCACAAGTCTTGTACGGATACGGTTGCGTTCATAATCCTATATATTATTATGGTGTTACGGAAGACAAAGATACGTGTTTCCGGGGGATATGCCAAGCGGCGGGAGGATATTTTTTGAGGAGAGAGTACATGCGGGTTATATCCGCTCTTTAATATAATAAGATATGTTGTGACAGAATTGTTAAATAACTGGCATGAAGCAAACTTTTTAGCAGAAATCTATTGCGTATTCAAACAAAAAGCATACATTTGCCCCCGTTAAGAAACAAATTAATCACAGAAAGATGAAACAAGGTCTGCATAAATATTGGCGTTGGCAACCGTTACAACTCACACAAAGTCGTAAGGGGAACAGTGCCATGTATCTATGCCGGACATAAAAAACGTTCATCCCCCAAGGGGATAAAAGGAATAGAAGCTACAAAAAGGCTCCGTCGCACCTGCGGCGGGGCCTTTTTTATTTACCATTTATCATTCATTTATCATTATACATAACATTATGAACGGTTATTACGGCGAATTCGGGGGCGCCTATATCCCCGAGATACTGCACCGATGTGTAAGCGAATTGGAGGAGGCATGCCGCACCATCGTGCCGGGTGAGGATTTCCGGCGTGAGTATGAAGACTTGTTGCGTCACTACGTAGGCCGGCCTTCCCCCTTGTATCATGCCAAACGGCTTTCGGAGAAGTACGGATGCAAGATTTATCTCAAGCGGGAGGACTTAAACCATACGGGGGCACACAAGATAAACAATGCCATCGGGCAGATGCTCCTGGCACGCCGTATGGGCAAGCGCCGCATCGTAGCGGAGACGGGAGCGGGACAACACGGTGTGGCTACGGCTACTGTCTGTGCCCTGGCAGGCATGGATTGCAAGGTGTTCATGGGCGAGACAGACATCAAGCGGCAACGGGTGAACGTTGAGAAAATGAAGATGTTGGGGGCGGAAGTGGTGCCTGTAACTTCGGGCAACGGCACACTGAAGGACGCCACGAGCGAAGCCATCCGCTACTGGTGCTGTCATCCGGAAGACACCTATTACCTGATAGGCTCCACAGTGGGGCCTCATCCTTATCCATGGTTGGTGGCTCACCTGCAATCGGTCATCGGACGTGAAATAGCCACGCAACTGGCTGAATTGGAGGGCGACTTCCGGCCGGATTACCTGATAGCCTGCGTGGGCGGAGGAAGCAACGCCGCCGGCACCATCCTGCGTTTCATAGACGAACCACGGGTGAATATCATCCTGGCCGAAGCCGGAGGAAAAGGAGTAGAGACCGGACAAACGGCCGCCACCCTGGCATTGGGTCGGGTAGGCATTCTGCACGGCTCCCGCTCCTACGTCATACAGAATGAGGACGGGCAGGTCATAGAGCCTTACTCTATCTCGGCAGGGTTGGATTATCCCGGTGTAGGTCCGTTACACGCCCACTTGGTGACTACGGGTAGGGCAAAAGCCATCCCCATCAACGATGATGAGGCCTTACAGGCAGCCTACGAACTGACCCGGCTGGAAGGTATCATCCCTGCACTGGAGAGCGCGCATGCCTTGGCCGTATTGCCCCGACTAAAAACAAAGCCCGACGATATTGTCGTGGTGACCGTATCGGGGCGGGGGGACAAAGACATGGATACCTATCTGGATTTATTTACGGTTTAACGATTTACGATTTGGTTATTTATCATTAATCATTCATTCTCACCATAATTATATATCATGTACACATTCAGGACCCAAATCCAAACTTTGGCGGGCGATATCCATACGCCTGTAACTACTTACTTGAAGCTGCGCGACCTCTTCCCGCAAAGTGCCCTGATGGAGAGCGCGGACCGACAAGAGCCGGAAGGCGGACGCTCGTTCATCGGCCTGTGTCCGATAGCCTCCATTGCGGTCAGCCATGGCACAGTCGTCACCCGGATGCCCGATGGTGTCCGCACAGAGGCTCCTTTGCCAACCGGACACGAAGGAATGGCCTGCGCTTTGCGAGACTTTCTTGACCGCTTCCGCGTGGAGGGGGAAGGAAGCCGTTATTGCGGACTCTATGGCTACACCTCATTCAACGCCGTACGCTATCTCGAAAACATTCCCGTCAAGGACAGCCATGACAAACGGAACGATGCACCGGACGCACTTTACATTCTCTACCGCTACCTGATTGTATTCAATGATGCAGGACATGAAATGCGGATTGTGGAAATGGTGCCGGAAGGAGAAGAAAGCGGGATGGAACCGGTGGTGAAAGCTGTGATGAACCGCAACTTCCCGCTATACCCCTTTGCGCCGGTAGGGGAAGTGACTTCCACGCTGACGGACGACGAGCACCGGGCGAACATCCGCCGTGCCATCGGCCACTGCCTGCGGGGTGATGTCTTCCAGATGGTGCTTTCACGCCGCTTCGAACAGGCCTATGCAGGAGACGATTTTCAGGTGTACCGGGCGTTGCGCAGCATCAATCCCTCACCCTACCTGTTCTATTTCGACTTCGGAGGCTTCCGTATCTTCGGTTCCTCGCCGGAGACGCACTGCCGGGTAGAAGGCGGACGAGCGGGCATCGACCCCATAGCGGGAACCACACGCCGCACAGGCAACCGTCAACAAGATGAGGAAGCCGTAAGCCGTCTGCTGGCCGACCCGAAGGAGAACGCCGAGCACGTGATGCTGGTAGACCTGGCACGCAATGACTTGAGCCGAAACTGCACGGACGTGGGGGTGGACTACCTGAGACGCCCCCGGATGTATAGCCACGTCATTCACCTGACAAGCCGGGTGAGCGGCACGCTGCGGCCGGAGGCAGACGCCGTGAAGGTGCTGTTGGACAGCTTCCCGGCAGGTACGCTAAGCGGAGCGCCCAAAGTGCGCGCCATGCAGCTGATCAGCGAAATGGAACCCCATAACCGGGGCGCTTATGGAGGCTGCATCGGCTTTATCGGTCTGGACGGCACTATCAATCAAGCCATTACCATACGCACCTTCGTGAGCCGTAACGGAGTATTATGGTTTCAGGCAGGCGGAGGCATCGTAGCCAAGAGTGACGTAGAGGCAGAGCTGCAGGAGGTGAACAACAAACTGGCGGCCTTGCGCAAGGCCATCGAACTGGCAAGCACAGCCAAATTGTAAATAGTAAATGGTTAAATAGTAAATAATCAAGATGGACATTCTGAGTGAAATTATCGCATGCAAGCGAAAAGAAATGGAAGCGGGGGCACGGAAACACCGCAGCATGAAGGAAGCGCTGGCATCGTCCCCAACGGGCGTCATTGCCGAGTTCAAACGCCGTTCGCCTTCCAAGGGCTGGATAAAGGCGGACGCACGGGTGGAGGACGTGGTGCCGGCCTACGAGGCGGGAGGCGCGGCGGCTCTCTCCATCCTGACGGACGGGACTTACTTCGGCGCACAGCCGGAGGATCTGCCGACTGCCCGCAAGGTGAGCCGTCTGCCCATCCTGCGCAAGGACTTCATCATCGACCCCGTCCAGCTCTACGAAGCGCGGGCGATGGGGGCGGACGCAGTGCTGCTCATTGCCGCCTGCCTGGACAAAGAGACTTGCCGCTGCCTGGCGGAGGAGGCGCACCGCATCGGGCTGGAGGTGCTGCTGGAGCTGCATGACGCCACAGAACTGGATTATGCGGACATCGCCGTGGAGATGTTGGGCGTGAACAACCGGCATCTGGGCACGTTCCACACGGACGTGGAGCACGCCATTACCTTGGCGAATGGACTGAAGGGGCGACTGGAAGGAATACCCGCAGAGAAACGTCCGCTGCTGGTGGCGGAGAGCGGCATCCGCTCGGCTGAAGACATCCGGCGGTTGCGGCAACGTGGCTATAAGGGCTTCCTGATTGGAGAACATTTGATGCGGGGAGGACGGATTGATGAACTTACTCGTTAAGGTGTGCGGCATGAGGGACGGTGACAACATCCGCCGAGTGGAAGCCCTTGGAGTAGACTTCATCGGATTTGTGTTTCATGCACCTTCGCCCCGGTGTGTCTGTGCCCTACCCTCTTACCTGCCCGCCAAAGCCAAACGGACAGGCGTGTTCGTCAACCGTCCGCTGGCGGAGGTAGCCATGTGGGCGGACCGTTTCGACCTGCAATTTATCCAACTGCACGGAGAGGAACCGCCTGAATATTGTCGTCACCTGCGCCAAACGCTTGGCCTGCCGCTCATCAAGGCTTTCCATCTGTCCCGTCCGGACGACCTGCGCCATACGCTTCCGTATGAGGGGCTATGCGACTATTACCTGTTCGAACCGCGGGGAACGTCTCCCGGGGGGAACGGCATTCCGCTCGACCTCAGCCTGCCGTACAATTACCAAGGCCGCACGCCTTTCCTGCTCAGCGGGGGTATCGGGCCGGACAGCATAGAGGCATTGCACCGTTTCAGCCATCCCCGATGGGCGGGCATCGACCTCAACAGTCGCTTCGAGCTTGCTCCGGGACTTAAAGACGTGGAAAGGCTGGAACGCTTTCTTCAATTGATAAATTATAAATTACCATTATGAACATTCTACTCATAGACAACTACGATTCCTTCACCTACAATCTGGTGCAACTGGCGGAACAGGCCGGTGCCAAGGTTACGGTAGTACGCAACGACCGCTTTGCCCTTGCCGAGGTGGAGCGGCATGACAAACTGATTCTCTCGCCCAGTCCGGGTATCCCTTCCGAGGCGGGAATGCTTATGGAGACCATCCGGACGTATGCGCCGACGAGACCCATATTGGGAGTCTGCCTGGGACATCAAGCCATCGGCGAGGTGTTTGGCGCACGGCTGACGAACCTTACGGAGGTGTTTCACGGCGTACAGACAGACATCAACCTCTTGACGGACGATTACCTGTTTGAGGGACTGCCCCGACGGCTGCCCGTGGGACGCTATCACTCATGGGTGGTGGACCGCGAGGGGTTGCCGGACTGTCTGGAGATGACAGCCCTAAGCGACGAAGGACAGATTATGGCCTTACGCCACCGCACACTGGACATCCGCGGCGTGCAGTTCCATCCCGAATCGGTGCTTACGCCCGACGGAGCAACCCTTATACGTAACTTTATCAAACACTGAAACAATATGAAAGAGATACTTACACGGCTTTTCAACCATGAAAGCCTCGGACGGGACGAGGCGCGAAGGCTGATGCTCGGCATCACCGCCGGACAATATCCCGACACGCAGATAGCTGCCTTGCTGGCCGCCTACCGCATGCGTGACATCACCGTAGACGAGTTATTAGGTTTCCGCGAGGCATTGCTGGAGGTCTGCGTGCCCGCAGACTTCACACCCTGCCGAACCATCGACATCGTGGGCACGGGCGGCGACGGCAAAAACACGTTCAACATCTCCACCTGCGCCTGCTTCGTGGTGGCGGGAGCGGGCTACAAGGTGGCCAAGCACGGCAACTACGGAGCCACCTCCGTCAGCGGAGCCAGCGACGTGATACGCGAGCACGGTATCCGCTTCACCACCGACCCGGACACCCTGCGACGCAGCCTGGACGAGGCAGGCATCGCCTACCTGCACGCCCAACTGTTCCACCCGGCCATGAAGGCTGTGGCACAAGTCCGCAGCACGTTGGGCGTACGCACCGTGTTCAACCTGCTGGGACCGATGATTAACCCCTGCCGTCCCACCTGTCAGTTGCTGGGCGTGCGCAACCTGTCACTGATGAGGCTCTACACTTATGCCTTCCGCCGCACGGGCATCGAGTTCGCCGTAGTGAACAGCCTGGACAATTACGATGAAATCTCGCTGACGGACGAGTTCAAGGTGATGAGCCTGCACGACGAGCACATCTACCGCCCGCAGGAACTGGGCTTCCTTCCCAATCCGCCTCAGGAGCTTTACGGCGGACAGACCAAGCAGGAGGCCAGCCGCATCTTCGACGCCATACTGACCGGACAAGGTGCCACACCCGCCCAACGTCATTGCGTCATCGTCAATGCCGCCTTCGCCATCCGGCTGATGGAACCGGAGAAGTCCATAGAGGAATGCGTTGCCATCGCCACCGAGTCGTTGGACAGCGGACGGGCACTGGGCGCACTCAAAAGATTTATTGAGATTAACAGTTAATTTAAATGAAGAACTAAGAATGAAGAATTAAGAATGAAGAATTCGATGACACATGGATTCCTGTTTGTCATGCGGAGTGCCCATTCTTCATTCTTCATTAAAAAAGATTATATATGAACCGAATAGACCAACTTTTCCGGCAGAAGAACGAACGGATACTCTCCGTTTACTTCTGCGCAGGCTGCCCCACCAAGGACGGGACGGCCGATGTAATCCGCTCGCTGCAGGACGCGGGAGTGGACATGATTGAGATAGGAATACCCTTCAGCGACCCTTTGGCGGACGGACCCGTCATACAGGGAGCCGCTACGAAGGCCTTGCGGAACGGCATGTCGCTGCACGTACTCTTCGACCAGCTGCGGGACATCCGCCGCACGGTGCGCATACCGCTGCTGTTCATGGGATATCTGAACCCGATACTGAACTATGGCTTCGAGGCCTTCTGCCGCCGGTGTAGCGAGTGTGGCATCGACGGACTCATCATCCCCGACCTGCCCTTAGCGGAATACGTGGCCGAGTATCGTGACACGGCCCTGCGCTACGGCCTGCACGTGGTGATGCTCATCACGCCCGAGACAAGTGATGAAAGGGTGCGCGAGATTGACCGCCAGACGGGCGGCTTCATCTACATGGTGTCCTCCGCCGCCGTAACGGGGGCGCAACGCTCGTTCAACGAGAAGAGGCAGGCGTACTTCCGCCACATCAACTCCTTGGGGCTGACGCATCCGCGCTTAGTGGGCTTCGGCGTGTCCAACCGGGAGACGTTCGACGCCGCCTGCAGTGCCTCGTCCGGCGCCATCGTAGGCAGCCGCTTCGTCACGTTGCTGGATGAATGCGGGGGAGACGCCCGGCAGGCCATCGCCCGGCTGAAAGAGGCGTTGGGGAAGGAATAGTCGATTATTCTGCTCTTATACCGAATCGTTTATGACTGTATTTAAATGAAGAATGAAGAACGAAGAATGAAGAATAGTCCCTGCGGGACAAAATGAAGAATTTCTCTCCGGTATCCCTGAGAATTCTTCATTATTAGTTCTTCATTTAAATGGTTCTTCATTCTTCATTTACTTATACCAGCGGGTCTTCCGTCTGGCCTTCGTTCTCGTCACTGCCGCCGGTGCCGGGAGTCTCGGTCGAGGTGCCCGTACCGTCCAGTGTGGAGACGCTCTTGATGTTGGTCCACACGAGGTTGTCGCTGATGAGGCCGCGGGTGATGGTGTTGCCCTTGCGGGTCGATTCGGGTACGAAGCGCACGCGCGTACCGGTAATCTGGTTGGCGTTCACTTCTTTCTCAGTGTCCACACCCTTGCCGTTGCTCACGCAGGTGTAGTAGAACGTGCCGAGCCCCTCCACGTGTACCGTGCGGCCGGCATTCATAAAGTCGCCCATGACCATGCCAAGGGCTTCGACGGCTGCCTTCGAGTCGGGCCGACTGACGGTGGTCATCCGTGCGATGGCATCGCACAGTTCGTCCATCTCCACCGGCGCACCCACGGTGATGGCCTGCGGGTGCCACTTCTTGGACAGCTTCTTGTAAATAGCTTTAAAAATCGGCATACGTACAAAAATTTAAGTTAGACATGCCCTGCAGACCCCTGTGGGCGGGTGTCGACACTTAGCACAAGTGTCAGTGACACTTAGCACAGGTGTCGGGAACACTTAGCACAAGTGTCGGTGACACTTCTTATAGGTGTCACTGACCTTCCTTAGAGGTGTCGCCTACCCTCCGGCGTCTGTCAGGAATTATTTATTATTCTCGGTTTCATTCCGCTTGCTTCGCGAGGGAAAACAGAAACCGCCTGCCCCGGTGCGGCAAGGCACAAGGCAGGCGGAATAATGGGTTGGTTCCTGTTTTTACAACAGGGCGGTGAGTGAAGCAACCTGTGGAGCAGTATAGGCAAATTTTGCCCAAACTAATTCTTTAAGGAGTTCATCTTCCTTAAACACTTTACGGATACGGTCTCCTTCTTTTTGAGTTGTCGCAAATTTTGCGACAGCTGTCAAAGATTCCTTGACAACTGAGTTTTTGCTATTCACCCGATAACCGACGGACAGGATGGCATCCAGGCTATAATACTGGGTTGCGTACTTCTGCTTGCCGTCGTTACCCATGTGTTCCAAAATGGAACATGTGCTTTCCCGGGATACAAGCTTTTATCCGCAGGGACACTCAAAAGTCCGGTGGTTTTTCTCCCATTATTCCTTTCAGGCATCTTTACTTCGCTCGGCATAGTGTGCATGCACCCTCTGCGCCCGCTTATCGTAAAGATACCTTTTTGTTTCCCAGTCTGTCAAAGAACGTTCTTAAGTTGTTTTTACTTCGTTATTCGTTTCCTACCGGCGTGTCGGGCGTACCCTGGCTGCAGTCGTTGTCGGTCAGCGTGCTACCACTCCAGTTATATCCGAGAATACCGCCAACATACATATCCCTGCTGAGCGTGCTATTCTCTTCAGTGATGGTGCCGCTATGGATGCACTGGCTGATGGTAGAGTTAGTGCTGCTCCCGAGAATACCGCCGGCGCATATCTTCAGTGAACCAGCCTGATTAGTGCAATTTCCCACCATGACGGTGCCGCTATTCGTGCAGTTGCTGATGTTTGCATTTGCGCCATAGCCGCAAATACCACCAATGTCGATGCCGGAATTGTCGGTAATTGAAAGGGTTATGGTGCCGGAGTACGTACAGTGGCTAATGGAGCCACTGCTGCAGTCTCCGGCAATGCCCCCTACTTTGATATAGCTTTCGTCAGGCTCCCCGCTCATGTTTATATCGGCCGTTACGTTCAGGTTGCTGATGGAGCCAGTTCCACTAATTTGACCAAAGAGGCCGTTATATTCGCCCGGCGTGATATTCAGCGTGCCGCTGATGGTATGGCCGTTGCCGTCGAAGGTTCCACCGCTCCCCGGTGCATTCAGCGGGGTCCACGATGAGGCGGCCACTTCGATGTCAGTCTCTAAGCGGGTATAGCCGTTCCGATAGGTGCTGTTCCCATGATAGCACAGGAGGTCGGCCGCGCTGGTGATAAGGTAGGGGGCATCCTCGGTGCCGTTGCCCGTCAGGGAGGTGGAGGCTTGGGTGTCGTTGGTCAGCAGTTTGTCAAGCTCGATGGCGACGTCTTCCCACTCGCCGATGCTGACGGTGAGCTCAACGCTTGTCGACGGTTCGGTGGATGCGCCGCCGATGTTGCCGCTCAGGGTGAGGTACTTGCCGGGGTCGGGCGTGGTGGTGACGGTGGCTATCGTGGTGGA
>CALUOV010000054.1 GCA_944322275.1 uncultured Bacteroides sp. | reverse complement strand
GCCAAACTCTCTGACTGTCAGCGAGAATGCTCAAATTTGCCTTATTCTGCGTTTTATCCTATTATTTTGTCGAAAAGTACCCTATGTTACGGTGTCATGGTCACAGTAATATGTAAGATGTTGATATTTAACTCATTACATCAGAATAGGGCGTAACACATAAAATTATGGTATTGGGATTACAAAAAATAGTAGTAGGTTGCGGGTGTGATTAATTGTGTTATTATCATTTAGTTACATTGATTTTGGCCGCAACCTGCTATATCATGGTATCACAAAAAAGCCCCGAAACGGTAATGTCCGCAACGGGGCTTCATTGTCTTAATAAACGGTCTCGCCTCACGGCGGTACACTATCCTTAAAATATGACTGCGGAAAGTCCTTTTAAAATCTTCCCAATGGCTTACACATATTTTATAAAACTTTACCATGAATAATTCAATCCGAATCCAAGTGTCTCAGTACACTGGAAATAACTGCTACCTACAGTGGGATCTGCACTATCGTCATAACGTGCCAACACATAGAACCGAGCGGAGAGGAACTTCGTAAATATAAAATCAACATTCGTCTCCCACTCCACACGCGTCCACTTATAACTGGTCAAATAATCCAAACGGGTCTTCAGTTTCACCGCCGGAACGATAGTCCATTGGAAATTAGTCTGCACCTGCGAACCAAAATCATGCTTCACCGTTGCACCTTCTTCCAAACCATAGCTAGTCTCATTCACTTGAGAATCACCTATGTAACGCATGGTATAAGTCAAAGGAGCCAAAAATACAGAAAGATTGAACTTGGATTTTTCCAATTTATAATCCATACCAATACTAGTGGACCAATCAAGAGGAGCCAAAAAAGCAGCCTTGCGTTCCATACTATTGCTGCCATATGAATTGAATATCTGCGTCTTCAATTCGGTAGAGATTGTGTAGTACCACTTGGAGAATGCCTTTACACCCAACTTACTATACAAGCGTAACACATCGCTTGTTATCAAAAAATTATGGCAAGTATCCGAAGGTGCTGAACTGATATTGGTCTTTATCTCCAACAGATTTTCCCACTCCACCCGCTGTTGGTCATTGTATTTAGCGCTGAGTACAAGGTTAAGCAGGACAGAAGTAGAACTCTCACCACCTTTATACCAGTTTTTCGAAATAGCGTTTTGAGTGAACTGTAAAGAAGAACTTCCCGCCGTCACCCACCAATTAGGTTTGTGTATTACCACTCCAGCCTCTTCGTCAAAATCATAGTGTTTCTTCCGTATGAGCTTAGTCACTGAGGGACGGCTCTCCACCTCCTTACCTATATTATCGTGAAAGGCTCGGCTTTGCATCACTTCGTCCTCTGTTAAGACGATCCTTCCCGAACACGAAGGATAGGAAGCCAACAGCATCCGGTTCACCACCTCGTCTGCACGCCGGATGGAAGTAAACCGCTTACAGTCGAAAGGCAACATTCGTGAAGTTAAATCAGGGACTGAATCATAGAGCGTCCGGAACTTCCATTTCAATCGGGAAATCTCTTCCATTGGCGAATAATAGAAAGTATAAGGCAGAAAAAGTTTATAATACTTTGGATCTACCGCTATGTAACGTTCCTGCGTCCGTGGATCGTTCAGATAATCCAATACACCTATATAACGTTCGTAAAGCATAGAAACGGTATCCACCTTCAAACTATCCTTCGACGAGTCAAGCGACAACTTAAGTACACAATACTTGGCCAACAGATTCGACAACTGCGGCGGAGTTTTCCTCCGCTTTTCTTCCGCCTTCTGCTTGGCAATGGAATCTACCAATACCGAGTCTATTTTTACAGGAATGAGCAAATCCAACGAATCCGCCTCTTCTTCCACCACAGCCTGCACAACGCTGTCCACCGCTTGCAGGAAATCTTCCTTCTCCAATTCGCCTACCGAATTCTGTGCTAATATTGGCACAGAAAAGAGCAGGCCCACTACCAATACCCCAATGTGTCTATTCTTCATAAATGTCATAAATCTATTATAAGCCCAAAAATCTATGATCTGAGCGCAAATTTAACTCAAAATCTTTATATATCCCTTTTTTTTTGTAATTTTGCGACTTAAATAGTAGAATAGCGTATAAATATCACGTTTTTACGCAGACAAAAAGATAGAGAAGCAAACTGTTTTAAATTTCATTTTATTGTGGGAGAAACAAAATACATTTTCGTCACCGGTGGCGTTGCCTCATCGCTAGGAAAGGGCATCATCTCATCATCCATCGGTAAGTTGCTGCAAGCAAGAGGATATAAAGTAACGATTCAGAAGTTTGACCCGTATATCAACATCGACCCGGGTACACTGAACCCTTATGAGCATGGCGAATGCTATGTGACGGTGGACGGGCATGAGGCTGATTTGGACCTTGGACACTACGAGCGTTTCTTGGGCATACAAACTACAAAAGCCAACAATATCACCACGGGACGCATCTACAAGAGCGTCATCGACAAGGAACGCCGGGGCGACTATCTGGGAAAGACCATCCAAATCATTCCGCACATCACGGATGAAATTAAGCGAAACGTCAAATTATTGGGCAACAAATATAAATTCGACTTTGTGATTACCGAGATTGGCGGTACGGTGGGCGACATTGAGTCACTCCCTTATCTGGAAAGTATTCGCCAACTGAAATGGGAATTGGGCAAGGACGCCTTGTGCGTACACCTGACTTATGTTCCCTATCTGGCTGCGGCTGGTGAATTGAAAACAAAACCTACCCAGCACTCAGTGAAAGAATTGCAAAGTGCAGGTATTCAGCCGGACGTACTGGTACTGCGTACGGAGCACGAACTGAATATGAACCTCCGCAAAAAGGTGGCCCAATTCTGCAACGTAGATGTAGAAGCCGTAGTACAAAGCATCGATGCACCCACTATCTACGAAGTACCCATCTTAATGCAGGAACAGAAACTGGATGAAACAATCCTGAAGAAAATGGGACTTCCCGTAGGCGATACCCCAGGCTTGGGACCATGGCGCAGCTTCTTAGAGCGCCGTCATAAAGCGGAAAGTACCGAACCTATCCATATTGCGCTGGTAGGTAAATACGACCTGCAGGATGCCTACAAGTCCATCCGTGAAGCTTTGTCGCAGGCGGGTACTTATAATGACTGCAAGGTATCGGTAGACTTTGTGAACAGTGAAAAACTGACGGACGACAATGTAGCCGAAGCCTTAAAAGGCAAATCGGGTGTTCTGATAGGTCCGGGATTTGGTGAACGAGGCATCCCCGGCAAGTTTGTTGCCATTAAGTATGCCCGTACCCACGACATTCCTACTTTCGGTATCTGTCTGGGTATGCAATGTATGGCTATCGAATTTGCCCGTAATGTCCTTGGCCTGACCGATGCAAACAGCCGCGAAATGGACGAGAAAACTCCGCATAACGTCATCGACATCATGGAAGAGCAGAAGTCCGTCACCAACATGGGCGGCACCATGCGTTTGGGCGCTTACGAGTGTGTGCTGCAGAAGGGTAGCAAAGCTTATGAGGCTTACGGCACAGAACACATTCAGGAACGTCACCGCCATCGTTATGAGTTCAACAACCATTACAAGGCTCAGTACGAAGCGGCCGGCATGAAATGTACAGGTATTAATCCGGAGTCGGACTTGGTGGAAATTGTCGAAATACCCACCCTGCGCTGGTACATCGGCACACAGTTCCACCCCGAATACAGTAGCACGGTGCTTCATCCGCACCCGTTGTTCCTGTCATTCGTGAAAGCGGCCATCGAATATAAAGAAAAGAAAAATGAAGAATGAAGAACGAAGAATGAATAATAAGGGCAACATAATCAGCCTGCCCGGGCTTCATTCTTCATTCATCATTCATAATTCTTAATTTAAAATAGTATCCAATGGACAAAAACACCATTACCGGCTTAGTGCTGATAGCCCTCCTCCTGATAGGTTTCAGCATTTTGAGCCGCCCCAGCAAGGAGCAACTGGCAGCCCAACAACGCTACTATGACTCCATCGCACAAGTACAACAACGCGAAGCTGACCTCCGCGCCAAAGCCGAAGCAGCCTTGGCCAACGAGCAGAAACAGGCGCTCAATGACTCCACCTCACTCTTCTTCCATGCCCTACACGGCACGGACGAATTGGTCACCATCCAAAACGATGTAGCCCAACTAACCCTAAACACCAAAGGAGGAACCATCTACAAATCGGTATTGAAGGACTATTTGGAGCAGGATAAGAAGACACCTATTACCTTGTTCAAGGGTGAGGATGTAAGTCTGAATTTCCTCTTCTACAACCAGCGGGAAACCATCCTGACGCAGAACTACTACTTCACGCCGATAGATCGCACGGACAGTACCGTCACCATGCGCCTGCAGGCCGACAGTGCCAGTTATATAGACTTCCGTTACGCCATGCATCCGGGCACCTATCTGGTGGACTTCACCATACAGGCCGTGGGCATGGACGGCAAACTGGCCTCTACCAACAAGCACGTAGATATCGAGTGGAGTCAACGCGCCCGCCAATTGGAGAAAGGCTACACGTACGAAAACCGTTTGGCCGAACTGACCTATAAGAAAGCCGGAAAAGGTACGGACAACCTTTCCGCCAACGGCGATGACAAGGAAGATGTTGTGGAACCGGTCACCTGGATAGCCTTCAAAAACCAGTTCTTCTCCTCCGTCCTCATCACGGACGCCAACTTCGAGAAAACAAGCCTTTCCTCCAAAATGGAAGGTAAGGAGAGCGGATACATCAAGGACTATGCCGCCGAAATGAACACAGACTTCGACCCCACGGGCCAACAGCCTACACAGATGTACTTTTACTTCGGCCCCAACCACTACAAGACGCTGTCTGCATTGGACAAAGGACGTTCCGAGGACTGGGAGCTTAACAAACTGGTCTACCTTGGCTGGCCCATCATACGTTGGGTGAATAAGTGGATTATCATCAACATCTTCGACTGGCTGCAAGGCTGGGGACTGAGCATGGGTGTTGTCCTTCTGTTGCTGACCGTCATCGTGAAGATAGTCATCTATCCCACCACGTGGAAGACCTACATGTCCTCCGCCAAGATGCGGGTGCTGAAACCGAAGATAGATGAAATCAACAAGAAATATCCCAAGCAGGAAGATGCCATGAAGAAGCAGCAGGAAATCATGGGACTCTATAGCCAGTACGGTGTCAGCCCCATGGGCGGCTGTCTGCCGATGCTGCTCCAGATGCCCATCATCATCGCCCTCTTCATGTTCATCCCGAGTGCCATTGAGTTGCGTCAGCAGAGCTTCTTGTGGGCGGACGACTTGTCTACGTACGATGCGTTCATCCACTTCCCCTTCCGCATCCCGTTCTTGGGCAGTCACCTCAGTCTGTTCTGCGTGCTGATGACTGTGACGCAGATACTGAACACCAAGTTCATGATGCAACAGCAGGATACGGGAGCCAACCCGCAGATGGCTGCCATGAAATGGATGTCTTACCTGATGCCCATCATGTTCCTGTTCATCTTGAACGAGTATCCTTCGGGACTGAACTACTACTACTTCATCTCTACCCTGGTCAGCGTGCTGACGACCCTCATCCTGCGCAAGACCACGAACGAGGAGAAGCTGCTGGCCCAGCTGGAAGCCAACAAGAAGGATCCGAAGCAGATGCGCAAGACCGGTTTCGCCGCCCGTCTGGAGGCCATGCAGAAGCAGGCCGAAGAGATGCAACGCCAGCAACAGCAGCAAAGACAACGCAAGTAAACGTAAAGAACTTTCGCACAAAAACAGCTTTAATATAACAGACTGATAATCAGCACCCCGGCAGAAAGGGTACCAAAGGTGGGGAGTTTGTCTACCAAACTCCCCACCTTTGCCTGCCAAACTCCCCACCTTTTGTAGGCTAAGGTGTCACCTTTGCCCGACATTTCCCGATGCTGTAACGAACTATTACCATTACTCTGTATGCAGACCACTTACACCAACCGCGAGATATGGCACATCGCCTACCCCATCCTCATCAGCCTGCTGATGGAGCAACTGATAGGTATGACCGACACCGCCTTCCTGGGACGTGTGGGCGAAGTGGAACTGGGCGCATCGGCCATCGCCGGCGTGTTCTACATCGTCATCTTCATGGTGGCGTTCGGCTTCAGCATCGGGGCGCAGATACTCATGGCGCGGCGCAACGGTGAGGGTGAATACCGTGAGATAGGCCGCCTGTTCTACCACGGCATCTACTTCCAGTGCACCATGGCCGTGGTGATGTTCGTCCTGTCCTACTTCTTCTCGCCCATCATCCTGAAGCGCATCATCGCCTCGCCGGAGATATACGAGGCGGCTACGAGCTACCTGCACTGGCGGGTGTTCGGCGCGCTGTTCTCGTTCAACGCAGTCATGTTCCGTGCCTTCTTCCTCAGCACGACGCAGACCAAGACGCTGACGCTGAACTCCATCGTCATGGTGCTGAGCAATGTGGTGTTCAACTACCTGCTCATCTTCGGCAACTGCGGATTCCCCCGTCTGGGCATTGCGGGAGCGGCCATCGGTTCCTCGCTGGCCGAAGCCGTGTCACTGGTGTTCTTCATCGTCTATACCCGCCGCCGTATTGACATCCGCAAGTACGGGCTTGACCGCATCCCCCGTTTCTGCTTCGCCACCCTGCGCCGGATGCTGAACGTGTCGCTGTGGACCATGATACAGAATTGCCTGTCACTCTCCACGTGGTTCCTGTTCTTTCTCTACATCGAGCACCTGGGCAAGGAACCGTTGGCCATCACGAACATCGTGCGCAGCGTGTCGGGCATCCTGTTCATGATTGTCAGTGCCTTCGCCTCCACCTGCGGATCGCTGGTGAGCAACCTCATCGGGGCGGGACATTCGGACAAAGTGCTGCCGCTCATCAACAAGCACGTGCGGCTGTCCTTCTTCATCGTTGCCCCGCTGGCCATCCTGTTCTGCCTGTTTCCGGACGTCATCCTGAGCGTCTATACCGACATGGAGGGATTGCGTGCCGCCGCAGTGGAATCGTTGTGGGTACTTTGCGCATCGTACATTGTGTCCACACCGGCCTTTGTCTATTTCCAGTCCGTGTCCGGCACGGGCAATACACGTTCGGCACTCGCCTTGGAGCTTTCCGCCCTGGCGCTCTACACGGCCTATATCACCTACATCATCCTGATACGCCGCATGGACGTAGCCTTCTGCTGGACCTCAGAGTTCGTGTATTCCACGGCTATCCTTCTGTTCAGCTACATCTACCTGCGCCGGGGGCATTGGACTGGAAAGAAAATCTAAGCGCATTTCGGGAATGCCCAACGGGCAGAGTGGCTGACATCATATTTTCTTACCCATATTAGCTCATAAATCCATATTTATATTTAAATTTGCCTCTATTATAATCTTATTACTGGGAATATACATTTATGAAACAAGCGAATCTACTACTTATGTCAGCAGCCATGACATTGGCTTCCTGTGTCGGAGCGACGCAGGAGGCGACGCAAGAAGCCGGTGAAGTAATAGGCCGGTCGGACATCCGCATCGAGAACGGGCGTATGACCCCCGAAGCCCTTTGGGCCATGGGACGTATCGGCAGTGTGACTCCCTCGCCCGACGGGAAACAGATAGCCTACACCGTGAGCTATTACAGCGTGCCCCAAAACAAGAGCAACACGGAGATATTCGTAATGAACGCCGATGGGACCAATAACCGACAAGTAACCCTAAGTTCCTGGAACGAAAACCAACCCGTTTGGATAAAGGGAGGCAAGAAACTGGCCTTCCTCTGCAACGAAAGCGGCACAAGTCAAGTGTGGGAGATGAGTCTTGACGGTACCGGACGCCGGCAGCTTACCCGATACGAAGGCAACATTGAGGGCTTCGCCTTCAGCCCCGATGAAAAGCGGCTGCTCTTCATCGCTCAGGTAAAAACGGTGAAAAGCACGAAGGACAAGTATCCCGACTTAGACAAAGCGAGCGGAATCATCGTCAGCGACCTGATGTACAAACATTGGGACGAATGGACGACCACAGCTCCCCATCCTTTCGTGGCCGACTTTGACGGTGCGGGTATCAGCAACGTAAAGGACATCTTAGAAGGCGAACCTTACGAAAGCCCGATGAAACCTTTCGGAGGCATCGAGCAGCTGGCCTGGAGTCCGGACGGCAAGGAGATAGCCTACACCTGCCGCAAGAAGACGGGACTGGAGTATGCCCTCTCCACCAACTCGGATATTTACATATATAATATGGAGTCGGGAGCAAGCCGAAACATCACGGAGGATAACAAAGGCTATGACACCAACCCGCAATACTCGCCCGACGGACGCTACATCGCCTGGCAAAGCATGGAGCGCGACGGATATGAAAGCGACTTGAACCGTCTGTTTATCATGAATCTCGAAACGGGAGAAAAAAGTTTCCTAAGCCAGGCATTCCCTTCCAACGTGGACGGATTTATCTGGAACAACGACTCGAAGAGCATCTACTTCACCGGTGTATGGCACGGCACTTCGCAAATCTATCACATCGACTTGGCTGAGCCCCGACAGATAGGCCAGGTAACCCGCGGATTGCACGACTACGCTTCCATCGCACTCTGCGGAAACAGCCTCATCGCCACCCGCCACAGCATGAGCCAAGCCGATGAAATCTATGCCGTCGAAGAATTGGATAGTAAGCCTATTCCCGCATGTGCTTCCCTTCCCAATCCTCACCAGACATATAGCAGCACAAATAACGTAGAAGATGTTTTTCCCATCAAACAACTGACTACCGAAAACCAATCCATCTATGCCCAGATAGAAACTGGTCGTGTGGAAGGACGGTGGATAAAGACAACCGATGGGAAAGATATGCTGACATGGATTATCTATCCTCCCCAGTTCGACCCGAAGAAGAAGTACCCCACCCTGCTCTATTGTGAAGGAGGCCCACAAAGTCCTTTAAGCCAATTCTGGAGCTATCGATGGAATTTCCAAATGATGGCAGCAAACGACTACATCGTAGTAGCCCCCTGCCGAAGAGGCATGCCCGGATTTGGAACAGAATGGAACGAAGCCATCAGCGGAGATTACGGCGGCCAGTGTATGAAGGACTTACTCACGGCTATCGATGAAGTAAGCAAAGAGCCGTTTGTAGACAAAGAACACTTAGGATGCGTAGGAGCCAGCTTCGGAGGCTTCACGGTGTACTGGATGGCAGGACATCACGACAAGCGTTTCAAGGCTTTCATTGCACACGATGGCATTTTCAACATGGAGATGCAATATTTAGAGACGGAGGAAAAATGGTTTGCCAACTGGGACATGGGCGGAGCCTATTGGGAGAAGAACAACGCCACTGCCCAACGCACTTTCGCCAACTCCCCGCACCGGTTCGTGGACAAATGGGACACACCCATCCTCTGTATTCATGGCGAGAAAGATTACCGTATACTGGCAAACCAAGCCATGGCAGCATTCGATGCAGCCAAACTTCGTGGCATACCAGCAGAACTTCTTATCTTCCCCGATGAGAACCATTGGGTGCTTCAGCCTCAAAATGGTGTTTTGTGGCAACGCACTTTCTTCGAATGGCTAGAAAAATGGTTAAAATGAAAATGTAAATACACTTCCGAATAAAAAAGAGCACCCGGCATTACGCACATATAAAGCATGTAAAACCGGGTGCTTTCATTAAGCTCCTTTATTATCTTTTCCCTTCGTTTCTATAAACTGTTTTCAATATTTCCTTTACATCCTCTACCACACCCATCGGTACATTCCTATCTTTCACACGCAAGGATACAACCATATCCTGCTTACCCGCACAGAAAGTTTCAGCTTCCTGACACAAACTCCGCAAGGAAACCTCAGAAAGGACTTTCCGGCTTCCATCAGGAGATAATAATGTAACCTCTACCGGCAAAACCGCAAGTGAATCTACCAATGCGACATACTTTACGTATTTGCGTGGAGTTATGACATTTACCAAAACTGGAATCTGGGCATCTACCTCCCGATGGAGTTCGTCATACACAGCCTTTACAGTCTCCAAACAGGCGCACATGACTTCCGCTGAAGAGCCTCGATCGTAACGGAATTGTACAATCGAATGAAAAGGTTGTCCCATCTGACGCTTCTCTTGGTAATCCTGTCGCAGGATCTCACTCAATTTCGCACGTACAAAATCCATACGAAGGTTTAAATCACCCGTTTCCGGTCCCATGACTTCGTCTATCATAATCTGATTCAGATAATTGATAAAAAGCTCATGCGTCCCTTTGTCGGCAAGCGGGTCAGCAGGTCCTCCACCTTCTTTATATTTTCGGGCGAAATACCGCTCCAACCATTCACGTCTGTCTCCAGTCGTTGAGTCCGGATATTCACTTACTTGCGGCTTCTCCCAACCGGAAGCCATCATTCTTACTTCAGGACGGGCAAATGCATAAAGTGCACCCGTCACCACCGGCACAAAAAGCAAAAGCTTCAATCGCGCCAGCCCACTGGTTCTTTTCTTTAACATCATAGTGATACGTTTTTTAAGTTTGCTCTGACCGAAACCATTGGCCATAGAGTAGAGCCTTGCGCCAACGGCCCGTTTCACAAGTAATAGTTGATATTGAGTAGCATCGATGCCATGAGACAGCACTCCTCGGTCGGCTTCAAATTCATGAATCTCACGTAATTCGCGCATCAGCATCCATACGAAAGGATTGAACCAATGAAGCGCCACAACGACCTCCATACATAACAAATCCCACGTATGGCGACAGCGCACATGCATCCGTTCGTGAAGCAAAACGACATCCCGATGATACATGTAATCCTCCTGCGAAAGCACAATGGTTCGCCCCCAACTGAATGATATATTCTTCTGCGGACAAACCGCTAAATTATACCCTGCGCATTTCCTAAGAGAACAGCTCTTAAACAACCTCCACATCCGCCAAAGAGAAAACAGAAAGAATCCCAATGTCGCCCCCACTCCACACAAATAAAACATCATCACAAAACGTATTCCTTTTCCTTCGACAAGTGATTCACATTTCCAAGGGAAAGCAAGCTCTTCACGAGACATTCCCCCAATCCCTCCATACTCCCCAATTTCCTTTCCGGAAGACTCCTCCACCAGCCATGTTTCCATCACCGATACCGGATGTTGCCAAGCCCCTCCTTGCTCTATCTCCAAATGTACAGTGGGCAACAAAAAACTAAGCACTATCCCGACAAGCAGCAACATACGATTGGTGCGAAACAGCGTGTCGCCCCGAAAACAAAGCCTGTATACTCCATAAAGCACCGCCAGACAAATCGTGGACTTTAACAAATAAAATAGAAACGCACCCATCGTCCCGTCACGCTTTATGTTTATTCTCAATACGTGCTATCAACGCCTTTAATTCATCCAAAGACATAGCTTCTTCTTCCACAAATGCTGATACCACATTAACAAACGAATTATCGTAATATCGGGAAACGACATCGCGCAAAGCCGAACGTTTATATTCCGCGGCCGATACAAGTGGATAATACTGATACGTATTTCCATATGCGCGATATCCCACGAAGCCCTTCTCCTCCAACCCACGAACCAAGGTTGAAACGGTATTATAGTGAGGCTTAGGCTCGGCATAAAACGCCAATAACTCGCGGACAAACATCGGACCATGTTCCCAAAACATCTGCATAACCTCTTCCTCCTTAGCAGTCAGTCTCTTCATAAACAATTACTTTTTAAAATAAACATCTGTCGCAAAGGTAGGAATTATTTTCAAACAAACAACTGCCACAAACAGTTATTTAACTACATAAAATAGTAGATTAACTATTTTTAGCCGTAGGAATAAGAAAACGATTTTAAATTTATCGTATAATGATTCAGAACATTTTTTTGAGCCGATTTCGCTTTCGCAATGAGTAAGATAAGGGATTTTCTCCTGCCACAATAGGAAGTGAATTATTTCACCAAGGCGAAACTTTCGTTTCAGTTAAGTGAAACAATTCTACCTCCTAACGCATACGAAAAACGTATACACAGGCACAAAAACTTTTTGTGGAAATTCAAAACAGTTTCTCAAAAAACATCGCCTTTAACGAGAACGATCCCGATAAACCTTAGGCGAACATCCTAACGCCTTCCGCACATACTTGCAAAAGAAAGACATGTTAGGAAACTCCAAATATTCGGATATCTCTTTAATGGACTTGTCCGTGTGCACCAACAGATAGCGGATGCGGTCTATCACCGTGTCATTAATCCATTCCGAAGCCGTCCGTCCACTCACCTTAGTACACACGGCAGACAAATATTTAGGCGTGACACATAACTTGTCGGCATAATAACTGACATGACGCGACTTAATGTTTTCATCAGTCAGAAGCTTGGCAAACTTGCGGAAAAGAATGTCACCCTGACGAAGGGTGTTCTGTTCCATCTTATGAGAAAAAGCCTCCGGCAAATCAGCAAAAAGTTCGTACAACATACCGCTGATGGCACACGTAATGACTTCCTTGTAAAAAGTCCGATTAGGATTTTTCATCCGATTAGCTATCAATTGTTCATAGGGAGTAAACAACTCGCCACTCTCGGGGCGTATCTTGAGTATAGGATGCTCTTTCAGATAAAGAAAACGCTCCCACATACCTTTTCCTCGATGAATAATAGCCTGCATAAATTGAGTAGAAATGCATAAAAAAGCACCTACAAAATCAATACTTGGATTTTCCGCACAAAGCACACATCCCGGCCAGCAAAGTGCTACCTTATCGTATTGGAGCACTTCTTTCACACCATCCAGTGTAATGGGAAGTGTTCCTTTCCCGCAAAACATGAATATACATAGGTTGGGAGCTATCCGCACTTGTCTATTATAGATAAATTGAAAATTGGTCGATAGCATCACGTCTGAGTCAGAATAACGGATCTCATTTCCAAGCGAACCAGCTGCTACAAAATCTTCCATCCCCAATCTTTCCGGTGTAAAATTATATTTCATATATATACTCCTCTTCATGAAAATCCATACACTTCTTATTCTTTTAGCGCAAAGTTAAGTAACCTTCTTTGCTTAAATATGTCCTTTTTATCCCTATTACTTTTCAATATTAGAACATTACATACCACTTTTTCCGGTTGCAGATAAAAAATCGGGCAAATTCTCCTCTTTTTAAAAGGAAGTCACTACATTTGCGAAGTAAGATTATCCCGTTAGGGATAGTTTGTTTTATCACTAAACCAAAAACATAGAAAAATGAGAAACATGAAAATGATTGCCGGATTGCTATGTGCCGGCATACTGCTCAGCAGTTGTGGTACGATGAACCATACCGCCAAAGGCGGAATCATCGGAGGCGGATCGGGTACGGCCGCAGGTGCTATCATCGGTGGTTTAATAGGTAAAGGCAAAGGAGCGGCCATCGGAGCGGCCGTAGGAGCCGCTGTAGGAACGGGAGCCGGTGTCTTAATTGGTCGGAAAATGGATAAAAAAGCCGAAGCAGCCGCTCAGATAGAAGGCGCGGAAGTAGAGAAGGTAACCGACACCAACGGATTGGCTGCAGTAAAAGTATCGTTCGCTTCGGGTATCCTGTTTGACTTCAATTCCTCGGCACTTAGCAATGAAGCCAAAGCTTCCTTGCGCGAACTAGCACAAATCTTACGTGAAGACCCTACTACGGACATCGCCATTATCGGGCATACGGATAAAGTAGGCACTTATGAGGCCAACGTAAAGGTATCAAAAGATCGTGCCTACTCCGTAGAAAACTATCTGCAGGATTGTAACGTATCACCTGCCCAATTCAAAGTAGTGAAAGGCGTGGCTTACGATGAATATGACGAAACACGTACCGCTGATTGGAACCGTCGCGTGGAAATATATATGTATGCCAGTGAAGAAATGATTCAACAAGCTGAGGCACAGAATTAAAGACTTATTAACAGGAATATTCAGTAAATGCCCCTAAAAACATAAAATGACATATGGAGATAATAGGACATAATCACTCCATATGCCATTTTATTGTAACTTTTCCGTGTTCCCTCACCTAATTTTCACTTTACAATACGTGATTTACTTGGAGCATACGTTCATTTTCTATTATCTGAATATCCACAAAAATACCAGTAGCTAAAAAAGGAGTTAACTGACATCCTTGTACGATTAGTAATATTCATAAGAAAAACTTATGAATATACATAAAGCGAGCAAATGCAAAATCATCTAATTTACGCTTGCCCGCTCTTATTTTTTAATAACCAACCGCTATGAATGTTATACCAAATGGCCAATCCACTCATCACGCTCACCCGGCAAAAGGTCGATAACCGGCACTTCAATCATCGTATAGCAACCGGGCTGCTGACGCATGGCGGCACGAGCCACACATACCAATACTTGAGCAGTCAGGGCCGGGTTATTAATACGCATGTTAAACTCAAAAAGTTGATTTTGTGTCTTACCAGACACTCCTTTACGAGTCAAGTTCACACCGTGACCCATATCAAGTAACGCGTCCACACTGGACACCTGTACAACGTGTGTCTCATCATTCACAAAATAGGGATCCGACTTGATGGAGGCAGCCACTTTATCAAACTCATAACCATCTTCCAGTTCAATGTACACCATACGGCGATGAATGCCTGTACCGACAGGAATAGTCATTGAAAGAGCGGCTTTCACACCTTCTACAGCCTTGACAGCCACCGTGTGTCCCATACTCATACCCGGTCCGAAGTTCGTGTACGTAATACCTTTTGGAGCAATAGCTTCCAACAAAGTACGTACTACGGAGTCACTTCCCGGATCCCACCCAGCCGATATAATGGAAACCGTATTGTGTTCCTTGGCCACTTCACCTAATGTATGACGCAATGCAGGCACATCGGTATGAATATCAAAACTATCCACTGTATGGATACCCATCGCTAAAATTTTCTTGGCATATTCCTCCACTTTGCGAGTAGGCGTACAAAGAATGGCTACATCTACGTCACTAAGTTCCTGAATATCTTTCACAACGGGATAATTATTCAATTCCACAGGACAGTTCTCAGCACCCGCACGACGCACCACGCCAGCAACTTCAAAGTCGGGAGCCGCTTGCAAAGCCTGAAGCACATAATGTCCGATATTGCCATACCCCACGATGGCTGCTCTTACTTTTTTCATTGTTTTATCGATTTTAATTGTCAGTTTTCTATTTTATCAGCGCAAAAGTAAGCATTTTAATTTGATTTCAAGACAAAGCAATGCATACTTTTTTCTTTATTTAAAGATTGGCGATTCTGAAAATTATGACTATATTCGCAAAGTTTATTGCAATAACAAACTCTAACTAAAATATGAAACGCATTCTAATTCCCTTATTTGCATTCTGTTGCACCACTATGCAAGCGACAGAGGCACCGCTATGGTTGCGCTATCCGGCCATCTCACCTGATGGAAAGACCATTGCATTTTCATATAAAGGAGACATCTACACGGTTCCGTCAACCGGTGGTAAGGCCATTCAGTTAACTACACACCCCAAACAAGATACACATCCGATATGGTCGCCCGACGGACAAAAAATAGCATTTGCTTCCGACCGTGAAGGGAGCTTCGATGTCTATTTGATAGACAAGACCGGAGGCACTCCTTTACGCCTGACCACCCATACGGTCGGAGAATATCCGGAAACATTTCTGGACAGCACTCATATCCTGTTCTCAGCAGCTCTCATGCCTGATGTAAATGACAGCCAGTTTCCCTCCACTCAATTTCCGCAGATATATGAGGTCAGCACTCAAGGGGGACGCCCTAAACTCTATTCATCACTGGCCATGCAAAGCCTCTCCATTAGTCCGCAAGGCAAGCGACTGCTTTACCAAGATCAGAAAGGATATGAAGATCCTTGGCGCAAACATCACCGTTCGTCCATTACAAAAGACATCTGGCTATGTAATCTGGAAGAAGAACGCACTTATAAGAAATTGTCTGACTTTGAAGGTGAAGACCGCAATCCGGTATGGGCCGCTGATGGTGTATCTTACTATTATCTGAGTGAGCAAGACGGCTCGTTCAACGTCTACCGCCGCAATTTAAGCGAAGGAAAACCGATTCAACTTACTCACCACAAAATGCACCCAGTACGTTCATTAACAGCCGCCTCCAACGGAATGCTTTGCTATACATATAATGGAGAAATATACACATTAAAAGAAGGCTATCAACCATCCAAAGTCAACATACAGATTGTATCGGACCAAATTGAAAATGCGACAGTCCATAAACTGCTGACTTCCGGAGCAACAAATATAGCAGTTTCCCCAAACGGCAAAGAATTGGCTTTTATTGTGCATGGCGATGTCTACGCCACCTCCATAGAATATGAAACGACCCGTCAGATTACCAATACCCCACAACAGGAACGCGACCTGAGTTTCAGTCCGGACGGACGTTCGTTGGTTTATTCTGCCGAACGCAATGGAGTATGGGGAATCTACCTAAGTTCATTGGTGCGCCCCCAAGACAAGCTGTTTACCTATGCGCCTGAGTTGAAAGAAGAGCCCTTAGTCGTTTCACCTCAAGCCACCTCCTTTCAGCCCATGTTTTCACCGGACGGCCAAGAAGTAGCCTTTTTGGAAAACCGTACTACACTACGTGTCATTAATCTGACAACAAAGAAAATCCGCACGGTGTTGGACGGCAAGTATAATTATTCGTATTCAGATGGCGACCAAGCCTACCAATGGTCACCAGATAGCCATTGGTTCCTGACAAGCTATATAGGCAAGGGCGGATGGCAAAGTCCGGATATCGCTTTAGTGAAAGCAGATGGCAGCGGAGAGTTGACAGACCTGACTGAAAGCGGTTATACAGACAGTAATCCGAAATGGGTATTGGACGGGAAAGCCATGATATGGTCATCTGACCGTGCCGGCTATCGCAGTCACGGAAGCCATGGTTCGGAAGCTGACGTCTACATCATGTTTTTCGATGGTGAAGCCTACGACCAATTCAATCTTTCGAAAGAAGAGCTTGCTCTCATAGAAGACGAAGAAAAGGATTCTGACAAAGAGAGTAAGGAGGAAATGACTGAAAAGAAAGACATCACTCCGCTGACATTTGATTTGACTCAACACAAAGACCGCGTCAAGCGGTTGACCATCCACTCCTCCCGTTTGGGTGACGCTTTCCTAACTCCAAAAGGTGACAAGTTATACTATTGTGCCGC
>CALUOV010000053.1 GCA_944322275.1 uncultured Bacteroides sp. | reverse complement strand
GTCGCGATGTCGGGGCGACCGGGCCGCGCAGCCTTGCTGCGGAATATCGTTGCGGCAGACGGGGAAAAAGAAAACCGGCCGATGGCCTGTGTCCCCTCTCAGTCCACCGTCAGCGTGACGGTGTGCATCGCCCCCGCCTCCAAGGTTATGGGAGCGTCCTGCGTGCAGCCCTTACTAATACCAGGTATCGAAATAACGAAATCCTGTATAACACAAGGCGGCAGATTGGCTTCCCAACAGGTGAGGTTGCTGTAAGTGGTCTTGCGCATGGATATCATGCCGACCTGACCATTAGGGGTAACGTTGCCTTGGCTCACCGTACACGATGCGGGTGCTGATACGCTGATGGTGGCATCCGCGAGGTTGTAACTGCCTTGGGTTACCACACGCACCTTGGCCAGCTGGTGGGTAAGGTTGAGGGTGATATTCTCTGTCTGGTAGCTCACTTCGCTTGCGGTCTGCCCGCGAAGCACGTAGGCCAGGCCGTTCTGTTGATTGTTGAGGTCTACTACGCCATCCGTAGCGGGATACCAGGCAGTGACCTTGGCAGGCTGGGTGCTTTTCCAATAGAGGAGAGCATCGGAAGTCCATGCGCTGCCATCGTAAGTGTAAGTGGCTGTTTCACCATTGAGACTGACGGTAATGGCATCATCCGGCTGCCATACGCTGCCGCTGCCGTCCTCGTTCTCCGCCACGCGGGTCCATGGCTGTTCGTCGGCGGTGAGGGTGATGTTTCCTATTTGCAGGGGATAAGTGTGGGCAGGCAGGTCGTCGCTTGCGGGGGAAAGGGTTTCGTCCTGCGTGCAGCCCGACAGAAACAAGGCGGCGGGGAGCAGGATGTATAAAAAGCGTGCTAAAAAGTTAATTCCCGTTAACGGGGGGGGGTAATTGCGGCTTGTTTATTCGGGCAGTTCGTTTCATGTCACCTTAGCTTTTAGGGTTTATGGGGGCGAAGTTAGGACTTTTTTCGGAATGGGCAAGAGATGGGAGGAGTTTTTTCGTCCGTGCGGCAGTGTTTGCCCGATTTTTTTGGTTATCCTTCGCGAAGTCCTTACCTTTGCCACGGAAAAACGAAGCCGACGCTTCGCAAAGCTTTGCAATAACCCTATAAACCGAAAAGACTTATGCGCATAGACATCATAACCGTACTGCCCGAAATGATAGAGGGCTTCTTCAACTGCTCCATCATGAAGCGGGCGCAGACCAAGGGCCTGGCCGAGATACACATCCACAACCTGCGTGACTACACACTGGACAAGTGGCGCCGCGTGGACGACTATCCCTTCGGTGGTTTCGCGGGCATGGTGATGAAGATAGAGCCCATCGAGCGGTGCATCGAGAGCCTGAAGGCCGAGCGGACGTACGATGAAGTCATCTTCACCACGCCCGACGGCGAACAGTTCGACCAGCCGATGGCCAACACGCTGTCGCTCTGCGAGAACCTCATCATTCTGTGCGGGCACTTCAAGGGCATCGACTACCGCATCCGCGAGCACCTTATCACGAAGGAGGTGAGCATAGGCGACTATGTGCTGACGGGGGGCGAGCTGGCGGCGGCGGTGATGGCGGACGCCATTGTGCGCATCATCCCCGGCGTTATCTCGGACGAGCAGAGCGCCCTGTCAGACTCCTTTCAGGACAACCTGCTGGCAGCTCCCGTCTACACCCGTCCGGCCGACTACAAAGGCTGGCGTGTGCCCGACGTTCTCCTCTCCGGCCACGAGGCGAAGATAAAGGAGTGGGAGCTGCAACAGTCGCTGGAGCGTACAAGGCGGCTCAGGCCGGACTTGCTGGGGGAAGAATGAATTTATAGGTCACACTTCCAGCGCTCCTATAATTTCCCGCACGGACTTGAACCCGTGGCGTTCGAGGTAGTCGTTTATTCCTTCCGCTACGCGAACCGTCACGCAGGGGTCGATAAAGTTGGCCGTGCCAATCTGAATGGCCGATGCTCCCGCCAGGAGGAATTCTACGGCATCGCGTGCGTTCATGATGCCTCCCAAGCCGATAACTGGGATCCGTACCGCCCGTGCCACTTGCCACACCATGCGCAGAGCGATGGGTTTCACCGCAGCTCCGGACATGCCTCCCGTGACAGTAGAGAGCAAAGGACGGCGCCGCTCGGCATCGATGGCCATGCCCAGCAAGGTGTTGATGAGTGACACGCTGTCCGCACCTCCGGCCTCGGCAGCACGGGCTATCTCGGTGATGTCCGTCACGTTGGGCGAGAGTTTCACGATGAGCGTTTTGTGGTAGACTTTGCGCACGGCGCTGACCACTTCCTCCGCTCCTCGGGCGGTGACGCCAAAGGCCATGCCTCCCTGCTTGACGTTGGGACACGAAATGTTCAGCTCGATGGCGGGAATCCGGTCGAGCCCGTCAATGATGGAAGCCGTCTCAGCATAGTCCTCGATGGCCGAGCCGGAGACGTTCACAATCATGTTCGTGCCGATGTCCTTGATGCGGGGATAAATGTGCTCCACGAAGTAGTGCACGCCTTTGTTTTGCAGCCCCACGGCGTTCAGCATGCCCTGCGGAGTCTCCGCCATGCGCGGATAGGGATTTCCCTCGCGGGGATGGAGCGTGGTGCCTTTCACGATGATGCCGCCTATCTGCGTCAGGTCGACAAAGTCGGCATACTCTTCGCCATAGCCAAAAGTCCCGGAGGCGGTCATTACCGGGTTCTTCATCTGCAGTTCGCCTATCTTTACACTTAAATCTGCCATAACAACTTATCTATATTAAATACCGGACCTTCTTTACATACACATACGTGCCCTTCCGTTGTCTTTTCCACGCAACACAGGCAGGCTCCCACGCCACACGCCATGGTGTTCTCCAGCGACACCTCGCACACGATGCCTTGCGCCTTGGCATAACGCGCCACGGCCATCATCATTGGCTTAGGGCCACAGCAGTAGATGTGGTCGAAGCGCACTTTGCCTAATAGGGAGTGCTGGGTGACATAGCCCTGTTCGCCCCGGCTTCCGTCCTCGGTGGTAACGTAAACTTCTCCGAATTGGGCAAACAGTTCTAGTTGTAACAAGTCTTTATCGCTGCGAGCGCCCAGCAGGAAGGTTGGCTTACATCCTTTCAGCGCCAGTTGCTCGCCCAAATAGAGCAGCGGAGCCGTACCCACTCCGCCTCCGACCAAAAGTAACTTGTCCGAAGCCTCGGAGGGTATCGTGAATCCATTCCCCAAGGGAAGCACTACGTTGAGTATGTCTCCTTTTTTCGCTTCGCCCAGACGTCTTGTTCCATCGCCTACAAGCTGAATGAGGAACCACACTTCCCCTCTCGATTTGTCTACATAATTGATGGAGATAGGGCGCCGCAAGAACGTGGTGGGCGAGCCGACCACACGTATTTCGGCAAATTGTCCCGGAAACATTTCGGGCAATGAGCGGTCGGGAGAGGCCAGTTTCAGTAGCGCGTAGTGCTCGTGCAGACGCATGTTCTCCGTCACCGTCAAGTCTAAAACATATTTCTTCATCGGTCTTATATATTAAATGATAATTCCCATTTTCCGGACAAATATACATCAATATACATCAAAAAACAAATAAGTCCGTTCTTTACACACCCCTATTTTTCGGGTTTAAAGGTCTCATAGGTGTTGTCATCGAAGAAAATGCGTATTTCGGTGATTCTCCGTGGTGGGCGTTCTTTGTAAATAATCTCTTGATGCACAATATTTTTAGGTCGGTTAGGCGCATTTCCTAACGGGTTTTCCCTGCGATTTTTTCCATCGCTCGAATCTTCGGGCGATTGTGCGGTCTCCTCAATAAATAGCGAACTGCATGAATCCTTGGTTTGTAATGAAGCCTCTACCTCTTCTGAAGAACCATTACACATTTTTCCTTTACCCGTCAGAAGCCATTCCAAATTGATGTCGGGATAGCGTTGGTGCAAGCGGAGTATGACTTCTACGCTTGGGGTTGTGCCTCGTGCTCCGAAAATGTTAGAGATGGTGGATTGTGCAACGCTTATTTCTTTGGCAAATTCGCCATAATTCAATTGTTTATAGTCTACAATCGTTTTTAATCGGTCTTTTATGTTCTCGTCCATGAATTTAGAATGTAAGGGTTGTTCTCTTTGATTTTACAAAAGTAATTATTCAAAATCACAAATGCAAATCTTTATTCATAGATGTTCATATTTCAAATGAAATTTATGTATTTCGTAAACAATATACTTCAAACTGTATGCACTTAAAAATCTTCCATATAAACTTAGTGTAAGAATTTAATAAACAAGCATAAATTCCTGTATATGTACAACGTGTGCTGTTATAGAATGGATATAAGCCCGTTGTTTACAGATGTAAACAGCTTGTCTCTCGTTTATTTGGACGGAAAAATCAGTAACTCTTGTCAACGCATTGATATTATAGCATTTACTTGTTGCAAAGTTGAGTTTTAAATATTAGATTACACTTATGTAAAATCGAGTATGCAAGCATAAAAATCGTTTGTTTCTATCATGATTTCAAATGTGACATTTCTCATATGTAACTTTGTAGAGCTGATTGTTATTTTTTAAAAAGCTATTTTATTTCATTTGTGATGTTAGATAAGTATAAAACGCATAGAAATATACGAAATCTATATTTTAGTTTTGAATCTCTACAAAAAGTTCTTCACGCCTATCATATACTTTCACATGTGTTAGAAGGCAGATTTGTTTCACTTAACTGAAACAAAAGTTTCGCCGTGGTGAAATACATCACTTTCTATAGAATCAGGAGGCAATTTACTATCTTTCTCATTGCGAAAGCGAAACCGATTCAAAATGATTTTGAATTATAATACGATAAGTTCAACAGTTTCTTCTTTTAATGAAGAATTTTAAAGATAAGCTCGCGCAGAATATCGCCATTGCTGATGGACGAATTATTGACTCCTTTTGAGAGCGCATCGGCCAAACGTATATCACCAATAATCTGCATCGTTTTTACTCCACTATATCGGCGCATGGCAGTTAAATACTCTCGCGCTTGCCAAGGAGATTTCAGATTTAGGAATGAGGCTACGCTTTGCTCCGACTTTTCGGGCGCATAGTAGGCTACCATCAGGTTGGAAAAGAAGCCAAAAAGCAGAGAGAGAGTTACTTGTATGGGATTGTTCTTCGGATTATCTTCAAAATATTTTATTATACAATTAGCCCTCAACACGTCCTTCTCCACCAAAGCTGAACGAAGTTCAAAGTTGTTGTAATCTTTACTGATTCCGATGTTTTGCTCTATTTGCTCGGGGGTTACCCGCATTTGTCCTTTTGGTAGGGTGATAATAAGTTTTTCCAACTCTCCAGCCATCCGGCTGAGATCGGTTCCTACGAACTCGGCCATCATGGAAGTAGCTTTAGGCTCTATGTCTATTCCTTTCCGCTTGAGATAACTTGTTATGAATCCGGGGAGCTGGGCATCCTTCAATTTTTTTGATTCGAACAGGATTCCTTTTTTTTCTATCTCCGTGGCCAATTTCTTGCGTTTGTCCAACACACCGTGCTTATGGCAAATAACAAGGATGGTGGATAAAAGGGGATGTTGCAAATAGTAGACCAATTCGTCCATACCACGAACTGCCTGCGCCTCCTTCACGATGATCACTTGATGTTCCGACATCATGGGGTAACGCTTAGCAGCGTTGATGATGGTAGCAATATCTACATCGATCCCATACATTACGGTAAGATTGAATTCTTTCTCGGTCTCGGTCAATACATGTTCTTCAATATAGTCTGACAAAACATCTATATAATAGGATTCCTCTCCCATCAGGTAATAGACGGGGCGGTATTGTTTGGCACGAAGCTCCTTCAAAATATCATCGCAGGTCAGTTCTTGTTTTGCCATTTTTTTTTAATTTTGCAGGTTGAAAGAAAGTTTCTACTTATTGTTTTTTGAACGTACAAAAATAATAAATGTTATCGTTAAATCTACCTTCATTTGATGCTAAAATAGATACGAGGAACGGAAAAAGTGTGATTTTTGATGTCATCCGCCGCCGATATGTAACTCTGACGCCCGAGGAATGGGTGCGGCAGCATTTTGTGCATTTTCTCATGGAGCACAAGGGATATCCACGGACGCTTTTGGCTAACGAGGTGCAGGTCGTGTTGAACGGAACCCGCAAGCGGTGTGACACAGTACTTTTCGGACGTGACCTCCGAGCACGGATGATTGTGGAATACAAAGCTCCCGAAGTGGAAATTACACAAGCCGTGTTCGATCAGATAATGCATTATAATATGGTGTTGCGCGTGAATTATCTGGTTGTGAGCAACGGCCTTCGTCACTATTGTTGCCGGATGGATTATATGCACAATGCATGTCACTTCTTGCAAGAAATCCCCCGTTATGAAGATTTGCTCTCTTCTCTATCGGAGGATTAAAAAAAAGGTAGAAGCTTATTACATTTGTACAGGGGTAGATTTTGTATCCCCTTTACTTATTGGTACGTTAAGCCATCGTCTGAAAGAATATGGCTGAGAACATGATAAATGACAATTACGATAAGCCAAACTCTCTTTTGGCACACTATTTGCTCAAAAAAAAGAACTCCCATGGGAGACTACCCAAAAATATACGTATCTTTGCAATCAATTAAACGGAGGTTATACATGAACAATCAATTTTCGCAAAAAGTTTCGGAAATATTGGCTTATAGTAAAGAAGAAGCCAATAGATTGAGTACCAATTATATAGGACCAGGGCACCTGTTGTTGGGTATCCTACGCGAGGGAACGGGTAAGGCCGTGGAAGCATTACGCAAACTTGATGCAAATCTTGCCCAAATAAAGGCGCACGTTGAAAGTTTGGTGAGAAATACCGAAATTAGTTACCAAGGAAGACTTGCCAACAGCGAAATGTCGTTGTCCGAAGAAGCCTCTCGCGTGCTGAAAATCAGTCTTTTGGAGGCACGCCTGCTGAAAAGTCCTGTGGCCGATACGGAACACGTTCTGATGGCTATCCTGAAAAACGGTGACAGCGTAGCCGCCATGGTGCTGGAAGAATATAACATCACCTACGAGGAGGTATTTGAATTGATTACCAAAAAGTCTGCCAACCCAAATGCGGGCATGGGCTTTGCCGATGATGATGAAGACGATGAGGACGACATGATGCCTACCCGCTCTTCTGACAATATGTCAGGTTCAGCCGGACAGGGTTACACAGCGCAGACCGCACAGCGGAAACCTACTAACGATACGCCTGTGTTAGACAACTTCGGCACGGACATCACCCGCGCTGCCGCCGAAGGTAAACTGGACCCGGTAGTGGGACGCGAACTCGAGATAGAGCGTTTGGCACAGATACTGAGCCGCCGTAAGAAGAATAATCCTGTGCTGATAGGCGAACCGGGCGTGGGCAAGTCTGCTATCGTGGAGGGATTGGCTCTGCGTATCAACGAGAAGAAAGTATCACGCGTACTGTTCGACAAGCGTGTGGTAATGCTCGATATGTCCGCTGTTGTGGCCGGCACGAAATACCGCGGTCAGTTTGAAGAGCGCATCCGCTCCATCATCAACGAGTTACAGAAGAACCCCAATGTCATCCTATTCATTGATGAGATACACACCATCATTGGTGCAGGTTCGGCACCTGGCACAATGGATGCCGCCAATATGCTGAAACCTGCTTTGGCACGCGGTGAGATACAATGCATAGGAGCCACCACGTTGGACGAATATCGAAAGAGCATCGAGAAAGACGGTGCGTTAGAGCGGCGTTTCCAGAAAATCATTGTGGAACCCACCACGGAGGAGGAAACCTTGCAAATATTGAAGAACATTAAGGGAAAATACGAGGATCATCACAACGTGCGTTACACTGACGAGGCATTGGAGTCCTGTGTACGCCTTACGGCACGTTACATCAGTGACCGCAGTTTTCCTGACAAGGCTATCGATGCCTTAGACGAAGCTGGCGCACGCGTGCACTTGGCTCACATCAATGTGCCTCACGAGATAGAAGAACAGGAGAAGCTCATTGATGTGGCGCGCCAGCAAAAGGGAGAAGCTGTTCGCTCGCAAAATTTCGAGTTAGCCGCCGGATACCGCGATCGTGAGAAGGTGCTCTCCGCTCAGTTGGAAACCATGAAAGAGGCTTGGGAACGAAGCCTGAAGGACTGCCGCGAAACCGTGGGCGAGGAAGAGGTTGCTAGCGTAGTTTCTATGATGTCAGGTGTGCCCGTGCAACGTATGGCACAAGCTGAAGGTATTCGGCTTTCTGGCATGAAGGAAGAGTTGCATTCCAAAGTCATAGGTCAGGATGCGGCCATCGACAAGATGGTGAAGGCTATTCTGCGTAGTCGCGTGGGTTTGAAAGACCCTAACCGTCCCATCGGAACCTTTATGTTTCTAGGTCCTACGGGCGTTGGTAAAACTCATCTGGCCAAGCAGTTGGCACGCTTCATGTTCGGCTCGGACGATGCGCTGATACGCATAGACATGAGCGAATATATGGAGAAGTATACCGTATCGCGCATGATAGGCGCTGCACCGGGTTATGTGGGCTACGAGGAAGGCGGTCAACTGACTGAACGGGTGCGTCGCAAACCTTACTCCATCATATTATTGGATGAAATAGAGAAGGCCCATCCTGATGTATTCAACATTCTCCTTCAGGTCCTGGACGAAGGGCGCCTAACGGACAATACGGGCCGCACGATAGACTTCAAGAACACAGTCATCATCATGACATCCAATATAGGTACGCGCCAGCTCAAAGAGTTCGGGCGGGGCGTGGGCTTTGCTGCCCAGAATCGCACGGACGATCGCGAATACTCGCGTGAAGTGATACAGAAGGCTCTGAATAAGACTTTCTCGCCCGAGTTCTTGAACCGTCTAGACGATATCATCACCTTCGACCAACTTTCGCTAGAAAACATTGTGAAAATAGTGGACATCGAGTTGGATGCCCTCTACGGACGTATGGAAGCCATAGGTTATCATTTGGACGTGAGCGATGAAGCCAAGCAATTCCTGGGAAAGAAGGGTTATGATGTGCAATACGGCGCACGCCCCTTAAAGCGTGCCGTGCAGACCTACCTGGAGGATGGCCTGTCGGAAATGATTGTAAATTCTGGACTTCAATTAGGTGACACTATCCACGTCACGTGGGACGGTAGTAGCGATACGCTGAGCATAGAACGATAAAAACGGACACATCTGTCAGCATACAGACAAAATGTCAGCCCTATATGGGCTGGCATTTTTTTTGTATTTGTCCCTAGTGAAATATTATGTAAATATGTAAAACCATAAAAATAGGAAATCATGCAAAAAGGAAATATTGGGGTTACAACAGAAAACATCTTCCCCGTTATCAAAAAGTTCTTGTATAGCGATCATGAAATCTTCTTGCGCGAGTTGGTGTCCAACGCTGTAGACGCCACACAAAAACTGAAGACGCTTATCTCCATGGGAGAGTTTCAAGGCGAGGCGGGAGATCTAACCATACACGTCAGCTTGGGTAAGGATACGATCACAGTGTCAGACCGTGGCATAGGGTTGACCGCCGAAGAAATAGACAAATATATCAACCAGATAGCCTTCTCGGGTGCCAATGACTTTTTGGAGAAGTACAAAAACGATGCTAACGCTATCATCGGTCACTTCGGTTTGGGTTTCTATTCTGCTTTCATGGTGGCCAAGAAGGTGGAAATCGTCACTAAGTCCTACCGGGAAGGCGTACAAGCCGTGAAATGGACCTGTGATGGAAGTCCGGAGTTCACCATCGAGGAGTGTGACAAGGCTGACCGCGGGACGGACATTGTGCTCTACGTGGATGATGATTGTAAGGAATTCCTCGAAGAGCCCCGTATATCCTCACTGCTCAACAAGTATTGTCGCTTTTTGCCGGTGCCCATTGCTTTCGGTAAGAAAAAAGAATGGAAGGACGGAAAGCAGGTGGAGACCGCCGATGACAACATCATCAACGACACGACACCCTTGTGGACGCGCAAACCTAGCGAGCTGAAGGACGAGGACTACAAGAAATTCTACCGCGACCTCTACCCCATGAGCGACGAGCCTTTGTTCTGGATTCACCTCAATGTGGACTATCCTTTCCATCTGACGGGTATTCTTTACTTCCCTAAGGTGAAGAGCAACATCGAGTTGAACCGCAACAAGATCCAGCTTTATTGCAACCAGGTGTACGTGACCGACTCCGTGGAAGGCATCGTACCCGACTTTCTCACTCTGCTTCACGGTGTACTCGACTCGCCGGACATCCCGTTGAACGTGTCGCGCTCATACCTGCAGAGCGATTCAAACGTGAAGAAAATCTCCACGTACATCACCAAGAAGGTATCCGACCGTCTGCAATCCATTTTTAAGAATGACCGCAAGCAATTCGAGGAGAAATGGAACGACTTGAAGATTTTTATTGACTATGGTATGCTGACGCAAGAAGACTTCTACGACCGCGCCAAGGACTTTGCCCTCCTGACCGATACGGATGGTAAATTCTACACCTTCGAAGAATACAAGACCTTGATAAAGGACAATCAGACCGACAAGGACGGTACGCTGATACACCTCTACGCCACTAAGAAAGATGAGCAATACAGCTACATAGAGGCCGCTAAAAACAAGGGCTACAACGTCCTCTTGATGGACGGACAGTTAGACATAGCTGTGGTGAGCATGTTGGAACAGAAGTTAGAGAAGGTTCGTTTCACCCGTGTGGACAGCGACACGCTGGACAATCTGATAGCCAAGGAGGACAAACAAGAGAACGAAGTGTTGGCCCACGACCGCGAAGTGCTCTCCACCCTCTTCAAGAGCCAGTTGCCAAAGACGAACAAGACGGAATTCTACGTCATGGCACAATCCTTGGGTGAAAACGCCCTGCCGGTGATGATTACCCAAAGCGAATACATGCGCCGTATGAAAGACATGGCCAACATACAAGCGGGCATGAGTTTTTATGGCGACATGCCGGACATGTTTAATCTAGTGCTGAACGCTGACCACAAGCTGGTGAAAGACGTGCTAGCCGATGAAGAGCGGGCATGTGCTCAGCAAGTGGCTCCCGTGCAGCAGGAAATGGACGAGGTGAACACTCGCCGCGACATCCTGAAGAAAAGCCACGAAGGTAAGAAGGATGAGGAAATTCCTACTGTCGAAAAAGACGAACTGACCGATCTCAACAAGAAGTGGGACGAACTGCAGGCGAAGAAAGACGATGTCTATACAGACTATGCCGCGAAGAACCCTGTTATTAAGCAACTCATTGATTTGGCTTTGCTTCAGAACGGTATGCTGAAAGGTGAGGCGTTAGACAAGTTTGTCAAGCGAAGCATCGAGATGATAAAATAAAGTCCCTTTTCAAACTTAACCACATAAACAAATGAAAGACATCGCGATGGGCTCCAAAACCCATTCGCGATGTTTTTTTTGTTCCTGTCTCAAAGAAAAAAGGTATTTATTTCCCCAATATAAGTTTTATTTCAAAAACTATTCCTATATTTGAAGATAAAAAATCAATGTTTAAAAAACAGGAACCTATATACCGAAACTCAATATGAGGAAATTTATCTTGTTCATCGCGTTTCTTCTGAGTCTACTTCCCACGTGCCATGCACAAAAGGTAGGGTTGGTACTGAGTGGCGGAGGAGCCAAAGGTATGACGCATATAGGTATCATCCGTGCCTTGGAGGAAAACAATATTCCTATAGATTACATAGCGGGCACCTCCATGGGAGCCATCATCGGATCCTTATACGCCATGGGCTATTCGCCCGATGACATGGAAAAACTCATCGGGTCGGCTGAGTTCAAACGCTGGTATACGGGTACCATCGAACCCCGGTATGAGTATTTCTTCAAGAAAAACCGTCCAACGCCAGAACTTCTGAATCTACGCTTCTCCATTTCCTCAGACTCCCTGCATACCAAACCCCAACTGGACATACCCACTAACCTAGTGAACCCAATCCAAATGAATGTTGTATTTTTGGAACTTTTTGCAAGGGCCACAGCCGCATGCGGAGGCGATTTCGATCGATTGTTCATTCCTTTCCGATGCCTGGCTTCGGACGTGTACAATAAACGTCCCCGTATCATGCGTAATGTCGATTTAGGCGATGCGGTACGCGCCTCTATGAGTTTTCCGTTTGTGTTTAAACCCATCGAAATAGACAGTGTCTTGGCTTATGATGGAGGAGTCTACAATAACTTCCCGACAGATATTATGGCAAAAGATTTTCATCCGGACATTATCATAGGAAGCGTGGTGGCTGCTAATCCAGGCATACCGAAGGAAAACAGCCTGATGAGCCAGTTGGAAAACATGATTATGCAAAAGACGGATTACACCATCCCAGACTCAGTGGGCATCCTTATGACCTTCAAATACAATGACGTGAGTCTGCTCGACTTCGACCGTCTGAAGGAATTGCACGACATAGGCTACAACCGCACCATGAGCCTGATGGACTCCATCAAGAGACGCATTCCACGGCGCGTCAGCACCGAGGAAGTACGCCTCAAACGCATGGTCTACCGCACTACGCTGCCCCAACTGCGCTTTAAGAACATCTACATCACCGGAGCCAACGAGCAGCAACAGGCCTACATCAAAAAAGAATTTCATAGCGATAGTGAAGAGATTTTCACCTACGAGGATTTGAAACGAGGCTATTTCCGCCTTTTGGCTGACAATATGATAGAGGAAATCATCCCCCATGCGGTATATGACCCTGCCACGGATCTCTACGAACTTCACCTACAGGTAAAAATGGGCAGGAATTTCTATGTGAAGATAGGTGGAAGCGTCTCTACCACCAGCTCCAATCAAATCTACTTAGGACTGGGTTACCGAAACCTGAATTATTACCCCAAGGAAATCTATCTGGACGGCCAGATAGGTAAGATATATAATAATTTCCAATTCATGGGGCGTATAGACATGCCCACACGCATCCCTACGGCCATTCGCCTGATCGGTTCGATAAGCACGTTCGACTATTTTAAGAAGGATAAACTCTTTTCCCGTAATAATCGTCCTTCATTCAATTCTAAGGACGAGCGTTTCATAAAACTCATGGTGTCTCTCCCGTTCTTGGCCAACAAGCGGGCCGAGTTCAGCTTTGGATATGGTAAATTGACCGATAATTATTATCAATCCAATGTCATTGATTTCGAAAAAGATCGTTCCGACCGGAGCCAATACAAGTTGGTCGGAGGAAGCATCGGATTTTATGGAAGTACTACCAATGCCCGTCAGTACCCCACACGCGGCTATAATGAAAAACTCGTGGCGCAAGTATTTACTGGCCACGAATGGTTTACTCCTGGTAATCCACAAGAGACGAGTCTGCCAAAATTCAAACATTCTTGGCTACAAATATCTTATATGAAAGAATCCTATCACCATCTAAGCTCGCATTTCACTTTGGGATGGCTAGCCGAAGCCTTGTATGCGTCCAAGAATTTTTCTTCCAATTACTCAGCCACCATGATGCAAGCTTGTGAATTCTCTCCCACTCCACATAGTCAGATTATGTACAATGAAGCTTTCCGTGCCAACCAATACATGGCAGCTGGCATCAAACCAATATTTACCCTGAACGATATGTTCCACATCCGTACGGAATTCTATGGCTTTATGCCCATCTTCCCCATCAAACGGAATGCGGATAATAAGGCCTATTATGGTAAAGCATTTTCTGAATTCCAATATTTAGGTGAATTATCCGTAGTATGCCAACTCCCTTTCGGAACCATTGCAGCTTACTTCAATCATTATAGTTCTCCTAAAAGGGAGTGGAATGTGGGGCTCACTTTGGGTTGGCAACTTTTCAACTATCGGTTCATCGAATAATCATTCATATACCTACCACTCAATAAACTTCCCTCGTTCTTTACGTTTCTGTAACTCTTTGACCAGGAAACGTTGGCGGTCTTTAGCGATATAACGACGGGCAACAATGTTTGGCAAAGCTACGCCTAACGAGATGCAAAGAATGATGAGAGACGCATTGATGCCATTGTAGACCACGGCCGTTACCTCCCCTACAACTCCGGTCATATTGATAAGTCCAAAGAGCGAACGGTACATCAGCACACCGGGAATCATCGGTATAACCGATGGAATAGTTAGCACGTGGTTAGGCACATGAAACCAATGTACCGCTTTCACGGCCACCAGACTCACCACTAATGCACCCATAAAGGAACCTACCACAGGCCCGAATCCCATTTCAAAATTCACAAAATTACGGGTACACACGGCCAACATACCTCCAATAGCTACGACCCATAACAAGCGCCGTTGGATATTAAATATCATGGAGAATCCCATAGCCGAAATGGCCGCAGCAAAAGCGTATGTCCAGTAAGTGTCATGAGGTACGATGCTTAACTCACTGAACTTGCGGTCTATCACTACATCTTCCATCATCAGCAGACGCATGGCCAACACAATACCGAAAGCCATGGCACCTATCATCAAAGCCGTATTGACCGCTCGGACAACACCCACCGCAATGTAATTGTCCACCATATCATCCACAAAATTAATAAGAGGCACGCCCGGCACAATAAACAAGGCACATGCCAACAATGGATGATAGGGCGTAGAAGACAAGCCCGTAAATGTTGTGATATAGGCTAAGCAAGTGGATACAAAAGCTGCAATAGCAATACTCATGTAGTGATTGATACCAAACGCATTGCTATAAGCACGGATTTTAAAACCTATAAAAGCACAAATAGAAGCCAGCAGGAAAGCCACCCAGTCGCCCCCAAAAAGCTTGCAGAAACCACCACAAGCAAAACCTGCTCCGATAGCTATTGCGTAAGGCACATAGTTACGTTTCTTTGTCCGGATGCGCTCTAGTTCTTCTTCATAACGATCTAACGAGTAATCCTCTTCGATAGCACGCCACGAAAGATGGCTGATTTCGGAAATGGCAGTCATGTTAATGCCATGATTCTCACACTTCTGGAATTTGGAGAACGAATGTTGTCCGTCACTCACATTCACTAACAACATGGTGTAACTTACGTCTATGTGAAGCTTTTCCTCGGGCAATCCCAAGTAAGCCGCCACACGATTCATATTACGCACTATGCGGTTAGTGTCCGCCGCACTCTCCACCAATAATTTCCCCGTTCGGAGTAGCAGGTCAAGCTTCCTTCTGAGCAAAGCTATTTCCTGATCAGTTAACGCTTTAGCCATCTTTCCGTATCATTTTTTAGATTTTGGGGCGCAAAGGTAATACAAAAAATTGAAATTGAATGTCCGCATTCCGCCAAATAACGTTTTCGCAGATGAAACTATGCTTCAACCGTCATAGAAGCCAGATGAAATGGCCATAGAAGCTAAATGAAATGGTCATAGAGGCTTGCTTACTTTTTATCCAATGTTTTGGCAAAATACGGACATTCATTAAATTGAAACAGCGGATTCTTTCCCGTCCTAAAATCCCAAAGGTATGCACCACATGTGTCTCTCGGCCATTACCCCAAACTGACATCAATATGCCTGCTCATGTACGTCGCTGACAGCACGCCCGCTGGGGTCATTCATCCCGGCGAAGGCCTTGTCCCATGCCAATGCCTCCGCCGTGCTGCATGCTACGCTAGGAACGCTTGGCACCGTTGCCGCTGCACTATTACTGGGGAAATGGGCAGCAAAAAGCGTACGATAGAAATACTCTTCCTTGTTGCGGGGCGGGTTGATGGGGAAACGGTCGGCGGCATGTGCCATTTCATCATCGCTTACACTATCGGCTGTAATGCGTTTTAATGTATCTATCCATGAATATCCTACCCCATCGGAGAATTGTTCTTTTTGTCTCCACGCCACTTCGTTTGGCAAAAGAGGGGCAAAAGCCTCGCGGAGAATCCGCTTTTCTATCGTGTTGCCAGGGCACATCTTTGCCGATGGGTTCAGGCGCATCGCCACGTCCAAGAACTCCGTATCGAGGAAAGGCACGCGGCCTTCCACACCCCAAGCCGCCAGACTCTTGTTGGCACGCAGGCAGTCATAAAGATGTAGTTTGGAGAGCTTACGTACGGTTTCTTCATGGAAAGCGCGAGCGTCAGGCGCTTTGTGAAAGTATAGGTAACCACCGAAAATCTCATCAGCTCCCTCACCGGAAAGCACCATTTTTATCCCCATGCTCTTGATAACACGCGCCAGAAGATACATCGGTGTAGATGCACGGATGGTGGTTACATCATATGTCTCGGTGAAATAAACCACATCGCTCAACGCGTCAAGTCCTTCTTGTATCGTATAGTTTATTTCGTGATGTACGGTGCCGATGTGTCGTGCCACCAGACGGGCTTTCTCCAAGTCGGGCGCTCCGTGCAGGCCTACGGCGAAAGAGTGCAGGCGTGGCCACCAGGCTGCTTCCTGTCCTCCGCTCTCGATGCGGTTTTGCGCATATTTTTGTGTCACGGCACTGATGATGGAAGAATCCAATCCGCCGCTCAGCAATACGCCATAAGGCACATCGCTCATCATCTGACGTTTTACGGCTTCCTCCAATGCTATGCGCAATTCCTCCCTATCGGCCGGATTGTTCTTCACGTTGTCATAAGAGAACCAGTCGCGCTGATAATATTTCCGGGGAGTCTTGTCGTGGCTCGTCAGAATATGTCCCGGTGGAAACGCCTCATAATGGTCACACTGTCCTTCCAAAGCTTTCAGTTCGCTTGCCACGTATAGATGCCCTTTGTTGTCGTATCCGTAATATAATGGAATGACACCAATCGGGTCGCGTGCAATGAGATACTCATTCCGTTCCACATCGTAAAGCGCAAAGGCAAATATGCCGTCCAACTCATTCAGGAAGCCACTGCCCTTATCTTGATACAAGGCAAGCAGCACTTCGCAATCGCTTCCGGTCATAAACTGGTATCTTCCGGAATATCTTTGGCGTATATCCTGATGGTTATAAATCTCACCGTTGACGGCCAACACCAATTTCTTGTCAGGGCTGAAAAGCGGTTGCCTGCCCGACTCCGGATCTACAATAGCCAGACGTTCATGAGCCAATATGGCCGAACCTCCACAATAGATGCCGCTCCAGTCGGGTCCGCGGTGACGAATTTTTCCACTCATCTGCAAGGCTTTTTGTCTCAGTGCAGGTGTCTGCTGTCTAACGTTGAAAATAGAAACTATACCACACATATCGTTTATTATTATATTAAAAGTAAGAAATTTCAAGCAAAAATACGACTTTCAGTAAGCATATTCATGTAAAGCGATGCTTTTTGATAGTACAAAACAGGCGAAA
>CALUOV010000052.1 GCA_944322275.1 uncultured Bacteroides sp. | reverse complement strand
AACATTTGGTTGCACAAAAGCAGGAAAAAATAGTAAGTTTGCTTGTCGATTAGTACCAATATCAGTACCTTTGCCACAAAACCAACATAGTATGGGCTCAAAAGAGAAACTGATTGAACGATTCAAGAAGTTACCCAAAGACTTTACTTTTGAAGAGTCAGTATCGTTATTGGGATACTTCGGATACAAACAACATAACAAAGGGGCTACTTCCGGTTCACGCATTCGCTTTAAAAACGAAGATACAGGACAATGGATAGACTTGCACCGTCCTCATCCAGGAAGTATTATGAAAGCCTGGATGATGAGAACCATTTATCAACATCTAAAGAGTAACGGATTAATATAACGATTATGGACTATTTGGAATACAAAGGCTACAAAGGTTCTGTAGAATACAGTAAGGAAGACGATTGCCTCTGCGGGAAAGTGCAGGGATTGGGTAACAAAGTGCTGATAGCGTATGAGGGCAACACCATCGGAGAACTCCGTGAAGACTTTGAAAAAGGTATTGACAGCTATCTGGAAGGATGCAAAGCTGACGGTATTACTCCTGCCAAGCCTTTCAGCGGGAAACTCAACCTGCGTATGACTTCGGAACTGCATTCACGTGTGGCTGCCTTTGCCGCTAATGCCGGCATAACCATCAATGATTTCATCAACAAAGCCATCACCAATGAACTGAAGCACGAATGTGCCCTATAAAAACAAAACCATCATGAACACCCCACTCGACATTAAAGCCGAACTCCTCCGCCTGGCCGAGCAAGGCAACAAACCTTTCACCCAAAGCCTCAACCCGGGCGTACCGAACGTATTGGGCATCCGCATTCCCCAACTGCGGAAGCTGGCGGCACGCATCGCCAAAGGTGACTGGGAGGCTTACCTCACCACCGCCGATACCTACTACATGGAGGAACGGATGCTGCAAGGCATGGTGCTGGGCTGCATCCGTCCGGACCGGGACGTGGAAGTGTATCTGGAACGGGTGACACGCTTCGTACACATTATCAACAGCTGGTCGGTGTGCGACACGTTCAAGTTCGGCGGCGGGAAGAAGTTCATCACGACCAACCGCGACCGCCTGTGGCAATATCTTAAGGATTGGATGCAAGCCGAAGGCGAATACGAGATACGCTTCGGCGTGGTGATGTCCATGCAACTGTTCATCGACGAAGAGCACATTGACGAACTGCTCCGCCTATACGACCACATCCGCCACGAGGGCTACTATGTCAAGATGGGTGTGGCTTGGGCCTTGTCCGTCTGCTTCGTGAAGTTCCCCGATATTACTTTGCGCTACCTGCAAGGGCAAAACTCTCTCGACAACTTCACCTACAACAAAGCCTTGCAGAAGATAACGGAGTCCTATCGAGTGGATGCCGCCACCAAACAGACCATCAAGGGGATGAAGCGTAAATAGCTACTTAATGGAAATGCTTCATTCCGCCGGAAGCAACTCGCGCTCCAGCACCGATTGGAGATACTCATGAATGGGAGGGATGGCCGGATTCAGCCAATAGTTTTCTTCAACTCCCAGTGCCTCTTTCTCTTCTTTTAGAGCCTGCTTCATCTCCTCGGCAGTGACATATGCCTGCGAAAGGACGTAAAGCTCATCAGTCACTTCTACCAGTTGCTCACGATTGTCTTTCTTATATTTATAGAAAATCTTACGGTAGTCCCTATGGCTCAGGAGATCCAGGTATGACTGATAGCCTGTTCGCCGACGGTAGATTTCGGTTTGGACAAACTCTTCTATCCGTGTGGTGTAACCGAAGAGCTTGCCTTCCCGTTTTCCTCCTTCCAAAGCCAAGGCATCATACTCCACACGGCGAGTTAATGAATCTTGCTTACAGATGCCTGTCGGAACGCCTCCAATGAATAGTTTCGCAAACGGCAAACCTTCCTCAAAGGCATCGGCTTGCGACTTTATGCGTTCAAACAAAGTCTTGCCTTCCAGATAAGGAGTCGTGATGTACTTGTCTATCACGCTGTTTGCCCGTTTTCTGTCTTTGGCTATCAAGCTTTTATTCTCCAACAAGCGCGATGCCTCCATGTGCCGCCTGACTCTTTTCCCACGTAGAGGAATATAGTAATGTACAATGCCATCCTTAAAATACTTCAGACACGAATCATTCTGTTGGTAGCTGCGGAAGTATGCCCGTAAATGTATGTAATCTAATTGCCGGGCTGATACGCTGACTTCATTCAAGTTGTAATTGACGGGAGAAAGCCATAACGTGTCACCGTTAGCCAGATGAGAGATTTTGACTTTCTCAGGTTCGTATGACAAATGCTTGACAATAAAAACCTGCCCGTCTTTGCCATCCATACAGACACGTCCGTCCATGTCGGATATACCGATGGTATTTCCTTTCTCATCCGTAACCTGTGCAAAAGCCACAACACTTCTATCCGTTTTATCAGCAAGGATGATTTGAGCATTCAGATTCAAATGGGATAATGCAAACAGGGATACAATAATCCCGCATAACTTACTATTCATTTACCATTTCCTTTTATTATGAGAATGCAAAAGTAGAAATTAATTCTGTTTCTTCCTAAAAGTAACATTCCCCAACCGTCATAGAAGCAAATGGTCGTAGAAGCCAGCTTACTTTGCCTCTCATCCTATGCTTTGACAAAATTCACATAAAAAGCAGTCTCCCCTCTTAAGATACTGAGACATCATCCTTTCTCCGCGATGTCCTTGCCGAACGGCGTCAGTGCCAATGCCGCCAACTTGAAGTGCTGAAGCCCAAAGGGTATGCCGATGATGGTAATGCAGAGCACAGCCCCGAACACCAGATGGGACAGCGCAATCCAAATACCGCCCAACAGAATCCAAAGCACGTTCATCAGCAGGTACAGACATCCGCCCGAGCGATCGCCCGTGCGCACTTCCTTTCCGAACGGCCATAAGGCCAACCCCGCCAACTTCAGCGTCTGCATCCCGAAGGGTATCCCCACGATGGTCACCATCAGCAACAGACTGGCTACTACATACTCTACAGCGGTAAAGATGCCGCCCAAAATCAACCACAAAACATTCATAAAACATCCCATACGCTTTTCTTTTTATTAGTCTGCTCTGCAAAGATAAGTAAATAATAGAAAAATCATCAAGGTGATGCCTTATACCGCCACCTTACATCCCCGTTTTGCCAATGTCTTTAGAAACTCGTCTTCATTAACGGGAAGCAATGCGATGCTCTTTCCGCCCGTGTAATGCACCAACACGTAATGCGAAACAAAGAGAGCGCCAAAAAGGGGAGCTTTCACGCGCTCCGCCAAAGAAATGTCGTCCAAAAGTATGTGTCTCACTTTGCGGAAACGACCTCGGCGAACTACCAGCTCGCCCTCGGCACGTACGGTGTAAGCCGAATGAATGAGTTGTTCAATGATGAACACTAACAATAGCATGAACAACAAAGCTATGAGCCAATTCTTGTGCCACAGGCCGTAACCCGCCATGAAGGCGCCCAAGGCCAAAGCCCAATATTGCCCTACAGTGATACGGGCCTGGAAAGTTCTGTCCATAATACTTCTTTTTGCCGTAAAGATATGTATTTTTAATGGTAAAATGCACAAGCAACGGACTTATTTTGTAGTTTTGCATCCAAGTAAAACATCATGTTATGGTAAGAAAGTTCGATTTCCTCGTCATCGGCTCAGGGATAGCCGGTATGAGCTTCGCCCTTAAAGTGGCGGAAAAGGGGACGGTAGCCCTCATCTGTAAGGCCGGCATGGAAGAGGCCAACACATATTTTGCACAGGGAGGTATCGCTTCGGTGACCAACTTGGCTGTGGACAACTTCGAGAAACATATCGAAGACACCATGATAGCGGGAGACTGGATAAGCGACCGTGCAGCGGTGGAGAAGGTAGTGCGCAATGCACCCGCTCAAATCCAGGAGCTTATCAAATGGGGAGTAAATTTTGATAAGAAAGAAAACGGGGAATTCGACCTGCATCGAGAAGGCGGACACTCTGAATTCCGCATCCTGCACCACAAGGACAACACGGGAGCCGAGATACAGACCAGCCTCATCGAAGCAGTGAAGCAACATCCCAATATTACCATATTCACAAACTTCTATGCAGTGGAAATCATCACCCAACATCATTTGGGAATCATTGTGACCCGCTACACGCCGGGCATCAAGTGTTACGGAGCCTACGTGCTAAACGAGGCCACGGGCGAGGTAGATACATTCCTCAGCAAAGTTACCGTCATGGCCACAGGTGGTTGCGAGGCAGTCTATCGCCACACCACCAATCCGTTGGTAGCCACCGGCGACGGCATTGCGATGGTCTACCGTGCCAAAGGTGCGGTGAAAGACATGGAGTTTATTCAGTTCCACCCCACGGCTCTTTATCATCCGGGCGACCGACCTTCGTTCCTCATTACGGAAGCCATGCGAGGCTACGGAGGCGTGCTCCGCACCCTGGACGGCAAGGAATTCATGCAAAAGTATGACCCACGCCTCTCACTGGCTCCACGTGACATCGTGGCTCGTGCCATTGACAACGAAATGAAACTCCGCGGTGAGGACCATGTTTATCTGGACGTGACGCACAAAGACCCGGAAGAGACGAAACGCCACTTTCCCAACATCTATAAGAAATGCCTCTCTATCGGCATCGACATCACGAAAGACTATATTCCTGTAGCACCCGCCGCTCATTATCTGTGCGGAGGCATCAAAGTAGACTTGGACGGACAAAGCAGCATCCGTCGGTTATATGCCATTGGTGAATGTTCGTGCACCGGCTTACACGGGGGCAACAGACTGGCTTCCAACTCGTTAATCGAAGCTGTAGTCTATGCCGATGCCGCCGCCAAACATGCCTTGAGTGTATTGGAGCGTTATGACTTCAACGAAGACATCCCCGAATGGAACGATGAAGGCACCATCAGCAACGAAGAACGCGTACTCATCACCCAAAGTATGAAGGAGGTGAACCAAATTATGGAGGCTTACGTAGGTATTGTGCGCAGCAATGTCCGCCTGACCCGTGCTTGGAATCGTCTGGACATCCTCTACGAGGAGACCGAACGCCTCTTCAAACATTGCAAAGCTACCCGTGAACTTTGTGAGCTCCGCAACATGATTAACGTAGGCTATCTGATTACGAAGCAGGCCATGGAGCGAAAAGAGAGCCGAGGATTGCACTATACGATAGATTATCCGAAAAAAAGCAGTATATAATAATATCATCCGAAAATGCGTAGAAACGAACGGACTAAATCGCAAATGCAGACAACCAGAAACGGGCATCGTCCTTATAACGGGAATAAATACATCCCAAAGCGCTCCGTGCCCCTAAAAATATAAGGATTATGTAAACAAAAAAGCTTTGGCTACAAGTCAATATTAATTTTTCAAAACGTCTTTAACACAACTCAATTTAGGGCCTGTTTACCGTTTCAAAGAGATATGCCCTAAATTGAGTATTTACAAAGGCACCTTACTGATTAGTGGCAAATATAAAGAACACCGCCGTGGCTATCAATAACAATCCCAATATACCATAAAACAGACGGGCTTGGAGGCGACCTACGTTTTGCACTATAAATTGTGTATTGCGGGCTGTAAAAAACCAGTCCCAATCCAGCAATGCCGCTAATAAACTGATAAGCCCCGTCAACGCAAAGATTCCTTGAATGAGATAATGACTCATACTATGTCTGTTATGCCCAATCTTCCAATGTAACCTTGCGTGCACCGTCCTCTATTTCTTCCATAGAGACTTTTACTGTCTGCCCGGGAAGCAGCTCTTCGACCAGTTCGGGCCATTCGATGAAGCAAAGAGCACCGCTGTAAAAGTAGTCTTCGTATCCCATATCATATACCTCCTCCAGTTTCTTAATACGGTAAAAGTCAAAGTGATAGATTAGTTCACCTCCTTTATCAGAACGGTATTCATTGACGATGGCAAATGTGGGCGAAGTGATCACATCGCTTACTCCCAGTTCTTCACAAATAGCTTTGATGAAGGTTGTTTTGCCTGCTCCCATCTTTCCATAAAAAGCAAATACGGTATTGTCACCCATGGCTTGGACAAACTGACGGGCGGCTTCTTGAATTTGATCTAAAGATTGAATTCTGATTTCCATCTTATCATTTATTAGGTTATTGTTTTACTTGTTTCTTCTGCAAGCGAAATGCTTGTACACTTTTCCATCCCTTACACAAGGCATAAATAAGAATGGAGAAAAATATAATGGAAGCGCCCGAAGGCACATTCGTATAAAAAGACAACACCAGCCCGCCCAAACAGCCTAGATAGCCTAAACCAATGGACAGTCCAATAATATGACTGAAACGATAGGTAAACAAATTGGCTGTCATCTGTGGAATGGTAAGCAACGAAATAACCAACACAATGCCCACCATGCGAAGGCAGGACACGATGGTCAGTGCAATGAACATCATCATTACATATTCGAACAATGTTACAGGCAAGCCTTGTGAGCGGGCAAACTCGCTATCGAAAGCGATACCTATAATGGTTCGCAAGAAGAAAAAAAAGAACGCCCCCAATAGCGCAGCCAACACTGTCAACAACAATATATCACTGAGATTGATAGTGAGAATATTACCAAACAAATAGGCCGATAAATCCGGTGTATAGCCGGGCGAAAGGAACGTGAAAATGATCCCCAACGCCATGCCTAATGCCCAAAATACGGCGATAGCGGAGTCCTCACGCATGTCTTTCCGCTTGCTGAGCCACTCTACACCAAAAGCGGAAAGTATGGCAAATAGAGCCGCAGACAAAATGGGCGGAATGCCGGTGTATAAACCTAAGCCAATGCCACCGAACGATGCATGCGTCAAACCTCCACTGATAAACACAAGCCTTCGAGTGACAATGTAAGTGCCTATCATACCGCAAACGATACTGGCCAATAAACTGCCTATCAATGCATGTTGAAAGAAAGTATAGTGTAGCAATTCCATAGATTGATGAGTCATTTTTTATGCGGATTAGCCCGCAACTCTCCTATCACTAAAAACACTTCGTCCTTCAGGTTATCAGGCAAGGCTATGCCCCGCAATTGTAAACTGCGTACCCAGCCCGCCACATCCTCTTCCTGCATAGTGTAAAACACATCACGGAATTCTTCTTCTTGTTCCACGCTATATGCATCGGCCGATACGCCTTTGTAGCGGTCTAATTCTTCATCATCATAATATTCTATCTGCTTGCTTACGCCGGCCAGCAGACTTTCCTTCTCGCATACTTCGTGTTGACCACAACACTCCATATCCACCGGATTCACCTCTGGCAGGGCTTCCAGTTCGCCGTTCTCTACCTTCTTTTGGAGACGATGGTTGCGCACAACACCGGCTATGGCAGCCACCATACCCAACAGCACCAAACTAATAATCAATATCCACATGTAGCAATTTGGAGTTTAATGTTTTTGCGAATACAAAGATACACAGAATAAACCATAGAGTCTCAAACAAGGCGTTAAATGTTTATTCATCCTGTTCAGCAAGGATAAAGCCCGCCTGCCGCAAGTCTTTCCAAAAACTCGGATAAGACTTGGTCACTACTTCGGGATGGCGGACACAAAGTTTCGCAAAGACCAAGCTCGCGGGAGCAAAGGCCATGGCCATACGGTGGTCCTCATACGTATCGACACATGGCCGTTCATCCGGAGTACACCGTTCACCGTCCCAATGAAGAATGCTGTCTTGTTCAGAATGAACGATAAAACCCAGTTTACGCAGTTCGGTGACAAGAGCCTGAATCCGGTCTGTTTCTTTGATCTTGAGACTTTGAAGGCCGGTGAAACGGAACGGAATCCCCATCAGGCAACAAGTCACGACAAAAGTCTGTGCCAAATCAGGAATATTCACTAAATCAGCCTCCAAACGCGATACGGGTGTTTCTCCCTTACTCAAAATGACCCCTTGCGGAATGTATTCGCTTCGTACCCCCAACCGGGCAAAGAGTTCCGCTCCCCTACTGTCTCCCTGGCTGCTATTTTTAAAAAGTCCCCGTAATTCAACCTTTGCTTCACTCTGTGCATTCATCAAAAGAATCGCCATGATTTCATACCAGTAAGAAGCCGCACTCCAATCGCTTTCTACCAAGAAAGGTGTGTCTTGATATCCTCCGGGAGCTACGGAGATACAATCAGCCGATATCCATTGCGCTTGCGCCCCAAAGTCATGCATCAATTGCAAGGTCAAATCAATGTAAGGCCGTGATACAATGTCACCCTTTAAATGTACATTCAATCCATGGGGCAATGTGGCACCTATCATCAATAAGGCGGATATGTATTGCGAACTGACTCCTCCCGGCAAAGCGATTTCGCTTCCAGTCAGTTCAGAGCCTGTGATACACAAAGGCGGAAAGCCTTCATGGCCCGCGTAGGTTATTTGTGCGCCCAACGTCCGCAAAGCATCTACCAAAATGCGGATAGGCCGTTGTTGCATTCGAGCAGTGCCCGTTATCAGGTGTGTGCCAGGCGTTACACTCAGATAGGCAGATAAGAAGCGCATAGCAGTGCCCGCCGCCATGATGTCTATCACATCCGGCATATCAGCCAACGCTCGTATCATGACACGCGTATCGTCACAATCACTCAGGTTGCTTGGCAAGGTGTTTCCCTTTGATAGAGCATGCAGAATGAGCGCACGGTTGCTGATGCTTTTCGAAGCCGGCAAGTTGATGGAAACATCCAGGGTTGAGGGAGCAGTGAGAAAGTATTGCATCATTGTATGTATGATTAGGTGGGCAAAATTTTTACCCCTCGATATTCTGAATTTCAACTTCCTTGACCTTACGGAATAAGTCGGAAGCAAAGATAAAATCATTCAACTTCTGGTTGGTAGAAGTGTAGATGTCATCCTTAGTTCCTTCCCATTCTTTGTGCCCTTGGTAGATGAAGATGATTTTCTCGCCGATGCCCATCACAGAATTCATATCATGAGTGTTGATAAGAGTGGTCATGTTATACTCACGCGTAATATCCTGTATCAGTTCGTCAATCACGAGCGATGTTTTGGGATCCAAACCTGAGTTCGGTTCATCACAAAATAAATATTGCGGGTTCAACGCAATGGCACGGGCGATGGCTACACGTTTCTGCATACCTCCGCTTATTTCACCCGGATATTTACCGCCCGCTTCACTTAAGTTGACCCGGTCGAGACAAAACTGTGCACGGCGTTGACGTTCACGTAAAGTATCATTACTGAACATATTGAGCGGAAACATAACGTTCTCCAATACGGTCATAGAGTCGAAGAGGGCGGCACTTTGAAATATCATACCCATCTCGCGACGCAAGGCTTTCTTTTCCCGCTTGTCCATGGCAAGAAAATCGCGCCCGTCATAAAGTAATTCACCGCGTTCAGGAGTAAGCAGTCCGACGATGCACTTCATCAATACGGTCTTTCCCGAACCACTTTGCCCGATGATGAGATTCGTCTTTCCATTGTCGAACGTGGAACTGATGTCTGTCAGCACCTCTTTTCCATCGAACGATTTATAGAGTCCTTTGAGTTCAATCATATTTTTTTAATGAAGAATTATCCCATTAACAATTGAGTTAACACCAAATCAGCAAAAAGAATGAGTACGCTACTGGTCACCACCGAATCGGTAGATGCCTTACCCACTTCAATAGAACCTCCTTCTACGGTGTAGCCGAAGAAGGCCGACACACTGGCTATGATGAAGGCGAAGAAGAGGGACTTGATGATGCCACACCAAATGTACCACTCCACAAACCAATATTGCAAACCATACTCCAAATCGGTAGCCGTCATAATGCCACCAAACCAACACGTGCAATAGGCACCGATTATGCCGGCGAAGATGCTGAATATAACCAATATAGGTATCATGGTCACCATGGCGACAATCTTAGGCAAGATGAGATAACTTGCAGAGTTAACGCCCATAATCTCCAGGGCATCAATCTGTTGGGTAACGCGCATGGTCCCCAGCTCGGAAGCGATGTTCGAACCAACTTTTCCAGCTAAGATAAGGCACATAATAGAAGAAGAGAATTCCAACAGCAGAATCTCACGGGTGACATAGCCCACTGTCCAGCGTGGCATCCAAGGACTTTCGATGTTAAGCTTTATCTGTATGGTAATAACAGCGCCGATAAATAGCGATATCAACAAAACGATGCCAATGGAGTCTACTCCCAACTTTGACATCTCATTAAGATATTGGCGGAAGAACATGTGCATTCGTTCAGGACGCGCGAACGTGCGTCCCATTAACATGAAGTATCTTCCTACCGTTCTAAGTGCTTTAAACATGATTTATATGTATTTGTCTGCAAATGTACGGCTTTATCTTTTATTTTTGCTACATTTGCGCCAAATTAACGCATGTATGGAAGAAAACAAGATGGTGCTCCGCACGGAGGATCTGGTAAAGAAGTATGGCAAACGTACGGTGGTGAACCATGTATCGTACGATGTAAAGCAAGGCGAGATAGTCGGTTTGTTGGGACCTAACGGTGCCGGCAAGACAACGTCATTCTATATGACGGTAGGTCTGATTACGCCCAACGAAGGACGTATATTCCTGGATGACTTGGACATCACGAACTATCCCGTTTACAAAAGGGCGCAAACCGGCATCGGATATTTGGCACAGGAAGCATCTGTATTTCGTCAAATGAGCGTGGAGGATAACATCGCCTCGGTGCTGGAAATGACGAACAAGCCACTGGATTACCAAAAGGACAAACTGGAAAGTCTAATAGCCGAGTTCCGTCTTCAGAAAGTGCGCAAAAACAAAGGAAACCAGTTGTCTGGAGGTGAGCGCCGACGTACGGAGATAGCCCGCTGCCTGGCCATCGACCCCAAGTTTATCATGCTGGACGAACCGTTTGCCGGGGTAGACCCCATCGCCGTAGAGGACATTCAGCAAATAGTCTGGCGACTGAAGGATAAGAACATCGGTATCCTCATCACCGACCATAACGTACAGGAGACGCTGAGTATCACCAGTCGAGCCTATCTCCTTTTCGAAGGTAAGATCCTTTTCCAGGGCACGCCTGAAGAGTTGGCTGCCAATCAGATTGTACGCGAAAAATATTTGAGCAACAGCTTTGTGTTGCGACGTAAAGATTTCATGGTTTAATCGTTAGCCGAATATAGAGCTCTTAAACGAGAGGTGTTCGATGAATGATATGTCTGTAAAGCCTCCGGTACTTTCCAAAAGGAGTTTCATGTCTGTAGAAGATACAAAAAAGTCAACTAATCCACAGCACTTTGTGTATGAATTAGTTGACTAATTTTATGTTAAATCCCTATTTAAGGAATATCAGTTTATCTATGACCTACTCAAAACTGATAATACCGTTTTCTTCCTCTTTTTTTCGGAGCTCTCCAATAGTCTGTTGGCTTTCTTGGGTAGCTTTATTACGAATGGAATTTAACGTAGCCTTATCTCGTTGGAAAGTAGGCGAGTTTTCTACCATAGCAACAATGTCCACATTGTCCAAATCCTCCGGGCTGAAAAGATAGATGTGACGGCGATGAATGCGACGGGTACGGCTATTTGTATCAGGGCCATAATAGCGTTCGCGACGGATACGGCGGCGTTCTTCTTCTTCGGCTAGTTGTTCCATCTCTTCTTCTGTACGATTGGCCAAACGTTCGTCCATCTCCTTCATATGTATGTCCTGAATGCCGAAACCCGTGGCAAGCAGCGTGACCTTCACCTTTTCACCTAAAGATTCGTCTTTCTCCACCCCATGCTTGGTCTGTATATCTCGGCTGAAACCACTCATAAACTCGTTCACTTCATCCAGTTCACTCATGATTAGTTCGCTTTGTGAGCTATAGGAGATGCAAATGACAACTTTCTTAGCATTGAACACATCGTTATTGTTCAATAGGGGAGAAGTCTGTGCGTCACGGAAAGCCTTTGTCAAGCGGCCTTCACCATCGCCATAGCCAGTTCCTATGATAGCTACCCCACCATCCTTGAGCACCATACGGATGTCATTGAAATCGAGATTGATTTTACCGTGCATAGTGATAATATCCGAGATACTTTTAGCAGCAACCAAAGCTATGTCATCAGCGCGGTCGTAGCCGGCCTCAAACTTGAGATCACCATAAATCTCGCGTAGATTATCGTTCTTCACAACAATGAGGGCATCAACGTACTTGCTGATCTCTTCCACACCGTCCAAAGCCTTATCTATCTTACGGTCTCCTTCCCAACGATAGGGAATGGTTACGATACCTACAGACAAGATACCCATTTCGCGAGCAACTTTGGCCACTACGGGAGCAGCACCGGTGCCGGTCCCTCCACCCATGCCAGCTGTGATAAACACCATTCGGGTATCATCGTTGAAACATTCGCGAATGCGATCGATACTGGCTTCAGCCTTCTTGCGACCTTCCTCGGGATCGTTTCCAGCTCCCAATCCTTCACCCAACAATAATTTGTCTGGCACGGGAGAGTCGTTGACGGATTTCATGTCAGTGTTACACACCATGAAAGTAACTCCATTGATACCTTCACGATACATGTGACTGACGGCATTACATCCACCTCCGCCTACACCAATGACTTTGATTATCTTGGGAGAATCGGAAGCAAATCCGAAATCTTTGATTATATCGTCCATTTCATTCATATTTAATTATTACATCTTTTCATCATTGTCTCCGAACAGTTCCTCTGTAACGTTACTAGTGAGACGTTGAAACCAGTTGGGTTTGTTCTCTTTCTTTCCTTTTTCTTCTCCTTTGCGGCCCTTTTTCTCTTCTTCTCGGCGACGTTTGTCTTCTTCCCTCTTACGTCGGTTCTCTTCTTCCTGGGCTTTCAACTCTTCATCATCCTGAAACATATCTACCGACTGGCCAGGTTCTATATGAGGAGTTTTAGGCTCTTCGGGTTGACGGCAATTCTCCTTACCTGAAAGCAACAGCGCCAACAAGGTGTTTTGCGTACCATTCTGTGGGATTTCATCCTGATAACCGCGAAGAGTATCCTGTACAAAAGGGGCTATACGGATTTTCTTCATCTTGCTCAGCTGAAGCAAGGCCTCGTCAATGTGACGCAGGTTAGAGGTTCCCCCTGTTAGCACGATGCCAGCCAATAATTTGTCCTCATACCCTGAAAGTTTAATTTGGTTCCATACATTGGCCAAAATTTCTTCAGTACGTGCGCCAATGATATCGTTCAGTTCACTCAAGGGAATAGAACGTCCGTCTATCGTAGTACAAGTAGCGGGCTCCTCTCCTTCTTCCAATGTTTCCCTATAAAAGGCATCACCATACTTCCGCTTCAGCCGTTCAGCCTCATCTTCCTCCATCTGTAAACAGACGAGATCACGAGTGATATTATTTCCGCCTAAGGGTAGGACGCAGAGATAACGCAGAAGATTATTCTTATAGATTATTACAGTTGTCGTATCAGCTCCCAAGTCTACTAACGCACAGCCGGAGCGTAATTCATTTTCAGTCAATACAGCATGCCCCAAACACAAAGGAGCGGTCAGCAAACCAGCTATTTTAGTCTTTGCTTGACTGAAACTCATTTCAAGATTCTTTTTAAGTGAGGGTGAAGCCACAATGTTCAGGAACCGACCTATAATGGAACTTCCAGTAACACCTACAGGTTCGGTGTATAAATGGTTATCTATTTCATATTCCTGAGGTACCACGTCTAGAATATCCATATTAACTAAAGGATAATTCCAATTTTCATCATTCAAACTGTCTATTATTTCTTGCCCGATGATTTCAGTATCGGGCATGCGGCTGATTCTATTCTCTACGGTGCGTAGCGATTGTCCCCCGATGCCTACATATACTTTGGCAATGGTACATTTCAGCTGCTCTTCTAACTTATTGATAATGGATGTCAGACCTTGAGCAGCTTTCCCTATATTGTAGACGATTCCTTTACGGACGAAAGAGTCCGAAGATTCGGTAGCGTAGGCAAGTATCTGCATACTACCGTCGCTATTGCGGTATCCGGCAATACCGGATAATTTCGATGAACTCAGTTCAATGGCGGCTATAAATTCTGTTGTTGTCGCAAAACTATTTACCATTTCTATTACTATTTATCAATTTACAATTTTATTCCTTATCTACCTTCGTACAGATGATTTGGTTATCAAACTCAACGTTGATACGTTCGTATTTGTTCCATCCCACTTTGTTCAACGCTTTTCGATAGAACGCCTTGACACGTTTCAGTTTCCAATTGTATCTTTCCGGTTTTCCTATATAGATGATATGGTTACCTACACGTGGTACTAATTCGACAGTCCCGTCCGACAAAACGTGTATCTGTTCGATTTGAGCCCTCCAAAATGGATCCTGCCGTAAAAACATACCGAACGGATAGAGGTCAGAAACAGCGAATGATTTATCAATGGAGCCAGTGGCCAACGGCACTAGAGCGGTGCATTTGGCATTGGAAGGCATCACATTCCCTTTGTTGTCCAAGTAGTAGTTTTCTCCTTGGCTGCTGATGACATGCAGAATGGGAATTCGTTGGGTGACTTCTACACCTATTTTGTGGCTGGGAGTCTTATAACACTCCACACGATCGATGAGCGGTTGGGTGACCAGTATTTTTTCCAATTCACTGGTACGTATCTTATCCATGCTTTTTCCTACAGGATCAAGCTTTTTTTTCGTAAAAATGGAAGCAATCTCCTGGGGTGTGATAAAACCCGCATAAGCTGTATCTTTGATTACCAGTTCGATGCCAATACAAGTTGCTGCGGCCGGCTTCCGATTGAAAGCGGTAACAGCCACCAACAGATAGACAGTAACAAGTAACAAAGCTAGGGTTCGTAGTATCTTTTTCAGCATGGCAATAGCGTATTAAAGAATTTCACGAGATACGTCTTCTCCTTCATTCAGTCGTTTTCGTAATATTTGGGCCATTATGGGCACGTAATTGTTTAAATCACCTGCTCCCATGACTATTACAACCTCGACCGATTCGTGGGCAAGAAGATTCAACACGTCTTCCTTCCGGCAAAGTTTTTTTTCAATCCCGGCCCGTAGACGGTCGTATATCAACTGACTGGTTACACCAGGGATAGGTTGTTCGCGGGCCGGATAAATCTCAGTTAGCAGAACTTCATCAAGTAACGAAAGACTTTTAGCAAATTCTTGATAGAAATCACGAGTACGGGTGTACAAATGAGGTTGGAAGATACCTGTCAGTTTCTTGTTCGGGTACAGCTCACGAAGGGAACGGATACACTGAGCTATTTCTGCCGGGTGGTGGGCATAGTCGCTGAGAAGCACGATATGATTCGTCTTCAATTGGAAGTCAAATCGGCGTTCCACTCCCCGAAAGCTCTCCATACCTTGGCGGATTTCTTTATCGGTCACCCCATTAAGATGAGCCAATGCCATGGCCGCCACTCCGTTTTCAATGTTGACACTGACGGGAACACCCAATTGGATGTCGTTGATACGTGTGTCAGGGGCAATGAAGTCGATGTAAATCTCACCACCGTCAATGCGGATATTTTCTGCATGAAAGTCACCTGCGTCACGACTATAAGTGTAGACATCAACTCCTGGTTGCACATCAGGCTGCAAAGCCAACCCTCTGTGCAAGATGAGGGCACCTCCTGACTGTATTAGAGAGGTATAATAACGGAAACTTTCTAGATAAGCTTCATAAGTGCCGTAAATGTCCAAATGATCGGGATCGGTAGCAGTAATAACACTCATATAAGGTGACAACTGATGGAACGAGCGATCGAATTCATCAGCTTCAATAACCGTGTAAGGGCTATCTTGCGAAAGCAGTAGGTTGGTGCCATAATTCTTGGATATCCCCCCTAAGAAGGCGGTGCAGCCTACAGCCGACTGATGCAATAGATGAGCCGTCATTGTGCAAGTCGTGGTTTTGCCATGTGTACCGGCTACGCAGAGCGCCTTATTGCTACGGGTGATGAGTCCCAATACTTGAGCACGCTTTTGTACTTCAAACCCGTGCTCACGGAAGTAGGCAAGCTCGACATGTGTAGCGGGCACAGCTGGTGTATAGACGACCAATGTAGTAGCCGGATTCTTACATTCATCAGGAATCAGTTCAACGTTTTCCTCGTAATGTATCTGCGCACCTTCGGTAATAAGCCGTGCAGTCAGTTCGCTGGGCGTACGGTCATATCCAGCCACCCGCTTGCCTTTTGATAGGAAATAACGAACCAAAGCACTCATACCTATGCCGCCAGCACCTACGAAATAAACGGATTGTATGGTATGTATGTCCATTGTTATATTATATAATTCATTTCAGATTTATTCTTACTCGATTACATCTTTGTATCTAAACATGATGCCCTGCTACAAAGGTGTAATTGCTCAAACACATATTTTTATCTCGTTATCTGTTATCTATAAGTTTCAATACTTCCCTAGCAATATCACGAGCGGCATTCGGTCGGGCCAATTGGCTGATGTTCGTTTTCAGTTCGAGCAACTTTCCATTATCGGCCAGTGTCTTTAACGCGACATTCAACAGACAATCTTTGGCTTCGGCATCCTTTACGCAAAGAGCAGCGTGCTTCTCCACCAAGGCTAAGGCGTTCTTCGTCTGATGGTCTTCAGCGACGTTGGGGGAAGGCACCAAAATACAAGGCTTGCCTAACAGACAAAGTTCGGAAATGGAACCTGCTCCAGCACGCGAAATGACCAAGTCGGACAAAGCGTAAGCACAATCCATACGCTTGATAAAGTCGGTCACATACAAGTTGGGCAAACTATCAATGTAGGCATTGCGAATAACATCTCCTGTAAAAGCAGTGACGGCTGCTTTCACCTGGTCAATGTAGATTTTACCGGTTTGCCAAATAAACTGCACATCCGGATGGGCTTTGATAAGCGACAAACCTGCCATCAGCGTTTGGTTGATGGTGCGTGCGCCCAAACTGCCTCCTATGATGAGTATAGTCTTCTTATTAGCATTGAAATTGAAGAATTGGGCTGCCTCTTCACGATTAGTAGATTCGGCCAGCAACGTCTGTCGCACGGGATTACCAGTCAGCACAATGCGGTCGCCAGGAAAGAAACGCTCCATACCTTCGTAAGCCACACAGATACATGAAGCTTTCTTGGCCAGCAGTTTATTAGTTACCCCAGCGTAAGAATTCTGTTCCTGTATTAAAGTGGGAATGCCCATCATGGAAGCGGTCTTTAAAGTTGGGCCACTGGCATAGCCACCTACACCCACTGCTACTTGCGGACGGAAATCGCGAATGATTTTGCGGGCCTTCCATTGACTACGCAACAATTTAATGATGACCACAATGTTCCTCCACAGATGCTGACGATCGAATCCTGCCACAGGCAGGCCTATGATGCGATAACCCGCATCGGGTACACGCTGCATCTCCATACGTCCTTCTGCTCCGACAAAAAGAATTTCGGCTTGCGGACGAGACTCACGAATGGCATTGGCGATAGAGATAGCCGGAAAAATATGCCCTCCGGTGCCTCCGCCGCTAATGATGACGCGCGGTTTATCTGTATGATTGTTAACGTCCTCTTTCATGCGATTTTTAAGTATTTTTAAGCATTCTCATTTAAATTCACTGTCACTATTCAGCAGAGGAGAAGTTGGTT
>CALUOV010000051.1 GCA_944322275.1 uncultured Bacteroides sp. | reverse complement strand
ACAGAAGAAGTCCGATCCGGGCAAGTGGTACGCCGTATTCAAATCGGACGAACCGATTAAAGGAAAAACTATGACAAGAATGGCCACGGAAGGCGGCACGATGGAGGACTACGAGCTCCAGGCCGCGGGGCACGTCATTGCCAAATGGGTTTATAACCAGATCATCCAGGGCAACCGGGCCCACATCGAAGGCCTGGGCACCTTCCGCCTCACCTTCGGCAGCGAGGGGGTGGAGAACGTGAAGGACTTCCACACCGGCCTCATCCGTAACATCAAGCTCTCCTTCATCCCCGACCCGGACTTGCGGGCCGACATCCTGCGCGACATCAAGTTCGTGAACGACGGCGTCGTGGACGGCGACACGTACTACGGCTCGCTGGAGAACTATTATAAGGTGACGGGCCAGACGGGCGGCACCGAGCCGGGCGGCAGTACCGGTGGCGGCACCGGCGACGGCGGCGAGGACGAGACCGACGACCCGCTGGTATGATTTGGCTCCCAAAGATAGAAGGAAATCCCCGCTTCGCGATGTCACATCGGGAGGCGGGGATTCTTTGTTTTACCTTACTAAGATAGTGGTTACGTAATTATGACTAACTAATTCATTCAAATCTGATGCTGCAAAGATAGGGCATCGGCTGCACCCGTGCAATCGCCGGATTTAGGTATAATGACACTCCCCGCTCATCAGAAGTAGGTAATCAGGCATAGCTGTGCATGCCTCCCAGCAGGAAATTCACCCCGAAGTAGGTGATGAGCACGCAGCAGAAGGCCAGCAGCACGTAGACGTGGAAGAAGAGCGGACGACGGAAACACGGCAGCGAGGCCGGATGCAGCGCCAGGGCGTAGACCAGCATCGTGATGAGCGCCCATACTTCCTTGGGGTCCCACCCCCAGTAGCGACCCCACGACACGTTGGCCCACAAGGCACCGATGAAGATGCCCGCCGCCAGCAGGAACACGGCCGGATAGAGCATCAGCCGGCTCAGCAGCTGCAGCCGCTCCACCTCGCGGCGGCAGTCGCGGCGCGAACCGGCGAGCATCAGGGCCGCCACACCGTTGAGCATGACGAAGGCCAGCAGGGCGTAAGCCAGCATGATGACCGCCACGTGGATGCTGAGCAGCGGTGAGGCCAGTACAGGCATCAGGGGCGTGACGGCCGGATTGCCTTCGCCCATCATGGACACCAGCAGGGCCAGTCCGCACACCAGGTAGCCGAAGGGCAGGGCCATCGGCAGGCGGCGGTGCAGGCCGAGGGTCAGTGCGGCGGCGCAGATGGCCAGTCCCTGCATCGTCTCGTGGCCGTTGCTGAGCGGTACATGTCCGCTGACAAAGCCCCGCAATGCCATCAGCCCCGCCAAATAAAGCAGACCGACAGCCAGCAAGGCCAGCAGAGAGACGTCCACCCGCCGGTCCGCCGCTTTGCCTTGCATCAGCCGTCGGCAGTAATAGCCGAAGGAGAGCAGTCCCAACGTCACGGCCACCATGGCCAGCGGCCGGCTGTCGTTCAGGCGGTTGTAGCAGCGTTCGGCCCTGATGTGGGCATCGGATGGAAGCAGGCTGTCCGCCTCGCGCTCCTGGTAGTGGCGCATCTTGTCCAGCAGGGTGTCCACCCGGGCGAAGTCCTTGCGTGCCACTTGCTCGGCCACGTAGTTCATGCAGGACCGCACAAAGGCCTGCTGCTCGTGGGACATCGTGCGGGGCAGGCGGTCGGCTAGCGAATACCACACCAGCCTCGTGCTGTCGCTTTCCGTGCGGTACGGATAGATTTTCCAAAGGCTGCCCGCCGCCACGCCGCTCACCAGGCTGAACTTCTCGTTGGCTTCCTCCGCGTCACGCTTGTCCTTGCCGGTGAGGGCCGCCATGCGTCCGGCATCGAGCTTATAGCCCTCCACGTCTGCAAAGTCCGCCAGGCAGGCCATCTTCCCGTCAATGCCCAGCAGCCGCTGCACTTCCTTCCCCTTGACGCGGATGCATGGCTCCTCCTTCCATTCGTCGTAGTAGAAGAACCAGCCCGTCAGCACCTGCTCGGGCGTCAGGCCTTTGTAGGCAGACTTCCCGCAAAGCTTCACGGTGAAGTCCTTGGCCAGCGTCTGCAAAGGGCAGATGCGGTCGTTGTAGTAGACATACATCCGGCCGAAAGCGGCAGCCGTCTCGCGCGGCAAAGCCCGGGGCGCATCGGCCGCCCGCAGTATCCCCCCACACAGGAACACCGCCGCCACAGCCATCCCCCGCCGTAGCAAAGGATGCCGCAACAGCTGCCTGAACGCACTGCGGGGGTCGATGAAAAAAACTGCAAAGGCCACTAACAGCAGTACGTAGCCCGCATAAGTCAGTCCGATGCCCCACGGGTCGTAGCTGACGGAGAGCGTGGTGCCCCGTCCGTCCGTGTCGTAAGTAGACTGGTAGAAGCGGTAATGGCGGTAGCGGAAGATGCGGTTCATGGACACCCGGCCTTCGTGCGACTCCTCTCCATCGGTCAGCCCGAAAGTGCTGACAAAGTCGCTGGGCGCCACCGTGCTGGGATAGTATTCCAGTCTGAACTCTTTCAGCTGCAGGCCAAACGGCAGGGAATGTTCCTCCCCGTCGGCATCGGTAAAGGCCGAGACGCTTTCCGAAGTCCCTTGCCGCAAGTGAATGCTGCCCTGCAAACCGAAGAGATGCGTGACCAGTGCGCCGGTCAGGATAAGGACAAACGCACCGTGCAGCAGCCACACGCTTGCCCGCAACCTCCGGTGCGACAAGTAGCATAAGCCTACGACAGCCAACACCGCCCACAGGGCCACGAACCACGGTGAACCATAAACGTGAGCGGCCACAAACGGGGTACCCTGCACTTTCTCCAGGCACGTAGCCACGGCCAATATCAACACCATCGCGCTAACGAGGCCAAAAGATATATTTCTGAGTAACTTCATATCAGAGTCAGGTAAATGGAAAAATCATCCCGGACATGCGTGAACACTTTGCACGTCCGAGATGATGCTTTTAATCAAACTATAGTTCAAGAGAGAATCAGATGGAGTCGAGGAACTTCACTACCGCGTCACGGTCTTCTTTGGACAGTTCGCGGAAAGCCACAATCTGCTCGTAGGCATCGCTCTGCGTGCTGGTGCCGTGCCACATGATGGCTTCCATCGTGGTGCGTGCGCGGCAGTCGTGCAGGCGGTCGGCATATTCGGCGCCGGTGCAGCGCTGGTGCAGGCCGCGTCCCCAAAGCGGTGTAGTGCGGCACCAGCCCGTGCGGATGTCGTTCACCATGTGCAGCTTGTGCTGAACCATGTCGGTATAGGGCCAGATGGTCTGGTTGGGATAGCGGGGCAGCTGATCGGCCTTTTCGCCTACGAAGAAGCGTGCCGGGTCGCGTATCTCATCATCGCCCGTAGTCCAACTGGGCTTGTGGCAGTAGGTGCAGTTCAGTTGCTCGAAGAGTTCCTTGCCGCGCAGCACTTCCTCATCGTCCACGTTGCGGGCGGCAGGCACAGCCAGACCGCGGTGCCACACCATGAGGTCGATGTAATCCTGGTCTGAAACCTCTACGTCCAGTTCCTTTGAGGTCAGGTAGTTGTAGATGTTCTGCTCTTCGTCATACGTGCCGTCGGCATTCTGGATGTGCCAGTCGGCATGGCTCTTGTCCGGGTCGGCCTGCTCGATGTAAGCCCGGAAGCCAGCCTGCACGTCCGCATCCTGCGAGGAGTAGAGGGCGTAGGTGCCGGCAGCGTCCAGGTAGTGGAAACGGCGGTCGCTGCGCGTGGCGTTGGTGATGTTCCAGAAAGCGTTGGCACCGGCGGCGTCCTGCAACGGTCCGCGGCTCAAGGCATACGTATAGCGGTAAGGATACTTGGTTCCGTCGCCTCCCTGGGCGGTGTTGGCATACTGTCCCGTCCAGTCGCCGTTGGCGAAGATGTTGGGGTTCAGTCCGTTCTTCAGATAACCGTCCTGTTCCTCCTGCGTGTATTGCGCCTTCAAGTCCTCGTCCGTAATGGCGTCCAGCAGTCCGGTACCATAGATGCCGATGGTAGACTCCAAACGTACTTCGTAGTTGCCTACGTCATACCCCTTGTTAGCCACATAGATGGCACTCTGCGGAATCTCCACTTCGGGATAGCGCAGCTGGTAGGTCTCCCCATCGGGAAACTTATTTCCCCAACTGTCGGTATATTCGTGCCAGGTCAGTTGAATCTGTGTCTCGTCCAGCGGCGCCTTGAAGGGAGCCACGGCCTGGGTCTGCGGCATGCCCGACAACCAGGACACATAGGCGTTGGTCTCGGGGTTATAGACCACAAGCAGGTAGCCGTTGCCTATCTCGTTGGTGTTGAACGAACCGGCGGGCTGACTTTGTCCGTGTCCGTAGCCGGGATGGCAGTGCTGGCACGACGTGCGGATGTAGACAGGACCGAGACCGTGGCGCATACCGCTGAAGTTGGAAGTGTAGGGCTTCTCGAAGAACTGTTCGCCACGGAAAAAGGCTGAACTCATGCTTGCGCTGGCTTCCACCACCGGGGTAGGGTCTTCAAAAGCCGTCGAGGTAGTATTGAATGTCGTTCCCAGTTCTCCGCCCGTATAGTACCAATCGGGCAATTCAGTCGATTCACCTCCTCCGGGCGTATCCGAAGAAACTTCGTCATCACTACAGGCGACAAGACCCATTGTGATAAAAGCTGCTACATAAAAATATTTGTTCATAATACATTATGGATTAGTTAGTTCGATATTATAGCATGTAAGACACAGAAACTGTTCTCCATGGCTGAAGAACGCTCTGTGTCTGCCACATTAGGGTTATACAGATTAATGGTTGGCCTGGAGCAAGGCGGTCACTTCGCTGAAAATGTCGTTCATCACGTTGCAGGCGTCCACGGCATTCTGATTGATGGTGTCGTATTCGGCCGCGCCGCATGTGTAGACAAACGGTTCTTGCATCAGGCTGATTTTGTCATACGCGTCCTGGATGGCGGCACGTACCCTACTGTCCAGGTCGGCGTCCAAGGAAGCGATGTAGTCACTCAGTGAATAGGTAGCCACTTGGATGGTTCCGTCCACTTCGGGCGCACCTTCATACGCATTGCGGACACTGATCACATTGCCTAAAAAGTCGCGGATAGAGTTCAGGCTGTAGGGTGATTCTATATAATTGGGGTCGTACTCAAAATCATCGCCCGAACCTTTACCGGTGGGGTTTCCTATCTTCACGTTACCCACTTCGTTGGCGATATTCTGTATGCCCGAAATGATGATGTCGTATGCGGCATCCAAGTAGTTCACATAGTCGCTGCCTGCCGAACCCGAGTTCTTCATTTCCTCGCCATAGTTGATACCCTTATCCAAATCCGCATTCGTCAGTATCTGCTGTTTTTCCGAAGTCACGTTCTCCGTTCCTGCCCAGCAAGCTTCCAGCAATACGCACTGGTTGCGCAGGTCGCCGGCAAGGCCCACCATGTAGTTCAGTTCTTCCACTGTATAGTCCGTACTGTGCGCCACGCTTTCAGAGCTTGCCGTAGCACCTCCGGAAGCATTGGTGTTTGTCAGTTCGAAAAGCAGGTACTCCAGCGGGTGGAAGCCCTTCAAGGCATATCCCAGGTAGTCGCCCACATAGACACCCTCATCGTCCATCTGTGCCATCTGTGCCGGATTGTTGAGCAAAGCGTCCATGCCCGCCTGGTCCAAAGGCCAAGAGTCGATGTGCGGGTCAATGTAATAATCTCCCGCGGGACCATACAGCCAAGCCTCACTTTTCTCCCAATAATCACGCGTCAGCAACCAGGCATCACAAGCGGCCTGTACGTCAGCCGTAGTAAGTGTGCCCGCCGTATGTTTCGAGCGAATGTCCACACACAGGCCATATAACTCGATGGAAGCGTCCGCCATACCCTGATAGGTGGGAATCACCGTCTTGTCCACGTATTCTGTTATGGCATTTTTCAAGGCTTCCTCTTGGGGAGTCAACGTGCCTTCATCTCCACCGTTGCCGGTCTCGTCATCACTACATGCAGCCATGCTCATGCCCATCATGACAACCATAGCTACATAAAACGGAAAAATCAGTAATCTTTTCATTTCTCTTTTCGTGTTTAAATTATAAATTGTTTAGTATCTTTCTCATCATAAATTAAAAAATCCAGCATAGGCGACTCCTAAGGAAATGGCCGGTTCATTGTTGAACCTGCTCTTCAGGATATCAAGTGAGTACTCTCCTTTCAAAACCAATTCTTTCAGCGGATAGTAGTTTACGCCGAATGCAATGCGCTGACGGCCATATTCTTCGTAATCCGTAACAGCATTTTCGGTCTTATACATCGAATCATAATATTCATAACGGCCAAACAGATAGAGCTTGTCTTCCTTCTTATCGCCATGGCGGAACAAAGGGAAAAGGTCATAACCTACTTCCAGTCCTGTGGAGATGGCTGCGGTCGCTACCGGCATTTTGGGAGAGGGGGCATCGTTGGAAAAGCTCGTATTGTAACGTGTAATCAATGCAGCATCCGACAGATGACCATAATCAAAATTACCACGTGCCACCCAATTATGGTCATCATAATGGAAATCGAGCGCACCGATTAACACGGTTCCTTTCACATCCTTGTAAACGGTATTGGTAGCTTTCCGTAATGTATTGCTGAAAGAATTTCCGGCATAACCGCTGACAGAGAGTCGAAGTCCTTTGACAGAATAATTGTCTATGCGCACCGCACCTGCCATTGCATTGGCTATTTTGAATTCGTAAGGACTCCCTGCACCGCCTTTAATCCACTCTTTACTATCAAAACGGTCCGAATCAAGTCCTGGCAGCAACATGGCCTCGTAACGCCAATCGCCTGCACGTCCCCAAATGCTCAGACCTGTTTCGTGCCACGTACAAGGCATAATCGTGCTTTCACCTTCCGGACGATACACTCCAAAAAATTCAGTGGGAAGATGATGGGCATTCGTAGCACCTACAGGTACGACCATGTGTCCCAATTTGATATTGAACTGTGGGCAGAAGGATTTCTGAATCCAGAATTGCTCCAAGGCGACCTCACCTCCGCGTTCCACTTCACTTTCATACTCACCACCTTCATGTTCTTCTATCTCAACGGCACTTTCTGTTCCGCCATGCTCGAATTCAATCTCCATGCCCGTTGACCAACCTTTACCAAAGTCATAACCTAACATGATAACGACATGAGGCAAGTCGAAACGCCCGTGTTTATCATTTTTATAATCTTGAGGACTGTCATACCGCAGGTAATTGTCGCTATAAAAATTCCGGCTATATACGGCCTCACCATACCCACCGATGGTGAAGTGTTTCTTGCGGGGGGCCTGTTCCTGCACTTCAGTTATCTGTACGGCTTCCGCGCTCTCCAGTTTCTTTTCTTCTTTTACCGGGGGTTCGTCCGTCACTCCGTTATCTGCCCAAACCGTTGGCATACAGAGCATCAGCTCCAAAGTAATCATTAATACTTTTCGTTTCATTCCTTTACAGTTTTTTATCGTTTTAAATCTGCTGCAAAGGTAGGGGGCGTTAAAAAGTGAGGCAATACCTAAAAAGTAGTATAAATTGAGAGAAAATCAGTAATAGTAGGTATATGGAGAAAGCGGAGCCTTTGTTTGGCGTTGAATGAGGCTTTGCTTCGCGTTGAGAGGGCCTTTGCTTTGCGTTGAGAGGGCCTTTGCTTTGCGCTTGTCGGGAGGGAATCGGGTCAGCATGTATCGTTTCGTATGTGATATATAATATGGTGTAATCCGTATCTTGTGAAATTTCATTTTTTAGCTTTCTCAGTTTTGAGGGATTGTTTATCTTTGTCCAGTTAAATAATGAAAGATGACTGATATGAAAAAACTGTTTATTACCGCCATCCTGGCTTCGTCCTTGTTTGCGGCTCATGCTGACGAGGGCATGTGGATGCTGACCGACTTGAAGCGACAAAACGAGGTCGCCATGCAGGAATTAGGACTGCTTATCCCCGTTGAAGAGATATACAACCCTGATGGGATTTCCTTGAAAGATGCCGTGGTGCATTTTGGAGGCGGCTGCACCGGAGAGGTGATTTCGGCCGAAGGCTTGGTGCTGACCAACCACCATTGCGGTTATGGCTCCATCCAGCAGCACAGCAGCGTGGAGCACGATTACCTGACGGACGGCTTCTGGGCCATGAACAGGCGGGAAGAGCTTCCTTGCAAAGGGCTGACTATTACGTTCATTGACCGCATTATGGACGTGACGTCCTATGTACAGGAGCAACTGAAGAAAGATCCTGATCCGCAAGGAATCAATTACTTGTCACCTAAATACCTGAAAACGGTGGCCGACCGCTTTATTCTCTCGGAAGGCATTGTCCTGACACCCGGATGTACATTGGAGCTGAAAGCTTTCTATGGAGGGAACAAGTATTATGCTTTTCTGAAGAAAACGTATAGTGACATTCGTCTGGTGGGTGCGCCACCTTCGAGCATTGGTAAGTTCGGTGCCGATACGGACAACTGGATGTGGCCGCGTCACACAGGCGACTTCTCCCTCTTCCGCATCTATGCCGCTCCCGATGGGGAACCTGCCCCTTACTCGGCCACCAACATGCCCTTGCGTGTAAAGCGTCACCTTAACATCAGTCTGCAAGGCTACAAGGAAGGAGACTTTGCTTTTGTGATGGGCTTTCCCGGACGTAACTGGCGTTATATGACGTCCGATGAAGTGGAAGAACGTATGCAGACGACCAACTTCATGCGCCATCACGTGCGTGGTGCCCGTCAGCAGGTCTTGATGGAGCAGATGTTGAAAGACGATGCCGTACGCATACATTATGCCAGTAAATACGCTTCCAGCGCCAATTATTGGAAAAATGCCATCGGGATGAACGAAGGTCTCGTACGGCTTCATGTGTTGGACACCAAGCGTGCGCAACAGGAAGCCCTCTTGCAACACGGACGGGAGATAGGTGACACCAGTTATCAGGCCGCTTTCGACCGTATTCGTGCCATTGTGGAAACTCGTCGGCCTATTCTTTATCACCAGCAGGCCATTCAGGAGGCATTGGTTACGGCTTTAGACTTCATGCGCATCCCTAACACCGCCTCTTTGGTGAATGCCTTTAAGAGTGGGGACAAGGTGCGTATCCGCATGGCAACCGATAGCCTTCGGCAGGCAGCCGACAAATATTTTGCTTCCGTTCCTTACCCGGAGGTAGAAAAGCTGGTAGGCAAGGAGATGCTCCGCACATATGCCTGCTACATTCCTCAAGAGCAACGCATCGGTATTTTTACAGAAATAGATAAGAAGTTTAAAGGGGACACTGATGCTTTTATTGATGCCTGTTTTGAGCAGTCTGTTTTTGGAAATCGGGAAAACTTCGACAAGTTTATCAGCAAGCCCAGTCTTCGTCAGCTAGATAAAGACTGGATGGTGCTCTTTAAACGTTCCATTACAGAGGGTTTGCTGCAAACGACCGTAGCTACGCAAGACGTCAATCGTGATTATGATGCTGCTCATAAGACATGGGTAAAAGGCATGATGGAACTCCGCCAAGCCGATGGTCGGCCCATCTATCCCGATGCAAATTCCACTTTGCGTCTCACTTATGGAAAGGTGGCTTCCTATAGTCCGGTGGATGGTGTCGTGAATGAATGTTACACGACGTTGGATGGCGTGATGCAGAAGGAAGACCCCGATAATTGGGAGTTCGTAGTGCCGGACAAGTTGAAGCAGCTTTGGCGCGATAAGGACTTTGGACGTTATGCCTTGCCCGACGGACGCATGCCCGTATGTTTCATTGTCGATACGGATAACACGGGCGGAAACTCCGGCAGTCCTGTTTTCAACGCGCGTGGCGAACTTATCGGAACGGCTTTCGACCGCAATTATGAAGGTTTGACGGGTGATATTGCTTTTCGTCCTTCGTCACAACGTGCCGCTTGTGTTGACATTCGCTACACCTTATTTATTATAGAGAAATATGCGGGTGCTTCGCACATCATTGATGAATTGAGCATTAAGGAGTGAGAGAATGGTAAATGGGAATTTAACAGATAACTTGTCATTTATAGTAACATTATGGAAAGATTTGAAGAACTGATTAAAAATAACCAGGGATTAATCCTTGTCGATTTTTATGCCACATGGTGTGGTCCTTGTAAAACCATGCATCCTATATTGGAAAATGTGAAAGCCCGAGTAGGTGACAAAGCCCGTATTCTCAAAATAGATGTTGACCAACAACAGGCTTTAGCCATGCAATATAATGTACAGGCCGTTCCTACTTTGATATTGTTTAAGAATGGTCAGGTCATTTGGAGACAATCTGGGGTTATGCAACCGACCCAGTTGGCCGCTCTTATCGAGCAAAATTATTAATCTGTCATTAAAAAAACTTCTATTCTATGAACAAGATATTATTCTCTTTGATTTTTGCGGCTTTGGGCTATACCTTGCATGCGCAAGAAGTTATTGTAATGGATAAAGCTCTGTTTCTCGAAAAAGTGTTCGACTATACAGATAGTCAGGCCAAAGAATGGAAATATAAAGGCGACCGTCCCGCTATTATTGACTTATATGCAGATTGGTGTGGCCCTTGCCGGCGGGTAGCCCCCATTATGAAAGAATTGGCCAAGGAGTATGCAGGAAAAATCTATATTTATAAAGTGAATGTAGATAAAGAGAAAGAATTGGCCGCTTTGTTTGGCGCCACCAGCATTCCACTTTTTGTGCTTATCCCTATGGACGAGATGCCTCAGCTCATTAATGGTGCTGCGGACAAAGCTACATATAAAAAGGCCATTGACGAGTTTCTGTTGAAAGAGAAATAGAGTGTCTATAACTAAAAAGCACAAAAAATCTGTAAGCTCAAAGAAAAAGTGGACGAGGACTTACAAATTTCAACTATTATCCCTACATTTGCGCACAAATGACATTTAAAGACAATTAATATGGTAAAGATTACAAAAGAAGCCGCCTTGCTCTATCACTCCATGGGTAAGCCGGGAAAAATTGAGGTGGTACCCACCAAACCCTACACGACACAAACCGATCTCTCATTAGCTTATTCGCCTGGTGTGGCCGAGCCTTGTCTTGAAATTGAAAAAAATCCGCAGGATGCCTATAAATATACGGCAAAAGGTAACTTGGTAGCTGTCATCTCCAACGGAACGGCCGTATTAGGGCTGGGGGACATCGGTGCCCTCTCTGGTAAACCGGTTATGGAAGGCAAGGGGTTATTGTTTAAGATATACGCAGGTATCGATGTATTCGACATCGAAGTGAATGAAAAAGACCCAGAGAAGTTTATACAGGCCGTCAAGGCTATTGCGCCTACTTTCGGAGGTATCAATCTGGAGGACATTAAAGCGCCTGAATGTTTCGAGATAGAACGTCGGTTGAAAGAAGAGTTGGACATTCCCGTGATGCACGATGACCAGCATGGTACGGCCATCATCTCCAGTGCAGGTTTGTTGAATGCTTTGGAGGTGGCCGGCAAGAAGATTGATGAAGTGAAAATCGTGGTAAATGGCGCGGGAGCATCGGCCATTTCATGCACTAAATTGTATGTGACACTCGGAGCGCGCAAGGAAAACATCCTTATGTTGGACAGCAAGGGAGTTATCACCAGTGACCGCGAGAATTTGACCGAACAAAAACGCTTCTTTGCCACCGACCGCCGTGATGTGCATACATTGGCAGAAGCTATCAAGGGAGCTGATGTGTTCCTTGGGCTCTCTCGTGGCAATGTATTGACACAGGACATGGTGCGCAGTATGGCTCCGCATCCTATTGTATTCGCTTTGGCCAACCCGACGCCTGAGATATCTTATGAAGACGCCATGGCCGCCCGTCCGGATGTGCTGATGTCTACCGGCCGTTCAGATTATCCTAACCAGATAAATAATGTCATCGGTTTCCCCTATATCTTCCGTGGCGCACTCGATACCCATGCCAGTGCCATCAACGAAGAGATGAAGATTGCCGCTGTACGTGCCATTGCGGCTTTGGCCAAGCAACCTGTGCCCGATGTGGTGAACAATGCTTATCATGTCCGTAACTTCACGTTCGGTCCCGATTATTTCATTCCTAAACCTGTAGACCCACGATTACTGACGGAAGTTTCCTGTGCCGTGGCACGTGCGGCCATGGAGAGCGGTGTGGCTCGCAAACACATTGAAGACTGGGATGCTTACAAGCTGCAACTCCGCGAGCGGATGGGTTACGAGAGTAAGCTTACCCGCCAATTGTACGATATCGCGCGCAGCAACCCGCAACGGGTGGTTTTTGCCGAAGGTATTCACCCCAACATGTTGAAAGCCGCTGTACAAGCTAAGGCTGAAGGGATATGCCACCCTATCATTTTGGGCAATGACGAAGCCATCACTAAACTAGCCAAGGAGCTCGACCTCAGTCTGGAAGGTATTGAGATTGTCAACTTACGCCATCCCGATGAAGCACCCCGCCGCGAACGCTATGCTCACATTTTGGCAGAGAAGCGTGCTCGCGAAGGCGCTACCTACGAAGAAGCTAACGATAAAATGTTCGAACGCAACTATTTCGGTATGATGATGGTGGAGACAGGAGAGGCGGACGCATTCATCACCGGCCTCTACACCAAGTACAGTAACACGATCAAAGTGGCTAAGGAAGTGATTGGTATCCGTCCTGAATACAAACATTTCGGTACCATGCACATCTTGAACTCTAAGAAAGGAACGTATTTTTTGGCTGATACGCTGATAAACCGTCATCCGGATACCGATACGTTGATAGACATCGCCAAACTGTCGGCACACACTGTGCGCTTCTTTAACCATACGCCCGTTATGGCGATGTTGAGTTATAGTAACTTCGGGGCTGACACGGAAGGTAGTCCGGTCAAGGTGCACGATGCCGTTAGCTACATGCAGGAGCATTATCTTGATTTGGCCATAGATGGTGAAATGCAAGTGAACTTTGCCATGAATCGTGAGATGCGCGATAAGAAGTATCCCTTCACCCGTCTCTTTGGCAAAGATGTCAATACGCTGGTATTCCCTAATTTAAGTTCTGCCAATTCAGGCTACAAACTGTTGCAGGCTATGAATACCGATGCCGAACTCATCGGCCCGATTCAGATGGGTCTGAATAAACCTATTCACTTTACAGATTTCGAGAGTAGCGTGCGTGACATTGTGAACATCACTGCTGTAGCTGTTATCGATGCGATAGTTGACAAAAAGAAAGCTGAACAATGAGAAAACCGCTTTCCAAGTCACAGATAGTGTGTATTACTCTTTTGTGGGTATTATTGTGCTATTATATATTGGTATATAGCGAACGGATTGACGGGATGACCGTTGTCATGCTGTTGCTTTCGGCGGCTTTGGTCTTTATTCCTGTCATCCAATCTCTCAAAAAATGGAAATAACAGTATCTTTTTTCTGTTAAAAGCGAGATAAAGCAATAAAATGATGTTTTATCTCGCTTTTTTCTTTCAAAATTGTTTGTTTATATCGTTTTTATATATACTTTTGCAACCGCAAGTAAATGAAAACAACTAATAAACAAAGATTATGAATGCAGCTAAGGTATTAGAAGATTTGAAAAGACGGTTCCCTAACGAGCCGGAGTATCATCAGGCAGTGGAAGAAGTGCTCTCTACGATTGAAGAAGAGTACAACAAGCATCCTGAATTTGATAAGGTGAATTTGATTGAACGCCTTTGCATCCCCGACCGTGTGTACCAGTTTCGCGTGACATGGGTAGATGATAAGGGCAATGTGCAGACCAACATGGGTTACCGTGTACAGCATAATAATGCTATTGGCCCTTACAAAGGTGGTATCCGTTTCCATGCTTCGGTTAATCTGGGTATTCTGAAATTCTTGGCTTTCGAGCAGACTTTCAAGAATTCGCTGACTACACTCCCCATGGGCGGTGGCAAAGGTGGTTCGGACTTCTCTCCGCGTGGCAAGAGCAACGCCGAGGTAATGCGCTTCTGCCAGGCTTTCATGCTGGAGTTGGGGCGCCACATCGGTCCGGACATTGACGTTCCGGCAGGTGACATTGGTGTAGGCGGACGTGAAGTAGGTTACATGTTTGGCATGTACAAGAAGTTGACCCGTGAGTTCTCCGGTGTATTGACAGGAAAGGGACAGGAATTCGGCGGATCACTGATTCGTCCGGAAGCTACCGGTTACGGTAACGTTTACTTCCTGATGGAAATGTTGAAAACCAAAGGTATGGATCTCAAAGGGAAGACCGTTCTCATCTCCGGATCGGGTAATGTGGCACAGTACACAGCAGAAAAAGTACTGCAATTGGGTGGAAAAGTTCTTACCATGTCCGACTCAGATGGTTACGTTTACGATCCTGATGGCATCGACCGTGAGAAGTTGGATTATATCATGGAATTGAAGAACCTTTATCGAGGCCGCATCCGTGAATATGCCGAACAATATCCGGGTGTGAAGTATGTAGAGGGTGCCCGTCCTTGGGGCGAGAAAGCGGATATTGCTTTGCCTTCAGCCACTCAAAACGAGATAAACGGTGACGATGCACGTCTGTTGGTGGCAAACGGTGTGATTGCTGTGTCTGAAGGTGCCAACATGCCTTCTACTCCCGAGGCCATCCGCATCTTCCAAGAAGCTAGAATTCTGTATGCTCCTGGTAAGGCTGCCAATGCAGGTGGTGTATCGGTATCGGGTCTGGAAATGACGCAGAATTCCGAACGCCTTTCATGGAGTGCTGAAGAGGTAGACCAGAAGCTTCACTACATTATGGAAAATATTCACGAGAATTGCGTGAAATATGGTACGGAGCCGGACGGTTATGTGAATTATGTAAAGGGAGCTAATATTGCCGGTTTCATGAAGGTTGCCAAAGCCATGATGGCGCAAGGCATCGTGTGATACATAAAAGCCATAGCACCACACGACTGATATGAATGCAAAAGGCGGGAGACCTCATCGGGTACTTCCGCCTTTTTCCGGTATAGACATTCAGTCAATATTGTAAAATTAGTCAACTAATTTACAATGCTCTGTGTGTGAGTTGGTTGGTTCTTGTGTTTTCTTCGCGACATACGCCATTATAAATCTCTATATTTGATCAACATGATGACGGGATTCGATTCTTCATTCAGTGTTGACGCTAATTCCTTTAGTGTGCCTTTCAGTTTTCCCTTTTCGTTTGCTTCAATCAGTTTATATGCTTCCAATTTATTGAATGTCGCAATGTCACCTACTCCCCAATTGGAGGTCATGTTTACTTTTTGCTTGTTTGTATAATCCGCATTCAACACGACTGCACTATATGCTTCATGCGCTTGTCTGTCGTAAAACCATTCAGAAGTAGGAAAACCTCTTCCGGTTGTAAAATCGAATTCCTTTTTAATCGTTTGAATAAAACAATATTGGCTTGTGACAGGTCCCATTGTAAGAAGTACTTCGGGATTACCCGATTTTTCTTTCACGACAAAAGGAATCAGTCGATTTTCACCAGGTGTATAACTATATATGGTATCAGAAGATGTTTCAATAAGCATGAATTTTTCTTTGCATGGCATAATCGAACGTATAGAAGTGGCTACCACAGCATCTCCTTCTTGAATAAAAGGTGCAGTTACCTCATCAAAAGGAATAGGAATACCTTGAACGGTTTTTCCATCCTGCTTGGATATGATTGCATGATAAAAGTCTTTTTTCCTTTTATTTCCTTCTTCATAGTATACAGACATGTCATAACAAATCAAATTGTTTGTATCAAAGTTGAACACTTCCAGACACTCCATACCATTAGCAAGATTAAATGAACGCTTAAAGTTTCCCAATAAATCATACACAAAGATTTTCTTCAATGTGGCATCGTTCACAAACATTTCTTCATGCTTTTCATCTAAAACAATGCTGTTGATATAAGTATATTCTTCCGCTCCTTGTCCTCTTCTATTTATGATTCTCAGCCCTTGCCCTGTTTTTCTGTCAAAGACATAGATCTTTCCGTCATTGATATAATTTTTCACAAGAATAACGCTGTCTCCGATTGCTGCCACATCGCCTTGTGTTACAAATTCATCCGTTGTCTGCAATGGAACGTATTCCACATCCATAAAATCTTGAAGGACTAATTCTTTCTCTGGATAGTTTGCCGTTACATCAAATGCTATCGGTTTATTTGATAAATCAGATTGAACACATCCTGCCAATGCCATTCCGAGTATGAAGGACAAGGCTAATTTTTGAATTGCAATTTTTCTTTTCATTATATAAATATTTAAAGTTAAACCTATATCATTTCACTTAGCGTATCGCTTGTTGTGTGGAATCATGCTCCATATCTAAAGCGAGACGGAATCCTCCATATTCATCTTGATAACTTGCCATGTCATAATCTATGTAGGAGACACGACATCCTTTGGCCGTTCCTCCCCAACTTCCTCCCCGTAACACTCGACGGAAATAAAGATAAGTACCTGTAAAAGGCCATCCGGAATGAATCGTCTTCCCATTCTGACGGTATTCTTTATTATACAAGTCCTCACACCACTCCCACACATTGCCGCTCATGTCATAGATTCCCAACTCATTCGGCTTTTTCATGCCTACCGGATGCGTAGTGCCCATGCGGCCATACTTACTTCCTCGATAATTATCCACGTACCAAGCTACTTCATCTATGTTGTGACTTCCGCTGTATTTGTATCCCTTACTATGTTTACCACCCCGTGCCGCATATTCCCATTCAACTTCCGTAGGCAAACGAAAAGGGCGTTTGGTCAATATGCTCAGTTTGTTAACAAAGAACTGTGCATCGTCCCAGCTTACATTTTCCACAGGGCAATCATCGCATCCCTGATTATAAGAGCTGTTATGTTCTGAGCCTATTACCGCATTCCAAAGTCTTTGTGTCACTTCATACTTGCCAATATAAAAAGACTCAACCTTTTCCTCATGCGGCGGTAATTCGTTGGTTTCACAATCGCCTCCTTGTTCATCGGTACCTCCCATCCAGAATGTACCTCCTTCTACTTGTACCATCTCAAAAGTTTCACCATTTACGGTAAATGTCAGGCAAGGTATCGGCTCTGTATCAGATTTTGTTTGGGTACATGACATAATGCAAGCTCCAAACAAAACGAGCACAACATCTAATTTCCAATTCATTTTAAAACGGATTTTATTTAAACTTATAAACCACAATCACGTCATTATCTTCTTCCTCCAAAGTGGCTGCAATATCTTTCAGTTTCCCAAACAATTTTCCTTCTTGATAAGCTTCCACCAATTCATAAGCTCGATATCTGGCCATGCCATAGCCCGGCTTTGTGCTGCAATTCACGTAATGCGAAGAAAGTGTCATTCTGCTGTCGGGAAAATCCTTCTTCACTATCTCATATTCAGAAATGCTTCCGTCTTTTTTGTTATAGACCCAATTCGTTTCCGGAAACATGTTCCGCTCGTCACGCTCGTTTATGGCTACTCGGGTCATAAAGATATATTTGCTCGTTTCAATTCCACATTGCAAGAAAACCGGTTGGCTTATAGAAGATAAAAATACGTTTTCATAATCATTTTAAGTTAGCTATAACCAACGTTTGATTACTGTCTTCATTCACTTCCCGCAAAATTTTCAGATATTCTTCTTTTTGCGATGCGTTCAGAGCTTCCGATGTTTCTATGTCCTTTATTCTAT